>CAKPHO010000001.1 GCA_934162195.1 uncultured Bacilli bacterium
TCATCGTTTACAGCGTGGACTACTAGGGTATCTAATCCTATTTGCTCCCCACGCTTTCGTGTCTCAGCGTCAGTAATGGCCCAGCAAGCCGCCTTCGCCACTGGTGTTCCTTCTAATATCTACGCATTTAACCGCTACACTAGAAATTCCACTTGCCTCTACCACACTCAAGCCTGCCAGTTTATAAGACGAACCGGAGTTAAGCCCCGGGCTTTAATCTTATACTTAACAAACCGCCTACACACGCTTTACGCCCAATAAATCCGGATAACGCTCGCCCCCTACGTATTACCGCGGCTGCTGGCACGTAGTTAGCCGGGGCTTTCTGGTATAGTACCGTCATCCCACTATCATTACCTATAGTGGGTATTCTTCCTTTACAACAGAGTTTTACAATCTAAAAGACTGTCATCACTCACGCGGCATTGCTCGTTCAGGGTTTCCCCCATTGACGAATATTCCTAACTGCTGTCTCCCGTAGGAGTCTGGGCCGTGTCTCAGTCCCAATGTGTCCGATCAGCCTCTCAGCTCGGATATGCATCGTTGCCTTGGTAGGCCATTACCCCACCAACTAGCTAATACAACGCAAGCCCATCCTGAAGTGAAGCAAACGCTCCTTTTAGCATAACTAGTTATCTAATTATGAATTATCCGGTATTAGCTACCGTTTCCAGTAGTTATCCCAGTCTTCAGGGTAGGTTACCCACGTGTTACTCACCCGTCTGCCACTAAGTGGGAATCCAAATCCGAAATCGTGCAAGCACTCAATCTTCAATGGGCCACTTCGTTCGACTTGCATGTCTTAGGCATGCCGCCAGCGTTCATCCTGAGCCAGGATCAAACTCTCCAAAAAAAAATAATTTTTATTGAATTGATTTAATTTTTCCTGACTAATTTTGAAATTGACATTTTGCTCAGTTTTCAAAGATCATTCATGCTCTTTTTGCAAGAGCACTAATAATATATCAAATACTCATTCGTAAGTCAATACTTTTTTTGAAAAAATTTATTTTTTTTTTATTTTTTCAATTTTTTAAAGCCTTTCTCTCGAAGAGCACTATTAATATATCAAATGAAGAAGGACAAGTCAAGCAATTTTTTTAATTTTTTTGATTTTTTTTCATATTTGTCGTTTTTTGTCACTTGTATCATTTAAATTTATAAAAAAGGCTTGATTTTCGCCTTTCTTTTTCTATATATTATATTCTCTTTTATTTTAAAAATTACTATTTATTTCAAATTTTTTTATATTATTATAAATTTTTTCATATTCATAATTACTTTTTTCTGTAAACATAACTTCTTTACTTAAATATTTTTCAATTAAATCTTTCATTGCGTTAGTTATAACCAAATCTAAATCATCCGAATAATTCATTATTTTTTTGTGATATTTATATTCCATTTTATCCAACACCTTATACTCTCCGCTTGGAAAAATTCTCAAATCTAAATCATAATCAATATATTTTATTGTATTATCCTCAATTATAAAAGGGCTTGCTATATTACAATAATAATATATACCGTCTTTTTTTAATTGAGCTATAATATTAAACCACTCATTTTTAAAGAAATACATTATAGCAGGTTCTTTCGTTTTCCATACATTTCCTTCAGCTTCAGTAACTTTTGTTTTATTATTACCGAAAACCATGTAATCTTTTTTTATATCCAAAAGTACAGCCTCGTCCCATGCTCTATGTATTTTCTTATTGTGTTTATAACACTGTATCTGTAATTTATCGCCTATGCATATTTTTTTCATATTATCACCTGGTTTAATTATAACCATTTTATTAAAAATGTCAAAATTTTTATTCAACTATTGTTCAGTTAGTATTTTTAATGCCTCTTGTAATTGAGTATCATTATCTTCGCTTGGATTTTTTAAATATTGCTTAGTTAATTCAACGTCTTTATCTACACCTATTCCTACACCATCAATACTATTTCCTTTTGGAGTCAACCATTTATGAGTGGTAATTTTATATTGTGTTCCATCAGGTAAAGTTCGTAATTCTTGTGCTGAACCTTTTCCATAAGTTTTCTTTCCAACACTTTTAGCCCCATATTCTTCTTTTAAGGCAGCTGTTAAAATTTCTGAAGCGGATGCACTGCTAGAGTTTGTTAACACTATTATAGGGTATGTTTTAGTTTCTTTTCCTGTCGAATAATATTCCTTAACACCACTTGAATCCTCCATCTTATATATTATATGACTAGAATCTAAAAACAAACTAATTATGTTTTCTACAGAAGTTAAATGGCCACCTGTATTATTTCTTACATCTATAATCAAAGAATCAATTCCTGATTTTTCAAGTGCTCCTAATTTTTCTTTAAATTGGCTGTAGGTGTTATCTGCAAAAATGGAAATTCCCAAATAACCTATATTTTTCCCATTTTTAGTATAAATTTTGGAAGAAACAGAATCTATTATAACATCTTGCTTCTCTATTTTTATTTCTTTAACTTCGTCATTTCTTTTAACTAACAGTTTAAAATTATTTTGATTAGATTTAATTATACCAGCAAAATCTTTTGTCTTCATACCTATAACATCTTGATCATTAATTTTTAAAATATGATCATTAGGTTGCAAACCAGCCTTAGCCGCAGGTGAATTAGTAAATACTTTTGAAATAATAATATCGTTATCACTATTATAAATTTCTATTCCAAGTCCAGTGTAATTACCTTTTAATTGGATATTAAAATTATCAACACTACTTTCATCTATATAGACTGTGTGTGGATCTCCTAGAGCATCTAAAACCCCGGCTAAAGCAGCATCTAATAATTTTTGTTCATCATATTCACCATAATAGTTATCTATTATATAGTTGTAGTTTTTTACAAAGGTTTCTAAATTTTCACTCAAGCTCTCTGTTTCTATTATTTTATTATCTTTTAGTAAACGATTTGCGACAACAAATCCAGTAACCAAACTTACAAAAGCTGTAATGACCAACAAAAATGTAACTTCTTTAATACTAAATTTATCTATATGTTTTTTTCTTTCGTTCATATCATCACTCTATTCTGTTTAAAATTATATCATAAATAATAATATATTAATATATTTATCAAAGAAAAAAATCTTATACTTATACAAAGCACAAGATTAATTATATTATTTTATTAATTCTTTTAAATAATTTTCGATAGCTTCTGTTCCAACATAAGATTCAGATATACTGCCATCGTCTACTTTAATAATTGTTGTATCACTAAATTTATAATTTTGAATACCTTTGTCAAGTATAGTTTCATCACCTACATAATTTGAATTAAATACTTCGCTTAAATCAACATTATATACTTTTAAGGCATTTTCCTTACCACTATATATAGATAGGTAAGATTGATATAAATTAGAATTTACATCATTTTCTTTTTTTACTAAAACTAAATAATTATTATCAGGTCTATTTAAAATTTCACCAACTATGATTTTATCATATTGAATTACCGCCACTGAATCGTCATTACCAAACACACTACCTTTAGTTTTTTTATTAACCAACAACGTTATGAAATAAAAAGCGAGTAAAATTACACACACAATAACAACAATTTTAATCAAATTTATTAATTCATTATTCGTTTCAATATTATTTTTATGATTTATTTTTTTCTTTTTCATATGCATCACCTGATACTTATTATAACACAATTATTCTTTTTTTAACAAATTATTTTCCCACAGGCATAACACTCATTGATTTGGCAACAGATAATAATTCTTTTTGAGTTAAAGCTGATGAAGAAATATAATATTCTATACCATTACTAATCCAACTGATTGCAGAATCAGACACATATCCAACAGAATCAGAAATCATCTCTAATTCACCAGCAGAAATAAAATTCAACCCAGAGTTTTCTTTTACTGTTTCTTGTACCAAAGTAAAAGGTTTATCTCCGGCAAATGTTAATATAACTCTTTCTCCATCGTTTAAAAATACTTTATCTTGTTTTGAAAGATATGTATTATCTGGAACATACATTGGAAAAATAATTTCATCTATACTGCTAACAGTTTCATCTGCTGAAGACGTTTTCATACTATTTTCTAATTTAAAATAATTATCATCAAAATTTGCATTCAAATCAATATTAGAAAAATTCATTCTAATTTTTACCTTTTCATTACTATCAAGTACTTCTACCTTTGTTATGTTATTGCCTTCATTAACATATATCTTTTGTTTTATTAATTCCTCATTATTAGAATAATTAACCTTAGTTGTTATAATATAACCTTCTTCTGTTTTTTCTATAGTTTTCGCGTTATCATCATTTATATCTTTTATTAAAAGCTGTAACAAATAACTTTGTGAACCATTATATGGCCACTCGCTTTGAAATTTAAAACTTTTATTTAATGACGGAGTTAAAACATAAACTCCCTCATCATTTCTTAAAATAATTTGTTCATGTTCATTTGTTTTATTTTTTAATACTACTTTAAATTGATTTTCAGCACGGTATGATACCTCAGTATTATATGTATATATATCTTCATTATTTATAATTTCTAATTCTCCAGTTATATAATAACTCTTGCTTTTATTAATTTTATCATTTAAGTTCTTTATTACATCCTTATTTCCTTTCCCACATCCAGCAAGCAACAATGTGCCAAAAATCAAAAAACACCATAATATAATTTTTTTCATCTTTTCACCTCTTAATTTATTCATTTAATTATATGGACTATTATATTTTATTATGAGAATATTTTTAAAATTTTTGTTCAAAATATGTAATGATTAAATTAGAAAGGAAGATAGAATGGAAACATTACAAAAAACTTGCCTTGTTCTTACTATAATTGGTGCAATAGTATGGGGAATTGTCGGAATATTTAACGTTAATATTGTTGAAATGTTATTTGGTAATACTATTATTCCTCGTATCATTTATACACTCGTAGGAATTGCTGGTATTATCAATATTGGAATACTGTTTAACCATATTGAAAAAAAATAAAACTTCAAAATTGAAGTTTTATTTTTTAACTATTCTTATTTTTACTTTTTTAGTCTTAGATTGATATTGAATTTTAACATCATTGCCTTCCACATTAACATCTACTTCGTGTTCTCCTTCACCATATCCAGATAAATCTAAATATGCAACTATATCAGTAGATTGAACTCCATTAATAACAGAAGCAACACCTTTTACATTAACAGTTACCATAACATCCGAAGCACTTAATCCTTGAACTGTATAACCACTTCCTAAATTACGATATTCTATTGCTACATTTTCAATATCTTTATCAGCTACATTATCTAATGTTACACTAACTGTGATATTTGTAACAGACATAGTTTTAATTCCTACGGGATTTTCTAACTGAACTTTATATTCTCTATTTTCTTTTAATTCATTAACATCTATTTCCACCGGTAAATAATTTAAAGAATTAAGAACATCAGAATTACCATATACAGTTACCTTTGTTTCACTAGTTTCAATAGAACTGATTGCTTTACCAAATGCAACATCACCTTTAGGTATTACCTTAATTGGAACTTCTTTACTTGGCGATGCTATGGTAATTTTTGCATCTATTGTAGCTGGGACTATTTCAACATCAACAACATTTCCAGATTGATCATAAGCTTTAAGTGGAACATCTTTCATTGTAACTTCTCCAATGCTTTGTGATGGTAAATTATTAACATCTACTAAAGCTTTAACAGTTGCCACTTTTGCCAGTTGATGTTCTGCACCTTTAACTACAACACTATCTGTTGAAACATCAACATTTGCTATAGATAATTTCGAATCTAAAACATCTTGATTTAAAATATCTACTGTAAGTGTTTTTGCTTGTGATATTTTTTGGTATATCATAACCGTAGCAACGGAAGGATTCACTTTATAATCTATTGAAGAATTAGCTTGATTATATTTTATATTAACTTTATGTTGTCCTGGTTTTAAGCCTGTCAAATCAACAACTACTTCATGCGATGTTGATTGTTTAGCAATATACAAGTCGGCTTTACTACCAATTAAAGTAATATCTACTGTTTCTGGTAATCCTTCTACAACATAAGCCTCAGCATTATAAAGCGCTGTAACACTTTGACTTTTTAAAACCTCAGCTGAGCTTTCTGAATAAAATAATATTTTTTGATCAACCATTATAAATAATCCTAAAGCAAAAATAAGAGATATAAAAAGCAAAGTATTAGTTTTTGAAAGCCATACTTCAAACCTTTTACTTGGTTGTCCAAATTTATTAGAAATTAAAGTTATTAATTTTGTAAAAGGAAGAATAAGCTTTTTATCAATAAACTTACCAATTGCTTTAAAGAATTTAGCTATTTTCAGACATATTTTCTTCATCGATATCTTCCTCCTCTTCATCAGAATAATCAATAACTTTCTTTGGTCTTAATTCTTCTAATAATTTTAATTTAAGTTCTTCTAAAGTTAGATTATAAAACAATTCTCCACCAATAGCCATAGATAATCTTCCTGTTTCTTCTGAAACAACAAGAGAAATACAATCCATTTCTTCTGAAATACCTAAAGCAGCTCTGTGTCTAGTTCCTAAACGTTTACTAATTTTTACATTGTCACTAGTTGGGAAAACAGCACCAGCACTTGTTATTTTATCTCCCTGAATAATTACACCACCATCATGAAGTGGATTATTAGGAAAGAAAATAGTAATTAATAAATCACTAGATATTTCAGCATATATCTTCTTAGATTTTTCAATATAATCGTGCAAACTATTATCACGTTCAATAACAATTAATGCACCTATTCTGTTTTTTCTAAGTTGTTCCATAGCTGTAGTAATTTCATAAACAACTCTTTCTCTTTCATCAACAGTAAGAACTTTGTGACGACCTAACAATTGACTTCTACCAAGTTGCTCCAAAACATTTCTAATTTCTGGTTGAAAAATAATTATTAACGCTAAAGGTCCCCACATAATCAAATAATTTAATATATATCCAATCGTTGTAAGATCCAATATATCACTTATTATTTTTAATATAATTATAATGATTATCCCTTTAAAAAGAAGAACCATTTTTACATTTTTTCTTAAATTTTTTAAAATATAATAAAATACAAACCAAACCAATAATACATCAAGTAGGTTTTTTAAAACTGTTACAACACTATCAAAAGTCATAATTTCCTCCTATCCTTCATAAATAAAATTATATCACAATATTAAAAAGAAAGAAATCTATTTACACAAACAAAAAAGAAAATTAGTTCTAATTTCAATTTTGAATAAAAAAAACTTACATCGTAAGTTTTTTAAAATTTCCAAACATCATCCTCTGATTCATCAGACATCCCAGTATCTTCATCTTTTTTTGCTTCTGGTACTTCAGGAACATCAGGTAACTCTTCTGCCACTTCTGGAGTAGACTTAACTTCTTCTTTTGGTTCTTCAACTTTAGCATCACCAAAAGGAACGTTCAAATCTTCTTCAGGCATAACTTCTGTTGACGTTGATTCTGTTGGCTCTAAAGAAACATTTATAGGTTTCTCAGGAGCAACTGCATCAGCAATTCCTATTTGATCCATTGGAATTGTTTCTACCTCCGAATCAGTTGGTGCATCCCCTTCTTCAATATTTTTTTCTTTTTTATCTTTTCTTGAATTCAAAGGAATTTTTCCAAAATTTGTTTTCTCAGCAAAATATCCGATGATTATCATCAACAAAACAACCGCACCAATGATAAACCATAAATAATTATTAATCACAAAATCCATTTTTATCCTCCTAGCCTATGATAATAATATCACTTTTTTTTAATTTTAGCAATATCTTTTACTTATTCATTTAAATAATTCTTACCTTTAAAAAAATCATAATCTAAAAGTTCTGGAAAACCCTGTTGCCTCAAAACTTCAAACAACATTATACATACTGAATTAGAAACATTTAAAGCTCTTATATTACTGTTAATAGGAATACGTAAGCATCTATCTAAATGCTCAGATAGAATTTCTTTAGGAATACCTGTACTCTCTTTTCCAAACACTAGATATATATTCTTATTAGTGTCCGAATAATCAAATTCACTATAATTCTTAGTACCATATCTTGTAAGATAATAAAATTCTCCATCGTTTTTACTTAAAAAATCATCATAATTTTCATAAACAGTATAGTCACAATGATCTAAATAATTGACTCCACACCTTTTCACTTTACTGTCAGATAGAGAAAAGCCAAGTGGCTTAATCAAATGAAGCTTAGTACCTGTTCCAGCACAAGTACGCATTATATTACCTGTATTTTGAGGTATCTCTGGTTCATATAACACTATGTTAATCATTCTTAATAATCCCCTCACTTAATAAAAATTTCTTTACATCATCTATATTTATTCTTTGTTCCGCATAATATAAAACTTTAACTATCTTTCCATTTTTAAATAAAAACATATTAGGTTGTCTTTCTAGTTTTATATAATTATTATTTAAATCATCAGAAAAAAATCTTTCTCTCAATTCATTTAAAAATTTTTTATGTGGCATAGCGTTTAAATTGACAAAAACAAAATTTGATTTTAAATTATACTCTTTAAGTAAATCTTTGAATTCTCGTTCAAATTTTTTTAAATATTTATCATTCCCATAACTAACATATAAAATAGTTTCTGGATTATCAACAGTATAATTTGTTAAATTCGTCATTATTTCCTTTTCACCTAATTCTAATAAATAGCCAGATAAAATAGAAGGTTCAATAACAACAGCCTGTTGTTTTTTTATTACATAAGTAAAATAAGTAACAAAAATTAATGTGACAAAACAAATCACTGCTACTAACACATAATTTTTCTTTGGTATTTCTCTCATTCTATCACCACCATAATTCTAACACACTAACATTATTTTTTCAATAAAAAAGACATTATAAAATGTCTTCTGGTCTTTGAACTTCTTCAAGTGTAACTATAGGTAATACAATACCTTGTTCATCACAAAAATTTTTAAACTTTTCTCTAAAAGCCGTTAGTTCTTTAACAATACTATCTGGGTATATTCTTTTACTAGTTTTTATAGCATTATATACATCAACTATATCCACTTCTTTTTTGTTATCAAATAACGCAAGGGAAAATGCTTGGCTTAATACAGAAAAAGCAATATCAGGATACATTGCTGATAATCCATATATTCTTTTGAATTCTGACGTTGCTGAAACAATAGATTCTAAAAGCATATTTTCAACATAATTATTATATTTAAATTTTATACCTGTCTGTGCTTCTATTCTAGGTAATGATCCCATCAATATTTTTACCGTAGTTGGTTCATCAGGTTCCAAAACATCAATTTTTTCAAATCTCCTTAAGAAGGCTCTATCACGAACAACATAGGTCTCATATTCAATAGTTGTAGTTGCCCCAATAGCTTTAATATCACCACGATCTAATCCTGGTTTTAAAATATTAGCTAAATCTAATGGACCATCACTTCTACCACCTATTAATGTATGAACCTCATCAATAAATAGTATCGTTTTAGTAGTATTTTTTAACTCGTCAACTAAAACAGATATAACCATTTCTTCTCTACCATTAACTTCCATTGTGCCAGTTAATGATGTTGAATTTATTTTAATTATACGATACCCTTTTAATGCATCTGGGACATCATTGTTTTGAATTTTATATGCTAGTCCTTCAACAATAGCCGTTTTACCAATACCAGGTTTACCAACTAATAATCCTGATTTATCAGGGGTTAAAAGAACTACAATTAGTTTTTTTATTTCATCATCACGGGCAATGGCGGGATTAGTAACATATTTCTTTTTTGTTAAATCCTCTCCATAAAGCCCAATTATAGAATTAGGATCAAAATCATCGTTAAAATTAACATCAATTATTTCTATATTATCATTCATTCTATCACCTATTTAATATAATTTTTTTCTTTAAATTTACTTATTACTTCATCAATTGATACTGCTGAAGTTATTCTGTCATAAAATGAAGTTAATTTGCCATCTTCATAAAAGACTGTTGTTGGAGTTCCATCAAAAGTTATTTCTGCTTTTAATTTTCCATAATCTTCATCAGATAATTTTGATAGATCAATATAGAAAACTTCTACTTGATAATCACTAATAAATTGTTCCATAACAGGTTTATACATTGAACACGCACTACATGTTGCTGAACCAATTACTAAAGGAAAGGTCTTATTTTCTTCTTTTAATTTATTAAATTCGCTATAAGATATTTCTGTATACCCTATTAATTTTTTATTGCATCCACTAAACAAGATAATAGAAGAAATCATTGCCATTAAAACTATTATTATTTTTTTCATATTACCACTTTCTTTCTTTATCATTATAACTTATAAGATACTAAAAAAAAAGAGTTTTTACAAATTTTCTCTTTTTTTGTATATTATAATTTGTTCTGGTAATAAATATAAAGTTTCATTTTGTTTGACTATTTCTTCTTCACTTAAACCTAATTTAGATGCTACATCTCTTAAAGTATCGTTTTCAGTTACATAAATATTAACCCCTTCATTAGGAACTAATATCTCTTGGCCTGGATAAATATAATCGTTTTCGTTTAATCCATTTATCAAAAGCAAGTTTTTAACGTTAGTATTATTTTTCATAGCTATCGCATATAAATTATCGCCTTTTTCCACAATATAAGTTTTATATAATCCATTTTCTATTTTGGGAATAACAATATAACTACCTGGCATTAACATAGTATTTAAAGCCATCCCATTAATTCTTCTTATTTCATCTATTGTTGTATTAAATTTAGTTGCAATACTAGATAATGAATCATTAGGCGCAACCTGATATATTTGATACATATAATCACCTCAATTTATTATATGTGTTTATCATTATTTTGCGCTTAATTTTGGAGCAATAAAAAACTAGGATAAACCTAGTATATTCTAAATGGCAGGGGTAGCAGGAGTTGAACCCACATCAGCGGTTTTGGAGACCGTTATTCTACCATTGAACTATACCCCTATGCCGTAGATTATAACATAATTTTTTTAAATAATCAACACTAATCTATTATTTTCATATATTAAAATAGAGGTGTTTTTATGGGAATTATTAAATATACAACAAAGGAAAGAGATTTGCTTGCTAGATTGATGCGTGCTGAAGCAGTAGGTGAAGGTAATCTTGGAATGTTGATGGTAGGAAATGTTGGTGTTAACAGGGTTCTTGCTGATTGTTTAACTTTTAAAGATATAACCACCATATCACAAATGATATATCAAAACCCTGGAGGATTTGCTGGTAAAGATAGCCCACTTTTCTTTAGTAACCCAACTACAGTAGAAAAGGGATTAGCAGATCGTGTTATTAAAGGAGAATACTATCATCCAGCTACTAATGCACTATGGTTTTATGCCCCTAAAACAGGAGAATCATGTAAAGCTCTATGGTGGGAACAAGAAAATACTGGCAGATATAAAAATCATTGCTTCTACCAACCATATGCTGGAGAATGTAAACAATTACACTAAAAAAAGACTTGATGTCTTTTTCTTTTTATATTACCAATATTTGACCAACACTTAAATTATTGCTAGTTAAATTATTTTTTCTCTTTATTTCATCAACAATCGTATTATACCTGCGAGCTATAGAATACAAATTATCTCCACTCTTCACAGTATAAGTTATAGAACCACTTTGATTAGGTATCTTTAATGTCTGACCTACACTTAATAAATTACTGCTTAAATTATTTAATGATTTAATCTCATTTACAGTTGTATTATATTTTTGTGCTATTGAATAAAGATTATCTCCACTTTTAACAACATAATCAATTCCACCACTAGGTTCTAAAACTTGTGGTATTTTAAGTTTTTGTCCTAAATTAAGAACTGATGTTGTTAAGTTATTTAACTTCATTATATCGTCTATAGTAGTGTTGTATTTTTGAGCAATTGAATATAAAGTATCTCCACTTTTTACTGTATATACCCCTTCTTCAACAATAGTATCCTTTTTAGGTATCAACAATTGTTGATTTAATTTCAAATTAGTTGATGATAAATTATTATAACTAACTAGTTCATCAACAGTAAGACCATATTTTATGGCTATACTGTATAACGAATCACCAGATTTAACCGTATAAACTGTATAATTTCCTGTTTCTGGTTTTTCTTCTACTGGAATTTTTAATACTTGACCTACTCTAAGCAAGTTACTAGTTAAATTATTAGCTAATTTCAAATCCTCAACTGATACATTAAATTTCTTAGCAATACTCCATAAACTATCACCATTTTGTACTGTATAGGTGTTTTGACTAGGAGATAATCCTATATATTCAACAACAGCTTCAACTACTGCATCAACGTATTTAGGCCAATTGTTTTTCAATTTTTCTGCATCTTTTGCATTATCTAAAAAACCATACTCAACCGTTAACGATTGTACATCTCCAGTATTTCTCTGCATAAAGTAATAATCTTTTGATGTATTGCTAGGTAGCCTTCTTTGATATGCTTTTCTTATTATTTGTCCCTGATCTTCTAATTTGTCTAATATTAAATTAGGTAGAGTTGCTGTATTTCTTAAGGCGTAAATTACTTCAGCACCTTCGCCACCTCAGGAGTTTAGTTGCCTATGTTAATTATTACTTTTGTTTCACAATTGTTCCGTTTGCGATACAAAAGTAATTTTATGTAAAAATTTCGTATTTTTATGATACAATAAATAATAAATTTGAGGTGAGTTTATGCTAGATTTAATATTACATAACAATTCAATTATTACATTTATAACAATTTTACTTTTCGTTAATATTATATTAACTAATTCTACTGAAATAACAAAAAATCAAAATAAGTCTAACAAAAAAGATTCTGCTAATTCAATTGAAAAATTTAAAGATAATATTATTGATTTTTTCATACTAATTTTATGCCTTACTTTTCTTTATGTAGCATATAAGATTAAAAACATTTTTTCATTTTTTATGTTTATAACTATCATTTTATCTTTTTCTAGAATTTTCAAAAATTATGCAAAGGATGATCTTTATTTAAACTATGAAAGTAAACAACATTATATTTCGGCAACATGTTTTTTTACAATATTATTTTCTGCAAAAGCATGTGATATTTATATTAATTCATTAAGTTCATTACCTCATACTATTAAAGAAATACTATTATTAATATACCTAATCACTAAAATTATTTTTGTTATTTTTTTCTTTTTGATGAACTTTTCTATTATTATCTCTAATATGAAAATGTTATTTGGTAACAGACTATCAAACTTAATGAACAAACTAAAAAAAATTAATTTAGTTTACGAACCAATATATTATAATTTTATATTTTCTTCAATTAAAAATAATAATTTGGTAATTAATATTGATAAAATAATATTTTTCATTACATGCCCTATATTTATGATTTTTAATATTATTTTAAAACTCTTATTAACAATTTTAAAAAAAATAATTAATAGCTTAATTAAAACATATCACTTCTTATTAAATTATGACAATAACAGAACTCTAATAATAAAAACTATATTAAAAATTTCTCTTATACTCTCATTAATTTTAGTTTATATATGTATTATTTATGAATATAACATTTTTTCCAATCAAATCAAAGAAATTTATAATTTGATTAGCACAGTAATATTAATCCCAATCATCTATGATAGTATCAAACACAAAAAGAAATAGTGTATTATTATTGTTTTCCTTTTTTACCATAAGGATTTCTAACTAAATTCCTATTTTCATATTCAAAATTAATCGCTGGTATTACATCATATTTAAATATAATTTCTATATTTCTATTTTCATCAATTACTATTTTATCTATTAAAGTATTAATTAACTCTTTTTTTGGTTTCTTTAAATCTAATAGTTCTTTTATTTTCTTTGTATAATCTGGTAGTAGATTTGCTTTATTCTTTATGTTTTGCTTTTTTATTTTTTCTTCTTCTATTATATTATTAATCTTTTTTAGTTTAGTTTCTGATTCTGTAGATAATTCTTTATATAATTGAGCTGAAATAATATTATTACATCTATCACTGTATAAAGTAGATAACTTATTCATAATTTGTTCTTTTTCTTTTGATAAATCATTTATCTTTTTATCTATATCTTCTGTTTCTTTATGAACATTTTTTTGCACTTCTTTATTTAATTCTTCTATATCAAGCTCTTTTATGAATGTTGATACTGAATTATTAAATTTTTCTAGTATTTGTTCTTCTAAATAATCGTACGGACAAAAGTGTGAACTACATCTTCCTCTCTTTGGATCCCTAGAATATCTATTACAATTAATGGACCAGTAATCAAGTTTTTTTCTATAATAAACAGATAGTCTATTACCACACTCTTTGCAAAATATTTTCCCTTCTAAAATTCTTTTTGGTCTTTCTGTTTTTAAGTTATAATTTCTAGTTTTCCTTTTCCCTATAGAATTAACATATTTAAAAGTTTCTTTATCAACTAAAGGTTCATGAGTATCTTCAACTATTACCCATAAACTTTCATCTAATGTTATTTTTTTCTTTGATTTATAATTTACTTTTGTTTGAGTGTGCTGAACCATATCTCCAGTATGAATTCTATTACTTAAAATTTTCTTTACTGTTGATATATTCCAACTATCTCTATCAATTAATCTAGAAGAATAATTAGTTTTCTTATATCCTGCTGGTGTAGGTACATTCATATCATTTAATCTTGTTGCTATTTCTGTTGGTCCTATTCCTTCTGCTCTCCACTTGAATATTTTTTTTACAATAGGTGCAGTTTCTGGATTAGGTATTAAATGTCCTTTATCTAAATGATCTCTCATATATCCATAACATGGTTGACTTCCTATAAATTTACCATTTTTTCTTTTATCATTTAATACATTTCTTATCTTAATAGAATTTTGTTTACTATAATAATCATTACAAGCAATTATAAATGTTGAAGAATCATTACTAGCTTGATTTTTAAAACTATCATATGATTCAAGTATAGATATAAATCTTATGTTGTTCTCAGGAAAAAATGTTTCAATATAATATCCTGTCATAACATGATCTCTACCTAATCTTGATAAGTCTTTTACTATTACACAATTTATCTTTTTATTATTTATATCTTCTAACATACTTTGAAATCCAGGTCTTTCAAAATCGGTTCCTGAATATCCATCATCAACATATTCCTTAACTAAATTAAAATTATTATTTTTAACATAATCTCTTAATAACTCTTTTTGATTAATTACACTTTCACTATCAGATTCATATTTTTTATCTTTATCTTCTTGAGATAATCTTATATAGATTCCAACATTGAAATCTATTTCAGTTAAGTAAGTATTATACATTCAATCCTCCAATCTTCTCACTTGACTGAGTATTAAGACAATTTAATAATACCGTATTATTAAAAAAATTACAGCGCATTATTTTCTTTTTCTATCTCTTCGATAAGATATTTTAAAATAAGATCTTTAAAAGTTATATTATTTTCATTCATAGCAACACCTACTTAAAGTTATGTTGTTTTTATTTGTTTTATTATTATTTAAATTCATTTTATTACCCCCCTTTTATTCAAAAAAAATAGTAATGCAAAACACATTACTATAAGTATTCTTTATTTTTTAAAATTTGCACCAATTTTAAATTCCCCACAAAGTAAAAAATTCCTAAATTTACAAATTTGCAATATTTTTTTATCAACAGGATATAGGATGGCACCACACGATAGATAAATCCCTTGTTTTACAAGAAATTTATCCCGTAATTGTGGTGCAAATATATTTTCGCACTTGCGAAAATTCATATAATTATATGATAAGTATATGACATTTTTTACAAATCCCTTTTAAACAAAGAAAAAAAGATATGACTTTTACAAAAAAATTCCAAATTTTTAAGTTTTCAGTAAATTTTAAAATTTAATAAAATTGGTGCATTATAATGTAATTTTTGATATATATTCCCTCACTTTCTGACAATAAAAAAATGGACCAATTCCTCAATCAGAATCAATCTATTTTAATATATTATACTTCTATAATTTTAATTATCTAGATAATTAATAGTCTAAAAATAGTCTGTTTTTAGTATATTTTATTACTAATGTTGATTACAATTTTAATAATATTAAAATTTCGGTATTAAAGTATTATAATCAATGCTATTTTTAGAAATATCCCATTTCCCAACTTGCATTTTTTTAATTTTCTTTCCATCTCCGAAATCTAATAAATCAGTTCTTAATAAATGGTTAAAAATTTTATCTAAACTCCCAATATTAGCAGAAGATAAAAGTAATGCTTCTAAAGGATCACATAATTTGCAATATGCCCATAATTGTCCTAAATCATGTAAATTCAATTGAGTCTTTTTTGCTTCAATAAACACAATATTTGTCTTTCCCATTTTCTTTATTATTCCTAAAACATCTATTTGAATATCAAGACCTACTGTTTGCGGATATAGTTCTAATATTCCATTCTCTTTCAAATAACAATCCAAAGTACGGGCATGTGAATCAATTGTTATAATTTCTGCACCTTTATATTTGTTTTCTAAATATTCTTGCAACCATATTCTCATTGGTTCATATAATTCAATTTCTAAAGCAACATTATTTGGCATATCCTAATTCCTCCGCTAATTTTCTCCAAGAATCGTAATGTTTACCTCTAATTTCAATTGGCAACAACTCACTATTTTCTTCTGGATGTGGTGGTTTTATTTTAGTTCTTCCAGTTGTTTGCCAATAGTATTTATGAGTTTGTTCTGGAGTCATCACTTTCAATATCTCTTCATTTAAAACATTTAAAGCCTCTTGTTTGTGTTTAATATTAAATCCTATTTTAACAAATTCATTAGCATATATTTTTAATTGGTGCTCTTTATACCAAAAAGTTTTTTGTCCTTTATTATATCTAGTCATATTACTATCTCTAAAATTCGGATGTCCAAAATCAATTGTTTGAACAGGAACATCAATAGATTTCAATAAATTTGCAATATCAATAAGCATTTTCCAGTTTCTTGGAATTTCTAAATATACTCGATGATGACCCTTGATATTATATGCTAAATTTGTTCTTCTTATATATCCAGTAACATCAGCAAAGCCTCGTAAAAGAGCCTTTTTTTCATCAACTGAAATATTAAATAATTCTTCATTCATTTGCATAAACGCATGATGACTTCCATTACTTACATATCTTAATATTTGAGTCATAACATACTCTGCATTATTTTTCTTAAAAGATAATTTAGTAGAACCCCTGCCTTGAGTATAATTGATTTCTGTTCCAAGTAAAGGACGTATAATTCTCTCTATGTCTATTAAACTAGCTTGAACATAAATTTTAACATCTTTATTATCATCCGTTTCTAAATTTTTGTGTGGTATTTCAATCGTTACAATAGTTTCAGTTCGTCCTTGCTGAATTTCTCCATTCCCCAATATCATTCCTATTAAATAAGCCATTTCTGTGCCCATACTAATCTCCTACTTCCTTATATATATGATCTGCTATCGCCTTTGCCATTAATGGCGGAACAGCATTTCCAATTTGAGTTCTAACGTGAACCTTTGCACCTAAAAATACAAATTTATCATCAAACGATTGAATTCTAGCTGCTTCTCTCGGTGTTATAGCTCTATGCAAAAATGGGTGATTATTTGTTCCATTTGATGCTGCATCAAATCTTGTATCTATAGTTGGTGACTCACTATCCCATTTTAATCTTCCCCATGTACCAGTAAATTGTTGTTTTCCTAACATTTCCTTTGGCAAATGTTCTTTACCACATTCTGGTGGAATCATTTCTAATTTTTTTATTGCCACCTCTGCGTGATTAGAAGCTTTATGATTATAAAGTTTGTTACAATTTTCCCTCATAATTTTTTGATACTCACTGGTTGGTTCTGTAATATAATCTTGTTCAAACTCACCTTCGCTAGAATTCAAATATGCAAGATCATAAATTGCATCTCTTACTGTTGTTTTCTTTGCTACGGTCGATTTTGGCAAAGTAATTTTTTTATGTTTTGAACAAATAAATATAGCTCTTTGTCGAGACTGAGGAACCCCAAAATCAGATGCGGTCAAAACTCCACACTCAACATAATATCCCATTTCTTTTACTTTATTTATTATCTCTTCTTTAAACCATCCTGCTGATGTTGATAATAATGCTTTAACATTTTCTATTACAAAAACTTCAGGGTTAATTGCTTCAACAAAATTTAAATATTCTTTAAAAAGAAAATTTCTAGGATCATCCAAACCAAGTTTTTTTCCTTTTAAAGAAAAACCTTGACAAGGGGGACCGCCAATAATCATATTAACTTTCTTTTCTTTACTCAATTTAATTACTTCTTGTTTTATTTTATCATCAGTAATATCACCCACAACGGTTGTTGTTTGAGGCATATTATATTTAAAAGTCATTAATGCTTTTTCATCAAAATCAAGTGCAACCGCAGTTTTAAAATGTTTATTTTTTTCCATTCCATATGAAAAACCACCAGCACCACTAAATAAATCTAATATTATAAATTCTTTAACTTTATTTTCAAGAGGTCTTCTTCTAATTAAAATTCTTTTATAAATCTCTTTTCCATTTATTATAGGTTTAAACAAGTCATATTCATTATCAGAACCATGATTTGCTTCGCCAACTATCTCAAACTGTTTACTATTGTATCTATTTATAATTGTTATAGGCACACCCATAATCCCGTAGTAATCATACGGAATATCGTTTATCGTTCTGACATTAATTGCATCATAATTATCATATTTTGGATAATCTATTTCATTATATCTTTTTGTTAATATAATTTCTCTATGTCTTCGCTCATTATCAATATTTGTAAGCCACATAGCATTACCTAAACTTCTCCATTTTTGTCCGGTTTCATCTACCCAATATCTTGTTGTTTTTGGTTCGGACGATGCAGGAACTCTAAATTTCATTTCACCAAATTGATATCCTGTCCATACCTTATCATTTTTTATTAACGGAAATATTTCTTTGTACGTTAAAGCATTTTGATTACCCACAATTAAGAACTTTTTTTTGTGCTTCATGATAAGAGCAACAAATTCTTTAAATAATGAAAAAGGTGGATTAGTAACAACTATGTCACATTCTTTTAAATATTCCACACATTCATCACTTTGAAAATCCCCTTTTCCATTTAATTTTTTAATGCATTTTGAATTCAAAAGAAATTTATTAATCTCATCATCTGTTATAACTCCAGCTTCTTCGCTAAATTTTATAACATCTAAAACATAACCATTTTTTTTGGACAATTTATTATTATTTTGATCTAAAAGTCTTAATTCTGTTGATAACATTTTTGAAGAAGCAAAAGATGTACATATTAATCTTTTTAAACTTAATACATTAAAATTCCTTAAAAAAAACTTACAAAAATTAGATTCAAATGGGTCATCACAATTACAAAGAACTATTTTATTTTTAAAACTGGATTTATAATGCGAAATTTCTTTTTCTATATCTTCATATCTAGTATAGAATTCATCATTTTTACACAATTTTGCTTTTTGTAAGTTTGTATTTTTATTACCCATTTTATCACCACCAATTTTAAAGTATGTCTTTTTTTAATTATACCATGAATTTCGACATTTTTTGTTTTTTGCTGCTATTTTTTTACAGAAAGTCTAATTTATAACAAAAAAATAAAAGAGATTAATCTTTTATTCAACATTTATAATTCTTTAGGACAATTAAGTTTATATTTAACATCATTAAATCCATATACCTTTTTACAATCATGACAGATAACTGCTATAAAATCAGCACCCTTAATTCTATGTCCATCACCCTTTTGTATTAAAATATTTTTAGAATTACATTTAGGACAAAATATATCTTTTCTCATCACTTCATCTTGACTATAAGCATTCCTTATTATTTCATAACCATTTCTATCATATCTAGGATAAAATTCATCTTTATTAAATACTTTAATTCTTCCAAACATAAACTCTAATTTATCAATTTGTTTTTCAGTATGATAATGTCCACAATACCATTTATCATAATTTATAGATTGCTCTACTTTATCTAAAAATCTTTCCATACTTTTATCTATATCAGATTGATCGATACCTTTCATAAATAGTTCAGTAGGTTCATATTTTAATGGACAAGTATGTGGTAAAACAATATCAATATGTTGTCCTTTATATTTATTTAAAATATTATCCATTTCTTTTTTGCTAAGTTGTTCATCTTTAAACCATGGATACCCATATATTATTCTATAATTTTTATCAACGGAATAAGCACCACCAATGACTAATACTTTTTATTGCCTACATTATACAATTCACCATTTTTAGTAAATATTAAATTTGAATATTCTTATTCAATAAATACTTTACCACCAAACATATCAATTTCTTTATATGTTGATATATTTTTTTTCTTTCTTCATGATTAACTTGAACACAAAATAATTTTATATTATAACTATTTAATTATTTTTTTAATTTACTATCTCTTCCATATAAATAATGATTAATTCCAGCATCACCTAATATAATTAACATATTATTTTTTTCTATATCATTTAATCTATAAAATTCTCTATGTGTATCTCCCATTATATAAATCATATTATCACCACTAAACATTATCTGTGTGAAGCTGATTCTCTTTTTATACAATCCACATCTTTTATAAAAATATTGTATTTCTCAGTATATTGTGACGCTTTTTTATTTAATGCGTTAATTTTATCAATATCACTTTCTTTATTAATAAAAACCACCAAATATGCCTCTTTACACTCTTCTTGTTTTAGATAAGTATGAATTTGTTTATTTTCGTCTACACACTCTAATAATTTAGGATTACTAGAAATTTTATTTTCTATTAATACTTTATCATCACCTCTTGAAATTTTAAAATCTACTGGACCATTGCCAGCATTCGTTTCAGGAGATATATCCACATTAAAACCTGCGTCTTTTATTCTAGCATCAAAAAGTATATGAACAAACTTTGATATTTTAGGTTCTGAAATAAATCTATTACCATTTGATAGTAAGAACACATATCCTTTTTTATCAGTAATAATCATTTGAAGATATTTTATCAATAATTCTGCGACCATTTTTACTGGCATAGTTGAGTTGTCTTTTTTTGTTTCCAAAAGAAAATTTTTATTATCTTTGTAAAATTGATTTGCCAATTCATATATATTATTTACATTTTCCTTGTCTTCAGATAAATCGTATGCTGTATATTCTTTACCATCGTTTGAGAATTTTCTCAAAACCTCGTCTCTATTATTTTCTATAATATCTTGCATTATTTTTTTCTTGTTAGCGACAATATCTGATTTCAAATTGTAATCAAAAACATCTTTAACATAATCTATATTATTATGATAAATCCAAGTCATAAAATTATCTTCATCAAAATATAGTGTAGTTACTAAAAATTCTTTTGGAATTAATAAAACAGGAATTTCCTTACCATTTTCGTCAATAATATATGGGATATCAGTTAGTCCATACTCCCAACGCATTTCATTGAAATTATATTCTTGCTTTAAATTAAATTTCTTAATAGGAAAATTATTTTCTTGTGCTATTCTACAACTATAAATAATAAAATCATTTTTTATAATGTTAAGTATCATATCTGTAATTCTATCTCCATTGACATTTTTATCAAATAAAGATATTTCAGCAAAATCTTCTATCCCAAATAATCCTTTTTTAGTAAATTTATTTATATTATGCAAAACAGATAGCGCTGTTTTACCAGTTAATCCACTACCAACATTACTATCATATGAAAAACCTAAATTGGCTTCTTTGACTTCATCAAATTGAACCATATTTTCTTTTAAGTTTTTCGGTATATTTAATTCTAATTTGACTATAGCATTTAAAAAGAAATTAATTAACTTTTTATAACTAAATTTAAACTCATTAATTGATGTGGTTTTTAATAACAAAGGATCTATAAACAATAATGTATCCCACTCTACTTGTGGATTAAACCACTCCTCTGTTCCAATATAATTATACCCAACATATTCACTATATCTTTTTTTCATTATTACTTCACTTCCTTAATACAAAAAAATAAACAATATCCATCTTAAAAGATTAAATACTGCTTATCTTATATAATATATTATACCATATATTTCCACAATTTTTATATTTTTGCTAATATTTAATAGTTAAAAATAGGTTTTTGCATTATTTTTTATACATTTTTTAAATTTTAATATCCTAATACCCAAGCAAATTATGTAATGGTAAGTAAACTCGCCACCTCCTGCATTTATGTGATTAGATATAAGTATAACATCTTTGCTATTACCATAAGCATCTAATACCCTATTAACTCTCTCTGTAGGACTTATTGTTTCATCAGTACTTCTAATTATTTTAACAGGAACGCCTAAGCTCTTGAACCTGTCATACATATAATTTGAAATTTCCAAATTCAAATCTTTTTCAATTATATTGTTTCCACTAGAACCAGGATCATCACCACCATGACCAGCATCTATAACTATTTTATAATCCATAATAATCACCTAAAGTATTGTATGATAAATAACTAATTAAGTGATTATTCATGAATCTTTTTCATAAGTAAATTAACATCTGTTATAGTAACATTAGAATCATTCTCATCACCAAATACTCCAGCTAAAGCCTGTAAATTAGTAATATTTTCAAATCTAAAAACTATTGATTGAGAAAAATGCATCTGCTTTCCATTTGAAGCAAGTAATTCAAAAGTTAAATCTTTAATAGCAGACCCTTCATCAGTTTGAAGATAAAATGTGCCACCATGTGTAGCATCTACACCTTTTATTAAACCAGAAAATGTAATTTCATATATACCCGGTTGAACCTCAATATCATTATCTTCTAGCAAATTAAAGTAACTAGATGGATTAGGTATAATCCATGGATCTTGAAGTGTCATTTTACCTGTTTTTGTTGTTTCTACAAATCCTGTAGACATTAAACCTTCATTTGCAGATGGTGTTGTTGGACCTTCTGGGCCTATATCACCTTTTTCACCTTTATCTCCCTTTTCTCCTTTTTCACCAGGTATTCCTTGAGGACCTATATCACCTTTAGGGCCTGTTGGTCCAACTGTCGTAAGACAAATACCTAAATTTAATAATTTATTTCTTAATTTTAATCTCTTTTCTAGTTCTTGATATTTTTGACAATCCATAAAATACCTCCTCACCATAATATATGGTGGAAAATGCTTGTTGACTAAACATATCACTAACAAAAAAGAATAAAGTAACCAAACTTTATTCTCCTACAGCCTTATTTAGCTTAACACTAATTTCTTCTATTTTTTTATTTCTATAAACTGTCATTTTTACAGTATCTCCAACAGTATACTTATACAATATATATTTTAAATGTGCTCCATCAGAGATTTCATTATTTTCAATTTTTAAAATAACATCACCCTTTTGTAATCCAGCAGCAGATGCAGGCGTATCATTTTGAACATTAACTACTACAACACCTTTATCTATATCTTCATCAAGTAAAATGTTGTTACGATATAAAGCATAGGTATTATCAGCATCTAATGTTTCAACACCTAATATAGGTCTTACTATAGCTTCGCCTTTTTCTAATCTATCAACAGAAGTCATAACAAGCTCAATAGGTATTGCAAATCCCATACCTTCTATTGTGTCTTTTACTAATTTTAAAGAGTTAACCCCAATTACTTCGCCATTAATATTACATATTGGTCCACCACTATTACCAGGGTTTATAGCTGCATCTGTTTGCAAAACTTGCATTACATAAGCACTACCATTATCTAAGCTAACATCTACAGTTCTATCTTTTCCTGATAAAATTCCTTTTGTAACAGTTCCCATATATTCCGTACCTACAGGTGTTCCTACAGTAAATACAGTATCTCCAATACTTGCATTTTCACTACTACCAATTTCTGCGACTGCTAAAACAGAACTAGCATCAATAGCAAGTACCGCAACATCTTCATATTCATCACTACCAAGTACTTTTGCTTCAACTGTCTCATTATTCATATTAACAACTTTTACTGTTGTCGCCCCACTAATAACATGATTATTAGTTATAATATAACCAGTTTTATCATCTTTTTTATAAACAAATCCAGTACCTGTTCCAGATAGTTTACTACCTTTATAAGACTCAATAACAACTACTGCATTGTATACTTTAGATACACCCGACTTAATTGTATCACTCTCTGTAACATTTACTTCTGATATCGTTTTTTCAATAGTTTGACTATTCATAGGAAAGTAATGAAGTGTTACCACAGTTCCTATTACACCTACAAAGAAAGCAACTATTACATATATTAATGATTTTAAATTCTCTTTTGAATATTTCATATAGTTCCTCCTATTCTATATTTGTTATTTCCCTCCAATTGTTAGGAAAACCTATTTTATTTAAAATTACATCAAGTGGCACCGAATCAATCTTTCCATCTAAAAGGTCGATTTCATAACCTAATTCATTTATCAATTCTTTAAATTTATCATCATCAAGCATATACTTAAAAATTATTATTAACGCAAATAAATCATTTTTACCATATTTATATTGGTCAACATCTTTTTCAATATTTAATCTACTATGAATTATATCATCTGGAATAACTCTTTGAGTTCTATGATCATATAAAATATCCTCATGAGCACATAAATTTCTAAAATTTGCTAGAATATTTAAATAAATAGATAAAGTTTCTGCTTCCATTCCATACTCATCCGCAATTTTAAATTGATCATCTGGTTTTAATATGTTAAATAATTCCGAAATAATACCAAAAGACAACACTTTTACTAATACCCAAAGTGGAATATAACCATAATTACTTATATAGTGAAGAGTTGCTGTATGTTGTTTTGTATTAACTCTAATCTGTCTTTTCATTTTATTTAAAACATCTTTTACTTGTCTAATCTTCATACTATCTTGAGTAAAATTTTTAGGATTCAAATAATCTTTTTCCTTAATACCATATTTTCTAGATAATTGATAACTAATAATAGATTTAATATTATTCTCAATAATCAATATATACTTAAACATAATATTCCTTATATTTCTATCGAATGTAAAAGTCGCATATAATTCTTCAAAAGTTGCTCCTTTAACAAATCTTCTATCTTTGTATCCTTCCATAAATAACCAACGATACCCATTTATAAAAAAGTAATTCTCTTTAAATAGTATTTCTTTAGTTTTTTCCTCATCGTTAATAATAAGTCCTTTATTACGCATGATTTCTATTTGTTCGTCTAAAGTCTTGAATATTTTACGCTCCATACCATCACCATTATAATTATAACACATTGCATATGAAAAAAATATGATTTTTTTGTGGTGTTTTTGTGTAAAATCATATTTCTTTAAAATATTTAACTATTCCTCTAGTAATTGAATTTACTACTTTTAGTTGATAATCATTTTTTAATAACAAATATCTATCGTTTGGATTTGTGATAAATCCAGCTTCTATCAACACTCCTGGGCGTGTTACTCTCTTATGTAAATACATTTCATTTGTTAGTTTATATTTTCTCGTTGTTTTTAAATCTTCTTTTAAAACCCTTTGCATGATTTCAGCTAGTTTAACATTTTTCTCATTTATATCATCATAAAAAACTTGTGCGCCCCTCCATGTTGTTGTTAAATCCGCATTTAAATGTATTGATAAGTATAAGTCACACATCGATTTATTTATAATATTAGCTCTTCTTGATAAATCACTACGCTTCCTATTAACTGCATTGTTAGCAGATAAATCATAATTGCCATCACGGGTTAAATAAACTATCGCCCCTTTACTTTCTAAAACAGACATAAGTTTCTTACTTAATTCAAGATTTATATCTGCTTCGTATATATCTTTGTATAAAGCACCTGGATCAACGCCACCATGACCCGGATCTAAATAAATAACCTTGCCTAAAAGTTCTAAATCATTACCTTTAGCAAAAGTAAAAGAAAAAGTACATAAAAATAGTATAAGGACAAATAACATTGATAACTTGTATTTAACCACTGTACTCACCCTTATAAATTTATGCACCTAAAAATTATTTATACTTTAAATATATTCCAAGGATATTCATTTGGAGTTTTTATTTTAAAACTTAAAAGTTCCTTAGTAACAGGATGATAAAAACTCAAACCCGTTGCATATAAAGCAATTTGTTCTCCAACCTTGGCATTTTTATTATATCTTTGATCACCCCAAAGAGGTAAATTGCGGCTAGAAAATTGTACTCTTATTTGATGACTTCTACCCGTTTTTAAATTAATTTTAACTAAAGAAAGATTATCATAGTATTTAATCAATTGATAATCAAGCTCTGCAAATTTACCATTCTTATTAACTTTAACCATATTAGTTTTTTCATCTTTAAGTAAATAATCTTGCAAATTATCTTTTTCTTTAGCTTTTCCACACAAAACAGCTTGATATTCCTTTTTTATTTGATGTATTCTAACTTGTTCACTTAATCTACTAGCAGCTTTACTTGTTTTAGCAAACACCATCACTCCACCTACTGGCCTATCTAAGCGATGAATAAGACCCAGATATACATTCCCTGGTTTATTATACTTTTCTTTTAAATATTTCTTTAAAATAGTCAACAAATCTATATCATTAGTATTATCTGCCTGAACTAAAAGATTAGGCTTTTTTTCAACTACCAACAAATGATTATCCTCATAAATTATATTAATCATTACATTCCCATCTTCCATAAATGCCACAAGGTAAAATTAAGTCATTTTCAGTAATAGGAAGCCCTATCTCTCCAGCTTCTACTTTTCCACCATATTTCTTTTCCATAGTTGTCTTTAAAATATTAAATAAAACTGTACTAGAAATCCCTGTAGTGTAAGCATTAATTAAAAAGAATAAAGGATTATCACTTAGTATTTCCATGCAAGCACTAATTAAAACATCTAAATTTTGTTCAAACTTCCATACCTCACCATTTGGACCTCTACCGTAACTGGGTGGGTCCATAATAATTACATCATATTTATTACCACGACGAGCTTCTCTTTGAACAAATTTTAAACAATCATCTACAATAAATCTAATTTTATGATCCTCAAGGCCACATAATTTCATATTTTCTTTAGCCCATTCTGTCATTCCTTTAGAAGCATCAACTTGCACAACTTCTATAGCACCAGCTTTTGATGCAGCCATTGTTGCAGCACCAGTATATGCAAATAAATTTAATACTTTTATTGGTCTATTAGCGCTTTTTATTTTATTCATAGAAAAATCCCAATTAGCAGCTTGTTCTGGAAATAATCCTGTATGTTTAAAATTTGTTGGACTTACTTTGAAAGTTAAATCTTTATATTTTACTGTCCAAAACTCTGGTAATTTACTCTTAAAATCCCAATAACCTCCACCTTTATTAGAACGATGATAAAATCCGTCTACTTTATTCCATAAATCTGTCTTTTCTATTGGCCACATTGCTTGAGGTTCAGGACGTCTAAATATAACATTTCCCCAACGTTCTAATTTTTCTCCATTTCCAGCAGAAATACATTCATAATCTTTCCATTCTTCACTAATATACTTCATATTATATCCTCATTTCATCATTATTAAAATCCTTATCAATTAATATTTCATGAATTAACTCTTCTTTATTATCAAGTTTAATTTCTTCTATACGCTCAACCCTACATTTTTCCGCTTGTATAATTGCTTTAACTTTACCTACAGCGGTTTCTATCTTATCATTAACAACAACATAATTATACTTATTATAACTATTTATTTCATTATAAGCTTCAGTAAAACGCTCTATTACTTTTTCTTTAGACTCTGTTTTTCTTGCAATCAATCTTTTCTTTAATGTTTCCATATCTGGTGGCATTATAAAGATAAAGAGCGCAGATGGAACTAATTTTTTAATATTAATGGCACCATTTATATCAAGTACTAAAATAACATCTATTCCTTTATTTAAATAATCTTCTAACTTATCTTTAGGAGTTCCATAATAATTGTCATTGTAGTTAGTATATTCCAACAGTTTTCCGTCTTTTATTTTTTGTTCGAACTCTTCTTTTGTAACAAAAAAATAATTTTTTCCTTCTTTTTCATTTTCCCTAGGATTTCTAGATGTCATAGAAACGGATAACCAAATATTATCAGACTCTTCAATAACTTTATTACAAATAGTATCTTTGCCAGCTCCACTTGGTCCTGACACAACAATAAGTAATCCATTACCATCAATTTTTAGCATATCATCATTTCCTTTTTAATAGTATAACATATTAGACGTTTTTTTCACATAAAAAATAAAGTGTTTCTTTACTTTATTTTTCTTTTAACATATTCTTTACTTTTAATTTCTTCTTGTGCTAATAAATCATAATTTTTTAGTATTCTTAATTCTTTGTTAGTATCTAATGTGGCGCGTAATAAATTATCAATTTTAGTTTCTACTTTTGCAATTGCATCTTCATATATTTTTTTTGCTTTTTTATTTTCTAATAATTGAGCTTTTTTATTATTAAGATCATTTTCTAGTTCATTAATATTATATTTTCTCAATATATTTTTATAATATTTATTCATTACTGTTGCCCATATTCCCATTGCTACAGAACTACTAACTCCTAAAAATGATATTATTAAAAGAATATTAACAACAGGTAATTTTGAAACCAATAAAAATATTATTGATGCTAACATAGTTATAATAACAGCATACACAATAGAAGCCATTTTAACACCTCGTATGTGATGTGGCGCTATTTTATAGTCTTTTAATAATTCTTTTAGATTTTCTACTTCCAATTCATACAATTCAACATTTGACTCAATAAGAAGTAAAGTTTCTTGCAATTTTTTTAATTTATTTTCATATTCTTTTCTCTCATTATCAAGTTGTATAGCATCTTTATATTTTTCTTCAATCTTTTTATCATAATAATCCATAAATTTTCCTCCGTGTTCTGTATAATAACACATTTTTAAAAAAGAAGCAAAAAATAAAACCTTGAAATATAACTCCAAGGTTTTTTGTAAAATTTAACGTTTTGAGAATTGTGGAGCACGGCGTGCAGCTTTTAATCCTGGTTTCTTTCTTTCTTTAGCTCTTGAATCACGAGTAACTAATCCAGCAGCTTTTAAGATTTTTCTAAAACTTGTATCGCTTGATGGATCAGTATCTTTATCATATTCTAATAAAGCTCTTGCAATACCTAAACGGATTGCTCCAGTTTGTCCAGAGAAACCTCCACCATTAACTTTAACATCAATATCAAAAGTATTTTCAGTATTTGTAGCAACTAAAGGTTGTTTTAAATCCATAACATTAGTTTCATAAGGCATAAATTCTCTAACATCTACACCATTAATAGTAATTTTACCTTTACCTGGAACCATAGTAACTTGCGCTACTGATGATTTTCTTCTACCAGTTCCAATAAATTTTCTTTCTGCCATTTAAAACCCTCCTATCTAGTCCATTCCACTGGTTTTTGAGCCATATGTGGATGTTCACTTTCTGCATATACAAATAATTTTTTATACATTTGACGTCCTAATCTTCCTTTTGGAAGCATTCCTTTAACTGCTCTCTCAATCATTTCCACAGGATATTTTTCCTTCATTTCACGAGCAGTTCTTTCTCTTAATCCACCTGTGTATCCACTGTGGTTGTAATAAATCTTATCATCTAATTTATTACCTGTTAAATTAACCTTTGAAGCATTAACAATAATTACAAAGTCTCCACAATCAATATGTGGTGTAAAAGTTGGTTTATGCTTTCCTCTTAATAATGTAGCAGCTTCTGTAGCAATACGTCCTAAATTTTTACCTTCAGCATCGATTACATACCAATTACGTACTACATCTTCCTTTTTTTGCATATATGAATTTTTCATATTCTTTTCCTTCCTCCATTACATATAAGCGAATTGTCCCAAGATTCACTTTATGTGGGATATATAAAATGTACCATTTAAAATTATATTAAAAAACTAAAGAAAAGTCAACATCTATTTAGCTTTTACAACAATTATTTTACATTTCCCATCTATACCAGGCATATTTTGCAATTTTATTACTTTTATTTATACCATACATTATATAAATAAAGTCCTTCAGGATGTGCGGTAATACCCGCTTTACATCTATCTTTAGCCTCTAATATATCTTTTACGCATGAATAATCCTTTTTACCCGCACCAATTTCTATTAATAGTCCAACCATATTTCTAACCATATATCTCAAAAAACCGCTTCCTACAAATGATATTGTAACTATATCATTTTCACATTTAATATCAGTTTCATATATCGCTCTAACATAATCCTCTTTTAAATCATTAGCTTTAGTAAAAGATTTAAAATCATGTGTTCCTTCTAAATATTTAATAGCTCGTTTCATATCATCCAAATTTAATTTTTTATTATACTGAAATATATAATCTTTCTCTAATGGATTATATTCCCCAATATTTATTTTATAAATATATTCCTTTTTCAAAACATTAAAACGAGCATGAAAGTCATCGCTTACTTCTTCTACAGATTTAATATATATACTTTTATCAATCAAACTATTTAAAGCTTGTTTTAATTTATCAGGTGTTATTTTGATATCTAAATCAAAATGTACTTTCTGATTTAAGGCATGAACCCCTGCATCTGTTCTACCACTTGCACTTACATTAACCATTTTATTGTTAATCATAGTTAAAGCTCGCTCCAACTCTTCTTGTACAGTTTTTACATTCGGTTGTTTTTGATAACCATAAAACTTTGAACCATCATAAGCTAATGTTATTAAATATCTCACATAAACACCTCTATTCCGATTGTTATTACTAGTAACAATATATGTCCTAAAATAACTAAATAATCATTTATTTTCATCTTTTTATTTGAATAATATATTCTACTATTAAAATTAAAATTTCTAATTTCTAAAGCATCTGATAATACATCAGCTCTTTTTATTGATAATATAAACATTGGTATAATCATTGTCTTCAACGATTCTATTTTACCTTTTATATTTGAATTATAATAATCCATTCCTCTACTAGCTTGTGATCTCATTATTTTTATTGTTTGCTCATAAATGATTGGAATAAAACGCAGAGCAAAAGAAATTGAATAAGACACTTTAGAAATAGGAACATTTAAAGTTTTTAACGGTGATAATACATATTCTAAACCGTAAGTTATATCTGTTGGTTTAGTAGTTAACGTAAATATTGATGAATAATTGATTAACAAAATAATTTCTATAATCATAACTAGTGAATCGTATAGACTAACTTTGAATATTAAATTTATTATTAAAAGAGAAATTAGAAAATAACTAATATTTTTAATACTAGTTAAATATTCATATACGGTTACTCTTAAGGTATAAAATAGATATAAACTAAAACCTAACAGAAAGAAGCTTAATAATAATTTATTGTTAATAAAAATTGTTAAGACAAATAGTAATAGAGATATAACCTTTGTAACAGGATTTAAGTTATGAATAAAAGTTTTGTTTTCTTTATATCTTCCTAAAACTAGATTATTTAACATATCTATATATATCCTTTATCAAATCATTTATTTCATCTCTATAACCAATTTTTATATTTTTTTTCTTTTTTACTAAGTTAGAAAACTCAATAATATCAGGAACTTTAATATTGTTTCTTTTCATAATCTTTTCATTACTAAAAACATCATATTTATTCCCTTTTAATACAACCCTACCATCTTCTAAAACAATAACTTCATCACTTATTTTAAGTAAAAAATCAGTATCGTGACTTACAATAATAATTGTTTTACCATATCTGTTTTTTAGCATTCTAATAATCTTTAAAAGATTTTTTCTGCTTACATAGTCTAATCCTATTGTTGGCTCATCTAAAACAATTACCTTAGGATTAAATACCAAAATAGAGGCTATTGCGACTAATCTTTTTTCACCATGGCTTAAACTAAGAGGATCTCTTTTTAAAAATGATTCATCAAGTCCTACCATAATTAAAGAATCTTTAATTCTTTTGTCAATACCACTTTTTTTATAATTAAAGCAATTTAATGCGAACTCTATTTCACGTTCTACCGTGTTTGCAAAAAATTGTTCTTCGGGGAATTGAAAAACTAATCCTATTTTATTTCTTAAACTATTTATGTCTTTTATTTTATTATTTTGTTCTAAACGATAAGAAGAAATATCTATATGACCACTAGTAGGTAATAATACCCCATTAATTAATTCAATTAATGTCGTTTTTCCACTGCCACACTTTCCAACAATAGAATATACTTTACCACTTTCAAAATCTAAATTAATATCATCTAAAACACTATGTTCACTACTTGTTTTTTTATTATAAATATAACCAACATTACAATATTTTACTTCCATAAATGATTCACCATCTCATTCATATTTAACATAGTATCACTAACAAGACCGTAATAACCAAGTTTATTAGATAAATCAACCATAAATGGTAAATCTAACCCTAGTTTTTTTAATAATCTTTCTTCTTTATATACATTTAATTTAGAATCATTTAAAACTATCTTTCCCTCATTTAAAACAACAATATCAGTTCCATAAACAGTTTCTTCTATATCATGGGTAACATTAATAATCGTCATCTTTTTCTCATTATTTAATCTCTTTAAAATATTTAAAATTTGTTTTTTAGTTACACCCTCTATCATAGAAAGGGCTTCATCAAGAATTAATACTTTAGGTTCTTTAATTAACGCAGAAGCTAGCGCTACTAACTGTTTTTCTCCGCCACTCAAAGAATTTAAGCTACGATCTAATAAATTATCGACAGGGACATAAGTTAAAACTTTATTTAATTTAGTCTTAATAGTACTTTCTGCATAATGCATATTATCTAAACTAAATAGTATTTCATCTTTTACGGTATCACAAACAAAAGTATTATCAGGATTTTCAAAAACAACACCAACATTATCTCTAATATCTTTTAAATTATCATCACAAAGATTCATGTGATATATATTAATATAGCTATCTGTTTTTATTAAACCTAAAAGTATTTTTACTAATGTACTCTTACCACTTCCAGAAGGACCAATAATATGAACATAACTACCTTTTTTAATATCTAAATTAAAATTATCAAACATTTTTTTCTCATTATAACTAAAGTTTAAATTTTTAATCATAATAATATTATTATCCATATTATCACCTCACTGTGTACCATATATTATAATATATTTATTATTTATTTACAAACAAAAACCCAAATAATTGGGTTATTTTTTTAAAGAAATTTTTCCATCATATATGTATGTTGTTTTACCATAACATATTTCACCAGTTAATACAGAACCATTTCTTATGACAAGCAGTCCTCCTGAAGGGTGACTATATCTAATTTCAATTTGATAATTTATATTATCATTAGATATACTTCCATCACTTTGAATTTTATATGTACCATCAACTACTGAATTATTTTCTAGCATCTCAGTAGCCATAACCAAATTTACTGAGTTTATATAACTTTCTGCACTTACCTCATTAGCACCAACAGAAGAGTTAGTAATTTTTTCAGCTATTAAAGGCATTACTGAATAATTTAAGATAAGTAAAATGCCTAGAATAATAAAAATAACTATAAATACCGGACTCGTTCTTCCATTTTTTGCACATATTCTTTTTAACTCTTCTAAAGTATGATTAGGATGTTTATCAACAATTTTGCTAATCTTCTTATCAATAATTTTTAAATATAATGAATTAAATATAAAAAACATCATAATATTTAAAAATAAATTTATAAATAAAACAACATAAACACTAAAATTTAATAGCAAAAGAGCAATTATAGAAAGCCATACAATTCCAACTAGATATATTTTTCTATATAAAGCATATATAGGACCAAACAAAAGTGAGGAAAAAGATAATTTACTTTCTTCAATTCCTACATAATTATTACCTATATAAACCATTTTTAAAATTTCATAATCCTTTACTGATAAGCCTTGTGTAGTTTCATTTACTGTAGATTCAAAAGATCCTTGGTTACCACATTTTTTACATTTACCTTTATTATCTAATTCACTACCGCATATAGAACAATAATTCATATTACCACTTACTCACTTTTCCCATTTTGAATTTTATAAGATATTTTTAACTTCAACGACATCGGAATTAATTTAGAGAAAAATATACCTAATTTCATTTTAACCCCTGGTATAATAATTTTTTTTCTTTTAAACATTTTATCTATAGCATATTGCGATACTTGATAACTACTCATACCTTTAATACTAAATGAACATTTAGCTACTCTATTAAATTCAGTATCCACAGGCCCAGGGCATAAACAACCAATATAAACACCTGAGTTACTTCTTCTTAATTCTTCACTAATAGCACTAGTTAGATTTAAAACGTATGCTTTTGTTGCATAATAACTAGCCATTAATGGTCCAGGCAAGAAAGCCGCACTACTGGCAACATTTAATATATATCCTTTATCTTTTTTCTTAAAATCATTTAAGAATAATTTAGTTAAAGTATGAACTGTTTTAATATTAATATCTATCATATCTAATTCTTTATCAATACTTGTACTAACGAATTCACCATATACACCAAAACCAGCGTTATTAATAAGTATATCGATATCTTCTTTTTTATACTTATTATATAGTTTCATACAATTAAAAGTGCTAGAGATATCCATTATTTCTATATCAACATTGGTTTTTATTTCTTTTTGTAATTTTTCTAATTTTGTTTTTCTTCTAGCAACTAATATTAAATCATAGCCCATATTGCCTAAAATACGAGCCATATCTGCACCTAATCCTGAACTTGCACCTGTTATTAAAGCTTTCATAGTATCACCTCTAACCTGATTATACAATAAAAAAAATTCAAAGACAATAATCTTTAAATTTTTATTTTATAAATCTATTTTTACATCACTTTTCTTTACATCTTCAGCTTCAAAAAAAGCTTTTTTAGTTAAAGATTTAGAATTTGCAACTACGCTTGTTGGAAATGTAACTATCATTTGATTAAACATTGACACATTTGAATTATACATTCTACGAGCTGCTTGTAAATGTTCTTCAACATCAACGATAGATTGTTGTAATGTTTTATAATTCTCACTAGATTTTAATTCAGGATAAGCTTCTGCTAAAACATTTATTCTTTCTAAATTTTTAGTCATTTTACTATTTTCTTCATTTTTTTCTTCTAAAGACATTCCTTTACGAAGATTAATAATCTCAAATAAAGTTTCTTTTTCATGTTTAGCATATGCTTTTACAGTATCCATCATTTTAGTTAAAACATCATATCTTTTAGTTAAAGCTACATCTATTCCAGAATCAGCTTCTTCAATTTTAACAATACATCTATTTAATTTATTAGATGTTGCAACATACCAAATAGCTACTATTACAACTAATAATAAAATTATTCCTACTAATGCCATATACTACACCTCCCTTCTAAATAAATCATTATCTAAGTCAAGTGTATCCACAAACTCAGTAATAATTTTCATCTCATTTAATGTTTTATTTTGTTCTTCTTCTAAATTTATTTTCTTAAAAATATTAGCCTCAAATAAATCTTTATTATTATAAAGACCTACATGAAGACGATTATTAATAAAACATAATAACAAACGTCCTTTTGTTTTATTCTTTAATTCTTTTATTTTTTCCATACAATTAGGGGTTAAAACATAAAAAGCATCTAATTCATTTTGAGCATAAACTTTAAATTCTTTATTAAACTCCATATCTTCCATACTTACTTTATTATATTTCGTTTTTGAAAACAAACCACCTCTTCTAGCATTATAGAAGTTTTTAGCGCACACTTGAATATTAGCTTTAAATTGTTTATTAAAATCAAATATAAACCATTGGCCTCTAAATATTGTTACATATGTTGTATGTCCTTCGTCATCAGTATGTTCTTCTTCAATATGAACATCTGCAGACTCAAAGTTAATATTTTTATACTTAGCTTTTATATAGTCATTAGAACGATATTTATCCCCCATATTCATCATTTGAGTTGAAGCAATAGTTTCATAATCTATACCTATTTCAGGTTTATAATCAATATCAGTAAACATTTTCTGAAAAGAGCTTAAAACTACTATTTTTTTATATAACTCATTAAATTCTTTTCGTTCTTTGTTAGTTAATACAGCAGTTAAAATCGTTCCAATTATAAACGCAATCATAACAATACCAAGATGACCGTTTGTAATAAAAATTAGAATTATTCCTACCAAAATAGCTATCATAATACCTATTGCGTCTTTTTTAATAACTTTCTTTCTTAGTTCTTCTAATCTATCAAGTTCACTCACATTATCACACCCTAATAAAATTTTATACAATTATATAAATATTGTCAACAAAAAAAGATGCTTATTTTGCATCTCCTTCTACTAATTCTAAAATTACCATTAACGCATCGTCTCCTCTACGTTCTGTTAATTTTAATATTCTTGTATAACCTCCGTTACGAGCAGCATAGCGTTTTGTTAAATCATCAAATACTTTTTTAACAGCATCATTATCATTGTGTAAGAACGCTAAGGCTTTTCTTCTTGATACTAATGATCCATCTTTTCCATATGTAATCATTTTATCAACAAATTTACGAACTTCTTTAGCACGAGTTTCAGTAGTTTCAATACGTTCGTTCATAATTAGGTCACGAGTTAAATTTGCAAGCATACTTCTTCTATGTTTGTTAGTACGCCCTAATTTTCTATAAGCCATTTCATTTCCTCCTAACTATTAGTCTTCATCACGGAATCTAAGTCCCATATCTTTAATTTTATCAATAACTTCTTTAAGAGATTTTTTACCTAAGTTACGAATCTTCATCATTTCAAGTTCTGATTTTTCTGTTAAATCACCTAAAGTATTAATTCCTGCTCTTTTTAAACAGTTATAAGCTCTTACTGAGAAATCTAAATCATCAATTGATGTTTCTAATTTCTTTAATTTGCTATCTTCTTGTTTAGCATTCATAATACCTGTTACATCAGCGATTTCACTTAAATTTGTAATGATATTTAAATGTTCAATTAATATTTTAGCACTTAAAGCCATAGCTTCTTCTGGTCTAATAGCACCGTTAGTTTGAACATTCATAATTAATTTATCATAATTTGCATCTTGACCAACACGAGCATTATCAACTTCGTAGTTAATTCTTTCGATTGGTGAATAAAGTGCATCTATTGGAATATAACCAATCTTATTATTTTCAGTATATTTCTTATTTTCTGTAGATGGAACATATCCGCGACCATTGTCAACAATCATTTCCATATCAAGTTTTCCACCTTTTGCTAAAGTAGCAATTACTTGATCTTTATTAATGATTTCTACATCACTATCTGTTTCAATGTCATCTGCTGTAACAACTCTTTCTTCAGATACAGAAAGACGAATTACTTTTTGCTCATCAGTGTGGTTCTTTACAACAACATTTTTTAAATTTAAGATAATAGACGTTACATCTTCTACAACACCATCTAATGTTTGGAATTCATGCATTGCCCCTTCAATTTTAACAGCAACAATTGCACTACCAGGCATACTTGATAACATTACTCTTCTAAGAGCATTACCAATAGTAGTACCAAATCCTCTTTCTAATGGTTCTAATTCAAATTTACCGAAATTATTATTTTCAACATAATCTGTTATTTTATATATTGGTTTTTCAAAATTTAACATTTAAAGCACTCCTTTCTTTTATCCACGTGGACGTTTTGGTGGACGACATCCATTATGTGGTATAGGTGTTACATCAGAAATTGAAGTAACTTCAAGGCCAGCTGTTTGTAATGAACGAATTGCAGTTTCACGACCTGATCCTAATCCTTTTACAAATACTTGTACTTTTCTCATTCCCATATCAAATGCAGCTTTTCCTGCAGCTTCAGCTGACATACCAGCAGCAAATGGAGTGGATTTTTTACTTCCTTTAAATCCTAATGTTCCAGCAGATGCCCAACTAATAGCATTACCGTCTACATCAGAAATAGTAACTATTGTATTATTAAAAGTTGAATGAATGAATGCTTTACCTTCTGGCACATTCTTTTTAACTTTACGTTTTCTTGGTTTATAAGCCATTTAAATAACCTCCTTTTTAGTTTGCATTATTTTTTCTTATTTGCAACTACTTTACCTTTACCCTTACGAGTACGAGCATTTCTATTAGTTCTTTGTCCTCTTACAGGTAAACCTTTTTTATGACGAGTTCCTTGATATGAATTAATTTCCATTTTTGTTTTAATATTCATATTAACTTCACGACGTAAATCACCTTCAGTTAAATATTTATTTAACTCATCACGAATACGTCCTAATTCATCGTTATCTAACTCACCAGCTCTTTTATTAATATCAATTTTAGCATCAGCTAATACTTTGTTTGATAGACTTCTACCAACACCATAAATATAAGTTAATGCGATTTCAATTCTCTTATTATTAGGTACATCTACACCTTTAATACGTGCCATCTAAACACCTCCTATTAACCTTGTCTTTGTTTGTGTTTTGGGTTTTCGCATATTACATATACTTTTCCCTTACGTCTAATGATTTTGCATTTATCACAAATTTTCTTTACTGATGGTCTAATTTTCATAATTAATTCCTCCCTACTATTTTCTATAGGTTATACGCCCACGTGTTAAATCGTATGGTGATAATTCAACAGTCACTGTATCACCTGGTAAAATGCGGATATAGTTCATACGGATTTTACCAGAAACGTGAGCAATTACAGTGTGCTTATTTTCAAGCTCTACTTTGAATATTCCTCCTGGCAATACTTCTAAAACTTTACCAGTCACTTCAATTGTATCATCTTTTGCCATTAAAATCACCTCTTCGTTAGTATTTCATACCCATCTTCTGTTACTACTACAGTGTGCTCGAAATGGGCTGAAGGCTTATCATCAGCAGTAATCACTGTCCAATCATCATCTAAAAGATAAATATCGGCTGTCCCAGCATTAAGCATAGGTTCTACAGCAATTACCATTCCTTTTTTTAATATTGGCCCGGTTCCCTTTTTTCCATAATTTGGAACATCAGGATCTTCATGAAGTTCATTACCAATTCCATGGCCTACTAATTCTTTAACTACACCTAAGTGATGTGCTAAAGCATAAGTTTCTATCGCATTACCAATATCTCCTATATGTACGCCTTCTTTAACTTGTTTTAAACCTTCATACAAAGCAGTCTCTGTATGTTTCATTAAATATTTTTTCTCATCTGATATATGCCCTACTGCATAAGTCCAAGCACTATCACCATGGTAACCTTTATAACAAACACATATATCTAATGTTACTATATCTCCTTCTCTTAACTTACGGTTAGAAGCAATACCGTGTACAACTTCTTCATTTATAGATATACAGATATTAGCTGGATATCCTTCATAATGATAACAAGAAGGAAATGCTCCTCTTTTTATGATATATTCACGAGCTAGCGAATCAATTTTTTTCGTAGTAATTCCATGTTTTAAATAAGGAATTAAATACTTGTGAGTATCACCAACTATTTCGCCAGCTACGCGCATTAATTCTATCTCTCTTGGAGTTTTTATTGAAATCATACTTATTCTCCTAAGATTTTTACAACTTGTTCATGTGTATATTCTGGAGTTACACTAGAATCAACGTGATAAACATTACCCTTTTTCTCGTAATAACTAATTAGTGGTTCAGTTTTTTCTAGATATGATTTATATCTTTGTTCATAAACTTCAGCGTCGTCATCGTCTCTATGAGTAAGTTTAGTATTACATACATCGCATAAACCATCGTTTAACGGTTTTGGTGCAGTATTTATATTGTATACTCTACCACAACTAGGGCAACTATAACGTCCACTAATTCTTGATTTAGCTATTTCTTTATCAATATCTAAAACAATTACGTATCCTAAGTCTTTATTTATCTCTTTTAAAATTTCATCATAAGCTTCAGCTTGCGCTAAATCTCGTGGAAATCCATCTAGTATATATCCATTATCACAATCTGGTTGCAATATTCTATTTTTTAAAACTTTTAATACTATTTCAAATGGAACAAATTCACCTTTATTCTGATATTCTTCAATGATTGAAGCATATTCAGTACCTTGCTTTACAGCATCTCTAAGTAAATCTCCAGTTGAAATGTGAGGTATGTGAAATTGTTCCTCTAATTTTACAGCTTCTGTTCCTTTACCAGCTGCAGGAGCAGCAATTAGAATCACACTTTTCATATTATCTTCTTCTTCCTCTAGTATAATTTCTACTTACTAATTGACTTTCAATTTGTTTATATGTCTCAAGTGCAACACCAACAACGATTAAAAGTCCAGTACCACCAATAGTAACACTTGTTGGTAAATTAGTAACCATACCAAATACTATTGGAAGTGCAGCAATAAATGTTAATCCTATAGCACCTACTACTGTTAATTTCTTTAAAACTTTTGTAATGTACTTATTTGTTTCTTCGCCAGGTCTAATCCCTGGTATATATCCACCATTCTTATTCAAATTATCAGCCATATCTTTTGGTTTGATTTGAACGAATGTATAGAAGTATGAAAAAGCAAAAATTAGTACGATATATAATATCAATCCTGTAGGTGAATTTGTTACTATCCATTTATTAATAAATAGTGTAAATCCATCTTTTTTAATAAATTGAGCTATAATACTTGGAATTGCTAACAATGCAGATGCAAAGATTACTGGAATAACCCCTGCTGAATTCAAACGGAAAGGTAAATAATTTTGTTTACCACCAAAAGTGGCATTTGATTTATTTGCATATTGTACTGGTATTCTTCTTTCTGCATTTTCAACAAAAACGATACCTACAACAATAATTAAATAAATTAAAACATAAATTATAAATAACACAATTCCTAATAATGTTCCTTGTACACTTGAAGCATCAACAAATCCTCCCCATGCACTAGCAAACATATTTGGCATACTAGCAATAATACCTGCCATGATTATTAATGAAATACCATTTCCCACACCTTTAGCAGTAATTTGATCTCCTAACCATAGTAAGAAACAAGTTCCTGCTGTTAAGATGATTGAAAATTGCATATAATCCATTGCTGTACCATTTCCAATATAAGCAAATGAATACATATAACCTTGAACGAATGCAAGTATAATACCTACAACTCTTGTAATTTGATTTAACTTAGCTCTACCTACTCCACCTTGCTCATTTAATTCACTTAAATATGGAATTATATCCATAGATAATAATTGAATGATGATTGAAGCTGTAATGTATGGACCTACACCTAAAGCGAATATTGAGAAACGCTCCATAGCTCCTCCACCCATTACGTTTAAAAGCTCTAAGAAACCAAGTTGTCCAGTTAACGATTCTTTATCAATTCCTGGAACAATAATTAATGTACCTAACTTAAAGATAAATAATCCAAGTAAGGTAAATAATATTTTCTTTTGTAAATCTTTATTCTTTGGATTGAATATTTGTTTTACCGAAGCAAACATCTTAGATCACCTCAGCTTTTCCACCTAATTTTTCTATTTGTTCTTTAGCTACATTAGAAAATTTATGTGCTTTTACAACTAGTTTTTTCTCTAGTTTTCCATTTCCTAATACTTTAATTCCATCTAGTTGTTTTTTTACTAATCCCATTTCTTTTAATAACTCTGGAGAAACTGTTGCTCCATCTTCAAATTTATTTAAATCACTTAAATTAATAACAGCATATTCTGTTTTAAACATAGCATTTGTAAATCCACGTTTTGGTAAACGTCTGAATAATGGTAATTGTCCACCTTCGAAACCTTGACGAACTCCTCCGCCACTACGAGCATTTTGTCCTTTGTGTCCTTTACCACTTGTTTTTCCTAATCCAGATCCAATTCCACGACCTACTCTTTTACGAGTAAATGTAGCACCTTCAGCTGGTTTCATAGTATGTAACTTCATATTATAAAATCTCCTCTACTTTTTTTCCACGAAGTTCAGCAACTTTTTCTACTGTTCTTTGTGATTTTAAAGCATCTAATGTTGCATATGCCATATTAATTTTTGTATTACTTCCAAGTGATTTTGATAAAATGTCTTTAATCCCTGCTAACTCTAAAACTGCACGTACAGGTCCTCCTGCTTTAACTCCAGTTCCGGCAGCAGCTGGTTTTAACATAACTTTACTAGCGCTTCTAACACCAATAGCTTCATGTGGGATTGTTCCATCAACAACTGATACTCTAACTACATTTTTTGTAGCGGCTTGAACAGCTTTCTTAATTGCATCTGGAACTTCATTTGCTTTTCCAGTACCAATTCCTACTTGCCCTTTTCTGTCACCAACAGCAACTGTAGCAGAGAAACGGAAATGACGACCACCTTTTGTTACTTTCGTAACACGACCAATATTGATAACTTCTTCGTCGAATAATTTTGGGCGTGGTTCTCTTCTTCTATTTTCCATGTATTTTCCCTCCTCTAGAATTCTAATCCATTTTCGCGTGCAGCATCAGCTAATGCTTTAACACGACCATGATATAGGTATCCACCTCTATCAAATGTTACTTTATTAATTTTTGCAGCTTTTGCACGTTTTGCAAGTAATGCTCCAACTTGTTTAGCAGCCTCTACATTTCCTCCATTTTCAAGTTTTAATTCCTTGTCAATTGAAGAAGCACTTACTAAAGTTGTTGCTGTAGCATCATCTATAATTTGTGCAAAAATGTTTTGATTTGATCTAAACACATTTAGTCTTGGAACAGAAGCAGTACCAACTACTTTAGTTCTAACACGAGCATGTCTAGCTTTACGTACATCATTACGAGATACTTTCTTTATCATAACATTACTCTCCTTTACTTAACTAAGATGCTTTCTTTCCTTCTTTACGTTGGATATGTTCATCTTTATAACGAATACCTTTGCCTTTATAAGGTTCTGGTTCTCTTATTTTTCTAATGTTGGCTGCAAATTCACCAACTTGGCATTTATCAATACCTTTTACTGTTAATTCAGTATTGCTTGGTGATTCTAATGTGATTCCTGCAGGAATTTCAACATTTACAGGGTGAGAATAACCAGCAGTTACAACTAGTTCATTACCTTTTAAAGCAAAACGATAACCAACACCAATTGATTCTAGTTTCTTTTCATAACCTTCTGAAACACCAATTATCATATTTTTAATATTTGCATTAGCAGTCCCATGGAAATTTTTAAAGTTATCATTTTTTCTTGTAACTTTTACTTCATTTCCTTCTACTACAACAGTGATATTTCTATTTACTTCTGTAGAAAGTTCTCCCTTAGGACCTTTAACACTTACAATATTACCGTTAACTGTAACGCTAACACCTTCAGGTATTGTTAATACTCTATTACCAATACGACTCATATTAATCCTCCTATCTTTCTACCATATATATGCTAAAACTTCTCCACCAAGTGATTCTTTACGAGCTTGTTTGTCAGTCATAACTCCTTTTGAAGTAGAAACGATTGCAATTCCAAGTCCATTTAATACACGTGGTAATTCTTCAGCTTTTGCATAAACACGTAATCCTGGTTTAGAAATTCTCTTAAGTCCAGTAATTACTCTTTCTTTCTTATCACTATATTTTAAATATAATACTATAATACTTTGAACTTCGTTCTTTTTAACTTTATAATCAGCTATAAAGCCTTCTTCTTTAAGTATTCTAGCAATTTCTAATTTTAATCTTGAAGCGGGTACTTCAACTTCTTTGTATCGCATTTGATTAGCATTACGAATTCTTGTAAGCATATCTGCGATTGGATCTGTTACCATATATATCCTCCCTTCATCCTACCAGCTAGATTTTCTAACCCCTGGTATTTGTCCTTTATAAGCTAGTTCTCTAAAACAAATACGGCAAATTCCATATTTTCTAAGTACAGCATGAGGTCTACCGCATCTTTCACAACGAGTATATTCACGTACTTTGAATTTTGGTTTACGACTAGCTTTTATAATCATGCTTTTCTTAGCCATAATATCCTCCTAATTAAATTACTTTTTGAATGGCATACCGAATGCAGCTAATAAATCATAAGCTTCTTCGTTAGTTTTTGCTGTTGTAACAAAAACAATATCCATGCCGCGTACTTTAACAACATTATCATATTCTATTTCTGAGAAAATCAATTGTTCAGTTAATCCTAAAGTATAGTTTCCTCTTCCATCAAATGCTTTTGGAGATACACCTCTAAAATCACGAACACGTGGTAATGTAATACTAATTAACTTATCTAAAAAGTTATACATATTTTCTCCACGAAGTGTTACTTTACAACCAATTGCTTGACCTTCTCTAACTTTAAATCCAGCAATAGCCTTTTTAGCTTTTGTAGCAACTGGTTTTTGTCCTGTAATAATTTCTAAGTCAGCCATAGCAGCTTCTAATAATTTAGCATTAGTTGTTGCATCACCAACACCCATATTAACAACTATTTTATCTAACTTTGGGACCTCAGTTACACTTTTATAATTATGTTTTTCTCTTAAACTAGGTACGATTTCTGATACATATTTTTCCTTTAGGCGGTTCATATATACCCTCCTTCCAATTAATCAAGGTTTTCATTAGATTTCTTAGAAACTCTAACTTTTTTACCTTTTTTATCAGTTGTATGACCAACTCTAGTTCTTTTATTTGTTTTTGGATCAATCATCATCACATTAGAAGCATGAATTGGAGCTTCCATTTCAATAATTGAACCTGCAGTTTGTCCATTAGGTTTAACATGTTTTTTAACAATATTTGCACCTTCAACAACTACTTTATTTGAACATTTTAGTACTCTTGTTATTTTTCCTTCTTTACCTTTAGAAGAACCTGCAATAACAACTACTTTATCTCCTTGTTTAAAGTTCATATTCTACCTCCAACCTATAACACTTCTTTTGCAAGTGAAACAATTTTCATAAAATCTTTATCACGTAATTCACGTGCTACTGGCCCGAATACACGAGTTCCAACTGGAGATTTATCATCTTTAATAATAACGCAAGCATTATCATCAAATTTGATATAAGACCCATCCTCTCTTCTAAGACCAGATTTACTTCTAACGATTACAGCTTTTACAACCTTACTACGAGGTACTGTTCCGTTAGGAATAGCTTTTTTAACAGTCCCTACGACTATATCACCAATATTACCTGTTTTTACTTTAGATCCTCCAAGCACACGAATAACCATAAGTTCACGAGCACCTGAATTATCAGCAACTTTTAACACTGTTTGTTGTTGAACCATATTTAATCCTCCTTCTCCGTTACAATTATAAAATAACTGCTTTTTCTACTATTTCTACTAAACGGAAATGTTTTGTTTTAGATATTGGTCTTGTCTCAACAATACGTACAGTATCTCCTTGTTGAGCTAAGTTTTTTTCATCGTGAGCAGCATATTTTTTTGAATATTTAACGCGTTTTCCATACAAGTTATCTTTACGATAAGTTTCAACTAATACTGTAATAGTTTTATTATTTCCAGCACTAACTACTTTTCCAACTAACTCTTGTTTTCTTTTGTTTTCCATAATAGCCTCCTAGTTTTCTTTTAGTTCACGTTCACGTAAAATTGTTTTCATACGTGCAACTAACTTTCTTAATTCACGAATTCTTGAAGGTTTTTCAAGACTTCCAGTAGCTTGGCTAAAACGTAAATTAAATAATTCTTCTTTATATTCTTCGATTTTCTTTAAAATTTCTTCATTTGATAAATCTCTGATTTCTTGATTACTCATTTACTTCACCATCTTTCTTAACGAATTTACACTTGATTGGAAGTTTGTGCATAGCAAGTCTTAAAGCTTCACGAGCTGTTGCTTCATCTACTCCACTAATTTCAAACATAATTTTTCCGCGTTTTACTACTGCTACCCATAATTCAGGTTGACCTTTACCTTTTCCCATACGAGTTTCCAAAGGTATTCTTGTTAATGATAAATGTGGGAATATGTTAATATAAACTTTTCCTCCACGTTTCATATAACGAGTCATAGCAACACGAGCAGCTTCTATTTGTTGTTGCGTAATATAGCTACCTTCCATTGCTTGTAACCCGTATTCACCGAAATGAAGAACTCTATTTCCTCTAGCTTCTCCATCGTATTTTAAACGATGTGGTCTACGATATTTAGTTCTTTTTGGAATGACTGCCATTCTCATTACCTCCTTTTTTCTTTGAGGCAAGGATTTCTCCTTTGTAAATCCATACTTTAACACCAATCTTACCATAAGTAGTATTAGCTTCTTTGTGAGCATAATCAATGTCTGCTCTTAAAGTATGAAGTGGAATATTTCCTTCAGTATATCCTTCAGTTCTTGCCATGTCAGCTCCACCTAAACGACCTGATACTGAAGTTTTAATTCCTTTTGCTCCTGCTTTCATAGCGTTTCTAATAGCTCTCTTTTGAGCAATTCTAAATGAAACACGATTTTCAATTTGATGTGCAATATTTTCTGCAACTAATGCAGCTACAACATCTGGGTTTTTAACTTCCATAATAGAAATTTGAACATTTTCATCAACTAATTTAGCTAATTGACTTCTTAATTTTTCAATTTCATCTCCACCGTGTCCAATAACAACACCTGGTTTTGCAGTATGAATAATAACATCTGTTTTTTTAGCTGTTCTTTCAATAACAATACTAGATACAGCAGCATCTTTAAGTTTAGCACTTAATGCTTTACGGATTTTAACATCGTTATTTAAATACTTAGCGAAATCTTTATTACTAGCATACCAATTAGATTCCCAAGTTTTGTTAATACCAATTCTAAGTCCTATTGGACTAACTTTTTGACCCACGAGTTTTCCTCCTTACTTATTTATTGTCACTAACAACAATCTTAATGTGACTTGTTCTTTTCTTAATTGGATCTACATGTCCACGTGATCCAAATTTCATTCTTTTCATTGTTTGTCCTTCGTTAACAATTGCTTCTTTAACAACTAAGTCTTTTTTATTTAACCCTAAGTTGTTTTCAGCATTGGCAACAGCAGAAACTAACACTTTTCTAGATAATCTTGAAGCTTCTTTATTAATGTTTTTTAATATTTTATCAGCTTCTTCTACGCTCTTACCACGTATTAAATCTATAACTAAACGGGCTTTACGAGGTGCAATTCTAACTCCTTTTGCAATCGCATATGCTTCCATTTTAGTCCTCCTTTCTTGGTAACTATTTTGTCTTATTTTTTACCTTTTTCATCGCCATGTCCACCAAATTTACGTGTTAATGCGAATTCTCCTAATTTATGTCCAACCATATCTTCTGTTACATAAACAGGAATAAATTCTTTACCATTATGAACAGCAAATGTGTGTCCAATAAATTCAGGATAAATTGTTGAACGGCGAGACCATGTTTTAATAACTTCTTTTTTTCCAGATTCATTTACTTTAGCTACTTTTTTTGTTAAATGAGCATCAACAAAAGGTAACTTCTTTAAACTTCTAGCCATTAATAATCATCCTTTCACTATTTTGTACGACGACGTACAATTAATTTATCACTTGCTTTTTTATTAGCACGAGTTTTGTATCCTAATGCTGGTTTACCCCAAGGAGTAACTGGACCTTTACGACCGATAGGTGCACGTCCTTCACCACCACCATGTGGGTGATCATTAGGATTCATAACAGAACCACGAACTGTTGGTTTAATACCCATATGTCTTTTACGACCTGCTTTACCAATATTTACTAATTCATGATCTGCATTACCTACTTCACCAATAGTAGCTCTACAAGTACTTAGTACCTTACGAACTTCTCCACTAGTTAAACGAAGCAATGTATATTTACCTTCACGTCCTAATATTTGAACTGAACTTCCAGCAGTACGAGCAATTTGACCACCCTTACCAGCTTTTAACTCAACATTATGAACTACTGTTCCTTCAGGAATATTACCAAGCTCTAATGAGTTACCAACTTTAATATCAGTTTTAGCTCCACTTTCAATTTTATCCCCAACTTTTAAACCTTTTGGAGCGATAATGTATCTTTTTTCTCCATCAGCATAATTAATTAAAGCAATGTTAGCAGTACGGTTTGGATCGTATTCAATAGTAGCAACAGTTCCAACAACACCGTCTTTATCTCTTTTAAAATCAATAATACGATATTTTCTTTTAGCTCCGCCACCACGATGTCTCAAAGTAATTTTACCTTGATTATTACGTCCACCATTTTTCTTTAAAGTAACAACTAATGATTTTTCAGGAACTGAAGTAGTGATTTCATCGTTGATCAACTTTGACATACCACGAGTACCATTAGTCATAGGTTTGTATGTTTTTATTGCCATATATATCCTCCTTTAGATTAGTTTAGTTCGATTGAACTACCTTCTCTTAATTTAACAATTGCTTTTTTTACTTTATTTGTTTTTCCTGTATATCTACCAACTCTTTTTTTCTTTGGTTTAACATTTACAGTATTAACACTTTCAACTTTTACGTTGAATATTTTTTCTACAGCTTGTTTAATTTGAACTTTATTTGCATCTGTAGCAACACTAAATGTAATAGTGTTTTTATTTTGTGCTAAATCAGCACTTTTTTCTGTAATAATTGGCGCTTTAATAATATCTCTATAGTTATTCATTAAATAAGCACCTCCCCAACTTTTTTAGCAGCTTCTGTAGTCATTAATAATGCGTCTGCACTAACTACATCTAAAGTGTTAATTTCGCTTGCCTCAAGTAGCATTACACTAGCAATGTTACGAGTAGCTAAGATTAAATTTTCATTTAATCCATCTACAACAATTAATACTTTTTTGTTTGCTAATTTTAAATTATTTAAAATATTTAACATATCTTTAGTTTTGTTTGTTTCAAGATTTAAACTATCTACAACAACGATTGCTTTTTCAATTTCTTTATAAGCTAAAGCTGATTTTAAAGCTAATCTTCTTTCTTTACGATTCATTTTTTTATCGTAATCTCTAGGTGTTGGTCCAAATACTACACCACCATGATACCATTGTGCTGCACGGATACTTCCTTGACGAGCACGACCTGTACCTTTTTGTCTCCATGGCTTTCTACCACCACCACTAACTTCTGAACGTGTTTTTGTACTTGCAGTACCTTGTCTTTGCGCATTTCTTGTTAATGTAATTGCATCATATAAAACAGCATCGTTTGGAGTGATTCCAAATACTTGCTTTTCTAAAGTAATATCGCTAACTTTTTCACCTTTGATATTTAATACAGATAATTTAGCCATCTATATTCCTCCTTACTAGTTTTCAGCTTCTACTGGAGCTTCTGCTTCAGTTGCTTCAACTTCTTCAGATTTTTCTACCACTGGTGTTTCATTAGTTTCTTCTGCATATTTAATTAATTCTTCTGTTTCTTTTACCTTTCCAGGATTTTTAACAGCAGTCTTAATTACAACTAATGATTTTTTAGGTCCTGGTATATTACCTTTGATTAAAATTACATTATTTTCAACATCTACAGCAACAACTTCAAGATTTTGAATAGTTACTGTTAATGTACCCATATGACCTGGTAATTTCTTACCTTTGAAAACACGCATTGGTCTCATAGTTCCCATTGAACCTGGTTTTCTGTGATAATGAGAACCATGTCCCATAGGACCTCTACTTTGATTATGTCTTTTAATTACACCTTGGAAACCATGTCCCTTAGTGATTCCTGTAACATCAACAACTTCACCAGCTTCAAAAATATCAACTTTGATTTCTTGACCTAATGAATAATTATTGATCTCTACACCTCTAATTTCTTTAAAGAAGCGCTTAGGTGTAGTCTTAGCTTTATTGGTATGCCCAATAGAAGCTTTAGTCGCTAACTTTTCTCTCTTTGTATCAAATCCTAGTTGAATAGCTTCATAACCATCATTTTCTTTTGTCTTAATTTGTGTTACCACATTTGGTTCAACTTCAACAACAGTTACTGGAACTAATTTGCCTGATTTTGTAAATACTTGAGTCATTCCAATTTTACGACCTAAGATTCCTTTCATAATTTTTTCCTCCTATAAATTATAATTTAATTTGAATATCAACGCCACTTGGGATATCTAAATGAGTTAATGCCTCAATAGTTTCCTTAGATGGGTTATTGATATCAATTAGTCTTTTGTGTGTTCTTCTTTCAAATTGTTCACGTGAATCTTTATATTTGTGAACCGCTCTTAAAATTGTAACTTTTTCAATTTCAGTTGGAAGTGGTACTGGTCCACTAACTTCTCCACCTGATCTTTTAACTGTTTCCACAATTTTAGCACAAGCAGTATCCAAACTTTTATGTTCGAACGCTTTTAATTTGATACGAACTGTAGTTTTAGACATATTGTATCCTCCCTTCGCCTATATCTCAGTATAGACTAGCTCCGTGTAAAAACCCGATATATACCAAATTTTATTTATCAACTTAACCTGGCGTATCGGCAACCTCACACATCTTCGCATGCCACACATTCAAAATTATACACAATTATTGTATGAAATGCAATAGTTTTTTAGAATTTTTTTCGTTTTTTTATTTATATAAGCATAAAATTTATAGGGCGTGATAACATGAAACTAGTTCCAAGTACTCCATCAAATATATATACATTAAGCGCAATTGTTATTGGATATATTCTTTTAAATGATTCTACTCCTGCTGAACAAAATTCTTTAGGTAACTGGTTTATGCTTATTGGACAAGTGCTTTGTACTAATTCTGCTCAACAGCAAGTTATAAATAATAGAAACGGAACATCAAATAAATCTAACCAACATGTTATTAATGATACTTTTGGTAGTGATTATACTGTGGAAAACATTGAGAAAGTAATAAGAGCTATGAGACAAGAAATTGATAACTTAAAAAAAGGCACATAAAAAGGATATAAAAATATCCTTATTTAACAAATGGTATTAAAGCCATAAAACGTGCTTTTTTAACTTCACCAGCAATATGTCTTTGGTGTTTAGCACAAGCACCAGTTACTCTTCTTGGTAAAATTTTTCCTTTGTCAGCACTTATATATTTTTTAATTATGTCAGCGTCTTTATAATCTACAGATTTACCTGCACACATTTGACATATTTTTTTCTTTTTTCTATAAAATTCAGCCATTTTATTTCCTCCTTATTAATCTAAGAAGTTATCATCGATAGAAACGCTATCACCAAAATCAGCAAATGGATCATCAGCAACATCTACACTATTTGTTGTAGCAGTATTTTGATAATCATAAGGACTTGGTTCATTACTTGCTTGACTACGATTTTGAGATTGAGCTCTAGTTTCTAAAAATTGAACAGAGTCTGCAACAACCTCCATCGTATATCTTTTATTTCCATCTTTATCATCATAACTTCCTGTTTGAATTCTTCCTTCAACAGAAACTAAACTACCTTTGTCTAAGAAATTACAAACGTTTTCTGCTTGCTTTCTCCAAACAACTACATTGATAAAATCAGTTTCTCTTTGTCCTTGGGCGTTACTATAAGTTCTATTTACTGCTAATGAAAATCTAGCATATGGTAAATTAGAACCTGTATATCTCAATTCTGGTTTGGCAGTTAACCTACCAATTAACATTACTCTATTCATGTGTACCTCTTTTCTTAAGCTTCAATCTTTGTAATTAAATGACGAATTACATCATTACTAATTAAAGCTAAACGATCAAATTCTTTAATAGCTTTGTCATCACTAGCTTCTAAAGTAGCTAAGAAGTAATATCCACTTTTAAATTTTTTGATTTCATAAGCTAATTCTTTTTGACCTAATTCTTTTACACTTACGTTCTTAGCTCCGTTATCAGTTAAAACTTTTTCAAATGATGCACTTACACCTTTGATTTCTTCTTCTGATAATGTAGGACGAACAATAAACATAATTTCATAGTTTGTCATATCTACACCTCCTTATGGTCTACTGGCTTTCTAAAAAGCAAGGAGTAAATTTCTTACTCGCCTTTGATTATAACAAAGAAAAATATATTTGTAAACCTTATTTTAATTATATTTAGCACTTTTTTTAATATACTCAAAATTTTAAAAACATCAAAAAACATCAAAATTGGTATTGCTAATACAAAAAATGCGTTTTTTATGGACTAATACTATGAATAATTTTTGGCGTTTTTGGGGGATAATAATAATGTAGTAGGTGAAGTATAATGAATTTTAGTAAAGAAGATGAAAATTACATATATAATGTTATTGGAAAAAATATTAAAAAATATCGTAAAGCAAAAGGTTTAACTCAGGCACAACTTGCAGAAAAGATTGATTATTCCCTATCCTTTGTTTCTAGCATTGAAAGTAGAAAACATCAAACTTTTTCTTTAGGTGCATTATGGAGAATATCTTTAATATTAGAAGTTGATATGTATAAACTTTGTATTGATGAAGATGATTTAAGAAACAAAAAAAACTGTACCTTATATAAATGTGATAATTGCGGTAATGAAATAAAAATGCCAAAAGAAATAATTACTACTTTTAATATTATTAACAAAATGTTTAATGATGATAACCAAAATCCAAAATTTAATTGTCCAGAATGTAGAGAAGGGAAATTAATTATTAAAGAAAAAGACTAAAGCGTTACAACTTTAGTCTTTTTTATACATTAAATCTAAAATAACAAATATCGCCATCTTGCATTAAATATTCTTTCCCCTCAAGACGAACACGACCAGCTTCTCTTACTTTTTTTTCATCACCATATTTTTCTAGATCATCATAACTCATTACTTCTGCTCTTATAAAACCTTTTTCAAAGTCTGTATGAATTATTCCTGCACATTCAGGAGCTTTCATACCTTTTTTAAAAGTCCATGCTCTAACTTCATCTTTACCTGCTGTAAAATATGTTGCAAGTCCAAGCAAAGAATATGTAGCTTGAATTAATTTATCTAATCCACCAGAAGAAACACCTAAATCCGATAGAAACATATCTCTTTCTTCATCATCTAATTCACTAAGTTCTTCTTCTATTTTAGCAGATACTGTAATTACCTTTGCCTTTTCCACTTTAGCATATTCCCTTATTTTATCAACATAAACATTTCCATCATTAACTAAATCTTCTTCACTAATATTAGCCATATATATTATAGGTTTAGCAGTTATAAGTCTAAAAGAATTAATTATTTTCATATCATCTTCTGATATATCTAATCTTCTTACTGGAATATTTTCTTCTAATCCATTTTTTATTCTTTTTAATATATCTAATTCCTTTAATAAATCTTTATCCTTTGTTTGTGTAGCTTTTTTCTCTATTCTACCGATTCTAGAATCAACTATCTCTAAATCTGACAACATTAATTCAACATTAATAATTTCCATATCTCTAATTGGATCTATATCATTTTCTACATGAATTATATTTTTATCCTCAAAACATCGAACTACCTCTACTATAGCATCCACTTCTCTAATATGTGATAAAAATTGGTTACCTAATCCTTCACCTTTTGATGCACCTTTCACCAAACCTGCAATATCAGTAAATTCAAATGTTGTAGGAACCAAACTTTTAGGTTCATATAAGTTATTTAAAAAATCTAACCTCTTATCAGGCACTGTAACTACCCCAACATTTGGATCAATAGTTGCAAACGGATAATTTGCTGCTAAAATGTGTTTTTTTGTAATTGCATTAAACAAAGTTGACTTACCCACATTAGGAAGACCAACGATTCCTGCTGTTAAACTCATAATATCCCTCCATAAAAAAACTATGAATAAATTCATAGTTCATATTATACCACGTTTATTGAAACTTAACAATTATAAAGTTGTATATCCACTTATTCCTAAAGGGAATCCCGATAAGTACCAAATAATTATAAATACAATCCAGAATGCCAACATAATTAATACTGTTGGTAAAATAAGTTTTATAGTTCCAAAGATAGAAATATCATAATCCTCATCCGCATTATTATGATGCATAAATCCTAATAACACGATAAAGAACGCATATAAAGGTGTAATTGCTTTTCCAATTCCATCTGCAACTTGAAAAATAAATTGCGTTAAATCAGGAGTAATATTTGAACGCATAAATAATGGAACTATTAAAGGGGATACCACAGTCCATTTTCCTAAAGTTGACGGCATTACTAATGTCATTATTACAGCTAAAATAAAGAAAACAAATATTAATAATGCTCCCGAAAATTGAAACATACTTAGTACTTCTACTATTTTACATGTAACTAATTCTCCCAATCCTGTCCAATCTAATATAGCAATCATTTGTGAAGCAAAGAACATCAAAGCAAATAAATAACCTGAATTATATAAGCTTTTTGATAAACTCTCAGTAAAACCTTTACTGGTTTCAATATTCTTTGAAATTTTACCATATATAAAACTACATACTATCATCATTATTAAGAATATTAACATAATTCCTTCTTTGAAAGGAGCTCCTGTTGTAAATAGTTTAGCAATATAAGTAGTTTGATTATTATCAAGTAATATTCCTGAACCTAAAAATCCTGGAACAATCAAATAAACTACTATTAAAATCATTATTACAAATGCAACAGTACTAAATATTAATCCCTTTTTTGAGTAATTTGAATCGCTCTCTTCTAATAATGGTTTTTTAAATTTAGGTGCTATTTTAACATCTATTAATTTAGCTAAAATAGGAACCATAATAATCATAGATGCTAACATTATATATAAAGTTGATAAATTATTATATGTGTAGTTAGGATCAACATCAATAGTTGCTGCCATTTGTGTAAGTGTTCCAAGTAAATATGTATCATAATTAAATATAATACCAGAAGCATAACCTAAAGTAATACCAAGAAACACCGTTACTATTCCTAAAACAGAATTTCTGTTTATATATTTATATAAGTAGCCCACCAAAGGCATTAAAATAACAAAACTATATTCACCAATCATTGTTGAAACAAATCCCAATAAAACTACTAACAACGTTATAAAATATGGTTTTACTCTTCTAAATGGTTTAAATAATATTTGTAATAACCCGCTAGCATCCCCAATACCATATGCTATTAATGATATTATAAATAAAACTAGTGGCTCAAACATTTTAAAATTAAGTAAAATATTTGAAAATAAGTACTTAATTCCATCTACACTCAAAATATTATTAGGAGTAATCAAAGAAGTTTCAAGTTTACCATTAACTATAATAGTTTTTTCTGCTCTAACTCCAAGTGATGAAGTTATTAAACTTGCAACCATAATAACAGCAGATATTATCAACATTACAGTTATAGGGCCTAATATTTTTTTCTTTTTCTTATTATTTTTAAATCTCATCTTTTCCTCCTAAAAATTGATAACTTTTTTTAGCTTTTTATTAAATTCTATTCTAGGTAACATTATGCTTTTACCACAATTCAAACATTTAATTTTTATATCCGCACCAATTCTTGTTATCTCCCACTCGTTGCTACCACAAGGATGTTGCTTCTTCATAACTACAATACTGCCTAATTTATACTCTTTTTCCATCATGAATCACCAACTGTGGATAAGGAATACTAATATTATTCTTATCCAAAACTAATTTTGCTTGTTTATTAAGTTCACGTTTTACACCATAATGTTTCATAGGTTTAGTTTCACAAACTATTCTAACGTTTACTGAACTATCATCCAGTTTTTCAACACCTAAAACTTGAGGTTTACTTATCATTTCTGGATTTTCGTACTTTTCACACATATCAGATAAAACTTTTATAGCTTTATCTATATCACTTTCATAAGCAACTCCTACATCAACTATAGCCATTGACTTAGTTTTGCTATAGTTTGTAACTTCACCAATTAAATGGTTTGGAATAATATGAATCTCTCCAGTATAAGCTTCTAATCTAGTTGTTTTTAAACTCAAAAACTTAACCCAGCCTTCATAACCATTTATCTTAACAAAGTCACCAATTGTGTATTGTTCTTCAATAATAATACTAATCCCTGCTACTATATCTTTTAATACGTCTTGAACAGCAAGACCAGCAACCAAACTAACAACACCTAAAGATGTAACTAATGCTTTTGTATCTATGCCATAAATATCCATAATAATTAATGATGCAACTATAATTAAAAAATACTTAGTAATGCTAATGATTAAATCACTTATCATTTTTCTTCTGTTATCATTTTTATTATGTCTTACTCGAAACAATTTTTTTACAACAGACTTTAATATATTATAAACCAAATATGAAACAACAATAGTAACAATTGGCGCCACCACTTTTTTAGAAAGAATAATATTTAATATTTCCATACTATCTCTCCTTTACATCAAGTACTTCTAATATTCTATTCAAATCAGCCGTATTAGTAAAAGATATCTCTATTTTATGATTTTTTATTTTTACCTTAGTATCCAGTTTATCTCTGAATAAATCTTCTACATACTTGTACTCATCATTACTAGTATTTTTTCGATTAATTTTTACTTTTTTTTCTATTTTTTCTTCTGATGTTATATTTTCTAAATCACGAACTGGCATTTTATCTTCAATAATTTGATTTGCCATTTCAATAATTTTATCATCAGATTCTAGTTTACTTAAAACTCTAGCATGTCCCATACTAATTTTACCATCCGCAACCATTTGTTGAACAGATGAAGGCAATCTTAATAATCCTAAAATATTAGTAATATGGCTTCTACTTTTACCAACTTTTTTAGCAAGCTCATCTTGCGTCAAAAATAATTTATCAAGCATGCTTTTATAAGCCAATGCTTCTTCTATTGCATTTAAATTTTCTCTTTGTAAATTTTCAAGAAGCGCTATTTCCATCATTTGTTCATCAGTAAAAGATCTAACAATTGCAGGTATTTTAGTAATCCCTGCTAATTTAGAAGCCCTATATCTTCTTTCACCTGCTATAATCTCATAACCTTTAATACTTTTTTTTACAATAATTGGTTGAAAAACACCATGTTCTTTAATTGAAGATGCTAACTCGTTTAAAGCTTCATCATTAAAATTTTTACGTGGTTGATAAGGGTTAGGTCTTAATTCATTAATATTTATATCAATAACTTCTTCACTAGATGCACTTTCATAAATTTGTTTTTCCATTGTGTTTAAATCTAGATTTTCATTATTAAATAATTCTTCTAATCCTTTGCCTAAAGCTCTTTTTTTAGTTTCCATTTCTTTCAATCACTTCCTTTGCTAAATTAAGGTAAGCCTCTGTCCCCCTGCTATGTGGATCATAAGCAAGTATTGGTTTCCCATGGCTTGGAGCCTCTGATAATCTTACTAGTCTAGGAATTATTGTATCATATACACGTTCTTTAAAGTAACTCTTAATATCTTCTACAACCTCTAATCCAAGATTAGTTCTATTATCAAGCATTGTTAATAAAACACCCTCAATATCTAACGTTGGATTTAAATTCTTTTGCGCTAACATAATAGTATTTAATAGTTGCATAATTCCTTCCAATGCAAAGAATTCACATTGTACAGGAATAATAACTGAATTAGCAGCTGTTAAAGCATTTGTTGTTAAAAGACCCAAACTAGGAGGGCAATCAATTATAATATAATCAAACATTTCTTTAGCTTGATCTAAATACTTTTTAAGTTGATTACCTTTAACAAAGCCAGGTTCCTGTCTACTCTTTTCCATTAACTCAATATCAGCACCTGCCAAATTGATAGTCGCTGGCATAACGTATAGATTTTTAAATTTAGTTTTAACAATCACTTCACTTAAAGTAGCATTATCAATAAGTAAATCATATACACTTTTTTTGATCTCACTTTTATCTATTCCAATACCAGTAGTACTATTACCTTGTGGATCTAAGTCTACTAATAGTACTCTTTTTTTTAATACACCTAAAGATGCTGCTAAATTAATACTAGAAGTAGTTTTGCCTACTCCTCCCTTTTGATTAACTAAGGCAATAACCTTACCCATAAACATCACCATTTTCTAATACATTCTACGTATAACTATTTTATCACACTTACAACCATAAATCTATATTATATTTTTATTTGATTCTTATTTTCTAATTTTTTATTTTCTTTTTCTATCTCTTTTAAACTTTTGTTTGGTGTTGGTAAGTTCTCTGGCAATGTCCCACCATTCTTTACGATAACTTCTCTAATATTTCTACCAATTGTATAATGCGTGTCACTAGCTATTATTTCTGTTTTCACATTATCTTTTTTTAGTTTAGCTTCTGTTTGTGATATTCTAAATAGATTTGCTACTAGTTCTTCACTTCCCATATTATCTAATATATCTTCTCAATATCTCAAACCTTTTCTTTTAGCTATATCATTAGCAGTTTCTCCATTATAAAGCCCCTTATAACCACAAATATGAAACTTGTCAAAATTCTTAACGCCACAATTTCTAGCAGTTATATTAAGTGAATAATTACCCTTTCTTGTTAAATTTCTTTGATAAAATCTTTTCTCATCTTCTGTAAGTTCACTATACTCTTTTTCACTTAATTCTTGTTTTCTTGTTTGTATTGCAAAATAAGTTTGACCTAACGAAATAACTTTTTTTCTAGAATCACCATTTTGTACAATTAAATAACACGCATATCTTGATAATTTATAATCTAACACACTTCTTTTAGCTCCTTTGGCAAGGTTTATCATTTTCCCGACCCCGGGAAAATGTTCCTCAACACTATAACCACTATTTTCACATGATTTTTTTGCATTATTAATAGCATTAGAAAATCTTTCCCATTTACTATATTCAAGTAATGGCATCAACTCCCTTGCTTCCCAATATTCCCTTCCGTTTTCATCTATATGTTTTATTTCTTCAAATATCTTTTCTGTATACTCTTTTACTTCATTCATATTTAACCTCCTCACTTATATAATTCAACATAACTTTCTTATTTCCTTTTTAATATCAAAAAAATCATAGAAATTTGTTTCTATGATTTAATATTTAAATATCTTTCTAGTTTCCTAAACCATTCTTTATACGCCTTAACATATAAAACAAGGCCCCCTTAGGAAATCTGGGCGGACACCGTTGTTGTTCGAATCATCAACGTTATTGTTGTTGACGTTGCCGTTGTAGTTCACGTTCCAAGCATTGTTAGAGTTGTCGGCACGAGATAACTAACTATAAAAACAGCATGACATTAACAGCATTATCCCAATTATAAAATGTTATTAACATTCATAATCAAAATTTATAAGTAGCCGATTTGAAAAATCAAATCGGCCATCATCTTAACGGCAAAAACTAAAGATTTTTGCCTATTACAAGCCGACAAGTTCGACTTGCTTCTTATGAATTTTATTTTTTTCTTCTTTTTAATTATTTTCTTCAACTATGTCTTCTAATTCTTTATTATGAGAGTTTAGATTTTAAGACAGTTATAACTGGGCGAACGCCATAGGTGTCCGGATTGAGAACGCCGGTGCTGCTAACGTAGCCTTCGTAATCCACTTGCCAAGCGATGCTAGAACGCGCAGCACGAGAAGATGCTGTCCAATATCCACATGTAAATTCATCTGAATTATTTAAGCATCCATATGTAGTACAATTTGTTTTTGTTCTATCATATAACCATCCATATGAACATCCAGTTGTGTTTCCTTCTTTACATGTATCACTTTGAGAGCCTGTTTTACTTTCTAAATAATAAGAACTACTATTTTCAGCTACCTTTTCATCCCATCCTGAATAATCAGTTATTGTTGCTATTTCTTGAGCTGTTATCAATCTTGCTTTATATCCACTATAATCTATTGTATATTTTGCATTACTTGTTTCTCCTGTTTGATCCATTGTATAATTTGATGGTGTTATCGTCCCTTGCCATCCATCTGTATCTGTTTTTAATTGGTTTAACACTTCTTTTGGACCGCTTGCATTACTTCCCCTTGAATTCCATGCAACGGTTGCTGTTGTATTATGGTCTAGTATTAAATTGACTGTATCTTTTCCATCATCATTAAAGGCATAGAATTTCATACATCTACTCTTTGTTCCTGTATTACTTTGTGTTTCTGTATAATCACTACATTTTTCTCCTGTTGTTACATTAAAATATACTACTTCTCCGTTGGTATATGTTTTTGTTGGTTGTGGTGTTGCTGGAGTTGTATTTCCTTTCTCAGTCGCTTCATATGTTTTCTTAGTAGAATTATATGAAACAGTGTAATCTCCTATTGCCATAGTCGATGATGATTGATCAACACTTCCATTTGTTATCTTTATTTTTCCTGATGTTGGTTTTGTTCCGCTCATTTCTATTTTTATCTTCTTATCATCTGAACAACTTGCACTTTTATCTCTACATAGATTTCCATCACTTGTTATTTGATATTCGCCTTCTAGTACTTCATTTTTGCTTAGTCGTTCTTCTGCTACTGCTACTTCTACTTGTTTAACATAGCTATCCGCACTTCTTTCAGCTGCCCCTTTCTTCGCATTCTTAATTGTATTCATTACTATTGGTGTTGCGATTAGTGCGATTATTGCTAATACTACTATTACCGCTAATAATTCTATTAAGGTGAAAGCATTTTTTCTTTTCATTTTAATTCCTCCTACTCTTTACTTTCTCTTAAATTATACCCTCCCCCAGAAGCATTTGTCAACAGGGGAGTTTATAATATTTTGATTATTTTGGAGGGTAAATTATTGGTAAATTATTTACTTAAAGTCACTTTTTATGCGATACGAGAACTTAACTTTTAACTTTCACACTTTTTGGATCAAAAAAAGAAGAACTAGTCTTCTTCTAAAGCTTTAATTAATTCTTCTTTATTTAATTTAGAATATCCTTTGATACCTTTTTCTTTAGCTAATGATTTTAAATCTGCTAAAGAAAGATCTTCTAAAGTAGCATCTTTTACTTCTTCTTCTGGCATATGACCATGTTCTACTAAATATTCAATTTGTTCTTTAGTAATTGTTTCATATTCAAGTAGAGTATTTGCTATTAAGTCAAGTAATGGTCTATTTTCTTTTAATATCTTAGTTGCTACTTCATATTGTTCACCAATAATTTTTCTAATTTCTTCATCAATTTGAAAAGCAACTTGACTAGAGAAATTTCTACTCTTATTATAATCTCTTCCTAAGAAAACGCTTGATTCTTGATGTTCAAATTGAACTGGCCCTAAAGAACTCATTCCATATTCTGTAACCATAGCTCTTGCTATCTTAGTAGCTTTTTCAAAATCATTATGCGCACCAGTTGTAATTTCACCAAATACTAATTCTTCAGAAACACGTCCTCCTAATAAACCACTTATTGTTTCTAATAATTGATTTTTAGTTGATAAGAAGGTTTCTTCTTTTGGTAACATCAAATTATACCCACCAGCTGCACCACGAGGTACAATAGTAATTTTTTGTACATCGTTAGCACCATCAAGTTTTAATCCAATTACAGCATGACCAGCTTCATGATAAGCAACAATTTTCTTTTCTTTATCTGTATATTTATGACTCTTTTTAGCAGGACCCATAAGTACTCTATCATGAGCTTCATCTATTTCTGCCATTGTAATAACATCTTTATTTCTTCTTACAGCAAGTAGTGCAGCTTCATTTAATAAGTTTTCTAAATCAGCACCACTAAATCCAACTGTTCTTTTTGCTATATTAGCAAGTTTTACACCTTTAGCAAATGTTTTTCCTTTGGCATGAACTTCTAATATTTCTTCTCTACCTTTAATATCAGGTAAATTAACTGTTACTTGTCTATCAAATCTTCCAGGTCTTAAAAGCGCTGGATCTAAAACATCAGGTCTATTAGTTGCAGCTATAATGATTATTCCCTCGTTTGCTCCAAAACCATCCATTTCAGTTAATAATTGATTTAATGTTTGCTCGCGTTCATCGTGACCTCCACCTAAGCCAGCTCCACGTTGACGTCCTACAGCATCTATCTCATCAATAAAGATTAAGCAAGGGGCAGATTGTTTAGCTTGTTTAAACATATCTCTAACACGACTAGCACCAACACCAACAAATAATTCAACAAATTCAGAACCACTTATATAGTAGAATGGTACATTTGCTTCACCAGCAACAGCACGTGCAAGCAAAGTCTTACCTGTTCCTGGAGGACCAACTAATAATACACCCTTAGGTATTCTAGCTCCCAATCTTTGGAATTTCTTAGGATTTTTTAAGAAATCAATAAGTTCAGCAACTTCTTCTTTTTCTTCATCTAATCCAGCAACTTCTTTAAAAGTTACTTTTCTAGCATCTTCATTTAAACGAGCTCTACTACGACCAAAATCCATTGATTTGTTAGCACTACCCATTTGTCTTGTAATTATGAAGAATGCCCCAAATATTAACAATGCTGAAGGTAAAATGTTTACTATAAAAAGTAAAACAGTACTTGAATCTGGATCTGCTACTGCATTCATCTTAAATCCTTTTTCTTGTTGTAACGTAATTACTTGACTCATTACTTCATCAGAATAAGGTGTTCTAATTAAGAATGATTCATTTTCCTTATACCCTTCCATTGTTCCTTTTAATTCATATAAGCCTGCATTACTACGAGGAACAATTACTATTTCAGTAATTTTCCCTTCTTTAGCAGAATTTATAAATTCATCATATGTAAGTATATTTATTTTTTGATTAGCAATATTAAAGAAGTACATAATTCCTAAAATTGCAATTACTAAAAATAAATATGGTAATAAACCTTTTTTTAGTGTTTTTTTATTCATCAACAAACTTCCTTTCTAATAGTACTTTAGTATTATATCATACTTATCATCAATTTTTTTATCAAATTTTGATTTTTTTAAACCAGGGAGCCAAACAATATTATTCTTTGAATCAACTACTACTGGCCATAAATCTCTTTCATTTTGATTTATTTTTTCATCAATAAAAATATCTTTTACTTTTTTACTACCTAACATTCCTTTAATATATATTTTATCTCCATTCCTTCTAGAACGAACATGCAAAGGTAAACAAATTTCATCACTTGATAATCTAATTACATTATTATCAGTTAACTTGCTCTTATCTACTACCTCTATATTTTTACCATTAGGAAGATTTACATATTTAATAATTTCTATTTCATATTCATTAGAACTAACATCTTCATTAGTTAAAGTAAGCGTATTATATGATTTTACAGCTTTAATATTATTAGGTAAATGAATAGAAACATTAGCTCTATTTGAATTAATTAATTGATATATTAATTCCGCATGATGATCAGTTATCAACATTAAATCATCTTGATATTTTTGTTCTAACATATAATATATTATTTTCATAGCTATAACTCTATCTAGTTTTTCAAACTCTTCGATATTTAAAACATTCTGAGGATAAACTTTATTTAAACATCTTTTCATTTGTTTATCTATGTACTCATTATATTCAAGTAGAGTCTTACTAAATTTATAAAATTTAGCATTTACGTGTTTATCTTCTTTTTTAAACTGTGGAACAATATACTTTCTAAATCTATTTCTTGTATATACATCCTTAGTATTAGAAGAATCTTCTCTAAATGGTACTCTATTCTTTTTATCATAGGATAAAATATCATCTTTACTCACTTCGATAAGTGGTCTCACTATTTTATAAGTTCCCATATCAACAATCTTAGAAAATCCACTATATCCTCTTAAGGTAGATCCTCTAACAATGCGCATTAGGATTGTTTCAGTTAAATCATCACCGTGATGAGCCGTAAAAAGATATTTAGCTTTATATTTTTTTACTATTTCTCCAAAATAACTATATCTTTTTGTTCTAGCTTCATTATGAAAATTATCATCACCATAGTCTTCAATTGTCATACCTTCAAAAGTAAGACCATGATTACGGCAATAAGCTTTAACAAATTCTTGTTCTTCTGCCTGTCCATTTCTTCCGGTATTATGATTTACCTGTGCACAAACCACTTCTATATCCAAGGCTTTTTTCAATCGATAAAGCATATGTAAAAGCGCCATAGAGTCTGGCCCGCCAGAACACGCTACTACAACTGCATCACCATATTTAATACCTAATTCATTAAATAAAAAATCATATGCTTTATCCATTATTAACACCTCTACATTATTTTATATCAATTACAATTTTATATCAAGTTTATTACCATTTTATTGGCAATAAACCATCGTTTTCTAAATAATTATTAATTTTAGAAAAAGGACGACTGCCAAAAAATCCTCGTGACGCAGAAAGTGGGGATGGATGCGCTGATTCTATAATATGATGCTTAGGATTAGTTATAAGATATTTTTTACTTCTAGCAAAGCTCCCCCACAAAACAAATATTACTGGTTTTTCTCTTTCATTTAATTTCTGAATAACTGTGTCAGTAAAAATCTCCCAACCTCTTTCTTTATGTGATAAAGGTTTATCTTTTTCTACTGTCATGATTGCATTAAGTAAAAGAACCCCCTGCTCTGCCCAATCTATCAAGCAATTATTAGTTCTAACAATACCCAAATCAGAATAAAGCTCTTTAAATATATTGTTTAATGATGGTGGTCTTTTTACTCCAGGTAATACCGAAAAAGAAAGACCGTGAGCCTCACCCTTACCATGATAAGGATCTTGACCTAGGATAACTACCTTTACATCATCATAGTCTGTATACCTTAAAGCGTTAAAAATGTTTACATAATCTGGATAACATTCATGAATTTTATATTCATTTTTAACAAAACACCCTAATTTACGAAAATATTCCTTTTTCATCTCATTTTGTAATACTTCATCCCATTTTTTATTTATCATACTACATCACCTTTAATCTATTTTATCACATTTTTTTATAGTTTCATATTCTAATTCTTCCTTTACATTTTTTCTAAGTGATATTAAAGCATAAATATTGATAATAGCAAGCAAAGACATCATTATATCAACAAATGACCATAACTTTTCCGAAGATAAAACACACCCTAAAAACAGTACAAAAAGAGAAACTATCTTTAGTATGATCAAATAAATATTTTTTACATTTTTAAAAAAATACTTTAAACTAGATTCACCATCATAATAGCCAGTTAGAATTGTTGTGTATGAAAAAAGCAATACTGAAATAAAAAGAAGTATATCACCAATATTGCCAAGGTGGTAACGAAAGGCATGTTGTGTTATTTCTATACCATTAACATCATTCAAAGAAAGCGTAGTATAATCTGAACACATGATAATAATTACTGTAGCTGTACAAATTAATATTGTTGTAACATATATTCCAAGCATCTGAATATATCCCTGTGATACAGAACTATCAGTGCTAGAAGTTGACGAGGTAATGCTTCCTGTCCCTAATCCAGCTTCATTTGAAAAAATACCTCGTTGAACACCTACTATTAAACTTCCTAAGATTCCTCCATACGCTGATTTCAAAGAAAAAGCCGACTTAACAATATTTAAAAAAATGCTTGGTAATAAAGTAATATTTTTAATTGCTACAAATATCGCTATGCTCACATATAAAATTGTCATAAATGGAACAAACTTCTCTGAAAAAGATGCAATCTTCTTTAAACCACCAAATATAACAATAGAAGTTATTAAAACCAAAACTATTCCTATAATAAATGGTGAAATATTTATTATTTGTAAAAAGGATTTAGTTATTGTATTACCTTGAATACCAACAAACCCAAGTACATAACTAACAAGAATTAAAATAGCGTATAATCCCCCTAATTTAGGTTTACAAAGACCATATTTTAAATAATATGATGGACCACCTTTATATTCATCTCCATCTTTTTTTCTATATACAATTCCTAAAACAGTTTCTGCAAAGGTATTAGCTGCTGAAAAAAAGGCACTAATCCACATCCAAAAAATACTTCCTGGACCCCCTAAATATAAAGCAAGCGCAACACCAGCAATACTACCAACACCTATTCGTGATCCTAGTGTCATAAGAAAACTTTGAATAGGGCTTATTCCTCTATCATTACCACTACTAGTAAATAAATTTTTAAACATCTCTTTAAAATTTAATTGAACAAACCTTAAAGAACAAGAAAAATAAAAACTTGATATTATTATTAATGAAGTAGCAATTACCCACATAGCTTTATTTATATTTTCTAACATATTATCACCAAAAAACATTTTAGGCTATTTTGTTGTCCTAAAATGTCTAATTATAAATTATTGGCTATTTCGATAAATATTTCTGTTGATAATTGTTCCGCGCGAACACTCAAATCTAAATTGTGTCTATTTAACACTTCTTCTATTTTTTCTAAATTATAACCTTTTAAATTATTACGTAACGTTTTTCTTTTTTGAGTAAATGAATCCCTAATTAATTTAAAGAATACTTCTTCATTTTTTACTGCTAATAAATTTTCCTTCTTAGAAAATTCCACAATAATACTATCAACATTAGGTTCCGGCATAAATACATGACGACTAATATCAAGTATTTTCTTAACATCAAAATAATAATTTAAATAAACTGATAATGATCCATATTCTTTGCTTCCTGGTAATGCTTTAAAGCGATTCCCAACTTCTTTTTGAACCATAAAGACCATCTTATCTACTGGGATACAATCTTCAATAATCTTTATTATTATTGGTGTTGTTATATAATATGGTAGATTTGCAACAAAATATAATTTTTTATATTCATAACCTTTTATATCATCTAACACATTAGCTTTTAAAAAATCTTGATATATAATTTTTACATTATTTAAATCACGAGTATTTTCTTTTAATACATTTTCTAGAGTCGTATCTATCTCATAACAAATTACATTTTTAGCAGATATACCTAATTTGTATGTTAAAGAACCCGCTCCTGGGCCTACTTCAATTACTAATGTGTCTTTATCTATCTTGCTTTTATCTATTATTGAGTTAATTACATTCTCATCTATTATAAAGTTTTGACCAAACTTTTTCTTTAATGAAAATCCATTTTTTTCTAATAATTCTTTCATTTTTTTAGGTGAATACTCCATAATATCTCTCCCAACCACTACGATTATACTAAAACATTAATTTTTTTTCAACAAAAAAGATGGTTACCATCCCCATCTTTGTACATTAAACGAAGCATTATTTGATGTTGCTTGATAAACAATTTTATCTTTTTCTGTTGCATGAGCTATATCGATATGAACTAAACCATAACTATTCCAACTGTTTACCATAGCAGAACCTGTATCCATAACTATTCCTAGGAAAGGTTCTAATCTTCCATTATCTATTTCAATTATTGTTCCACATTTAAACATACTTAAATTAGCCGCAATAATTCTAACATCTCCATATTGAATATCATGATAGTATTCTCCACTTTCATTAATATTAAATTTTCCGCCTTCTCTAGTCTTACAAGAAACTCTTCCTGAGCACCCTTTACAATCAGCACCGTATCCTGTTGTATTACCTTTATAAACACCTTTAGGACCTGTTCCAACCTCAACCACTTCCGATACAGAAGCATTTAATTCTTTTTCTTTCCCATTTTCATTTTTATAACTTAAACCGTTCTTGCCTTCTACCAATACGTTCTTTTTATTAGAAGGTAATTTATTATTATATTTTACGACAGTATCGTACTCAACAACCGTTGATATAACTGGGGTATCATATATTTGATTCTCTATAACTATTGTTTCTTTAGAAAAATTATTTCCCATTAAAGAAAACAATGACATAAATAAAATACTTATTACGCGATAAAACACTCTTAATATAAATAAATTCATTTATTCACCTCTATCACATAGTACAAAAATCTTATCACAAAATATCTTTCAAGTCAAATTGCTTAACTGCTACAGTTGTTGTTTCTTTTAACACCTCTTCTATGGTAATTTCTTTTAATCTAGCAATCTCTTTAGCTACATAATATATATTATAAGGTTCATTTCTCTTACCTCTAAAAGGTTCTGGAGTTAAATAAGGACTATCAGTTTCTAGCATTAAATTTTCTAAAGGCACATTCTTAACTACATTCTTTAACTTTTCACTATTTTTAAAAGTTAAGACTCCACCTATTCCAAGTTTAAATCCTAATTTTATAAATTCGCGAGCCATCTCCAAGCTACTGCTAAAGCAATGAATATCAACTTTTAAATCAGAATAATTTTTTAAAATATCGTAAGTTTCTTGAATAGCATCCCTACTATGAATAACTACACTTTTCTTATATTTTCTAGCTAATTCAAGTTGTTCAATGAAATATTTTTTTTGAATTTCTTTATCTACATCATTATAATGATAATCTAGTCCTATTTCTCCAATACCAACTATTTTAGGATTGTTTATATTATTTTCTATAAATTCTAAATATTTATCTATTGATTCATCAATTTCTTCCGGATGGATACCCATTGTTCCATAAATATTTTTATACTTATTACAAAGCTCTACAACTTGTCTATTTGATGAATCACTAGCACCACTCACTATCATTATATTATCATTCATCGTTTTTATAACTAAATCTAAATCAGGATAATCTTCTCTATCAAGATGGCAATGTGTATCTATCATCATTTCTATCACCAAAAAAATTATACCACACTTTGTAGTATAATTTTATTTTTTTGTTTTAACAATTATATATTTTACTAAAGAGCCTATACATATTATAAAATAAACGAAATCATATATATCAAACTTACGTAGTAAATTAATTAAAACAATTAATGATACTGCGACTACTACAGAAACAACTACTGTGAATTCTTTCTTTTCATCTAATGTCATAATTATCTCCTTTATGTTCTGCAACACTATCAGTATATCATGGTTTTTATTGTAAGTTCAAATATATTCGTTCCCTAAATTATGACATTTTACAACATTTGACAATATTATTGATGTTGAGTGTTTATTTCCTCTAATTTTGCATTTTTATCAATACGTGCAAATAAAGGTTCTGGTGCATTTAATTTAATTTCTGCATTCATACCTTCAAAATCATCTATTGAATCATAATACCTATTTTCAGTATTTAATTGTTTAAATATTGAAGTGGCAGTTTCTGGTAAGAATGGTTGAAGTAAAACCGCTCCATGACGAATAGCTTCTAATAAATTGTAAATAACAGCCACCAATTCTTCTTTTTTAGATTCATCTTTTGCTAAAGACCAAGGCATTGTTTCATCTATATATTTATTACTGCGTCTAAATAATTCAACAATTTCTTCTAAAGCATCTGCTACTCTTAAATCGGTCATTTTAGCTTCTACTTTATCTTTAACTGATAATATATTAGATCTAAAACTATTATCTAAATCGCTTAATGTCGTTGGAACAAGAACATTGCCATCAAAATATTTCTGAGCCATACTAATAGTTCTATTAACTAAATTACCAATAACATTAGCCAAATCAGAATTTATTCTATCAATTAATAATTCATAAGTAAAAGTACCATCACTAGCAAAAGGCATTTCATGAATCAAATAATATCTTACTGCATCAACACCAAAGTACTTAACTAAATCATCAGCATATATAATATTACCTCGCGATTTACTCATTTTATCTTCACCAGATAATAGCCAAGGATGTCCAAATACTTGCTTTGGTAATGGTAAATCTAAAGCCATCAACATAATTGGCCAATAAATAGTATGAAATCTTAAAATATCTTTGCCAATCAAATGAACATCAGCTGGCCAATATTTTTTAAACTCTTCACTATGATTACCATCTACATCATATCCTAAGAAAGTAATATAATTTGTAAGAGCATCAATCCAAACATATATAACATGTTTAGGATCAAAGGTTACAGGAATCCCCCAAGTAAATGATGTTCTTGATACACAAAGATCTTGTAAGCCCTTTTTTATAAAATTATTCATGATTTCATTCTTTCTACTTTCAGGTTGAATAAAATCAGGGTGTGCTTCAATATATTTTTCTAGTCTCTCTGCATATTTACTCATTTTAAAGAAGTATGCTTCCTCTTTTGCTGGAGAAACATCTCTCCCACAATCCGGACATTTTCCATCCACAAGTTGCGATTCAGTCCAAAAAGATTCACAAGGCGTACAGTATAATCCCTCATAAGTTCCCTTATAAATATCTCCTTGATCATATAATTTTTTAAATATTTTAGCAACCATCGCTTCATGCGCAGGATTGGTTGTTCTAACAAACTTATCATAACTTGTATTCATAATGTCCCAAATTCTTCTTATTTCTAGTGAAACATCATCAACAAACTGTTGTGGTTTAATTCCTTTTTCTTTTGCTTTTTCTTCTATTTTTACACCATGTTCATCTGTACCGGTTTGAAAATACACATCATATCCTACCAATCTTTTATAACGAGCAATTGCATCTGCTAAAACTATTTCATATGTATTTCCAATATGAGGTTTTCCCGATGTATAAGCAATTGCCGTTGATATATAATACTTACCCTTATCCATTTTTATCATCTCCTAATTACTAGTTGTGGAACCAATTCCACCATTTCTCAAATTTTTTATTTCTTCTTCATCATCTACTGTTAAATATTTCATAAAAATTCCTTGAATCATAGCTTGACCTTTTTTTACCGAATAATCCTTGTCACCTTCATTTTGAATTTTAATCCAAATATGGCCTTCATTATCACTATTATAATAATCTGCATCTATTACACCAACTTGGTTACACATTCGAACATTATACTTAAATCCCATACTACTTCTATCAATAAGAAAAAGTACATCATCACTATTCATTTGTACTCTTACACCTGTTGGTATCTTTTTTATTTCTCCAGGCTTTAAAGTATAATCATACAAAGCAAAAAAGTCATACCCAGCACTATTCATAGTACTTCTTCTTGGTAATTGATACTCATTATATGCATCAATATCATCAAATATATCTTCTTTAAATTGTTCTAAACTAATCTTTTCAAATTTTCTCATTTTAACCTCCATATAAAAATCACGCCCAAATAAGGACGTGATTAACGTGGTACCACCTTAATTTGTGTATATACACCTCAAACAATTAACGCTTGCACACGTATTTACCTACATATCGATAAATCAAAAACTGAAACCATTCGAGATATAAAATCTTACTTTTTTTCACCATACAAAAGCTCTCTAAAAAGACAAATATATCTTTCTTTTCAATATAATCTTTTCAACTGGTGATATTATAACACAACAATACTCTAATCTTCAAGCATTTTCGACAAAAAATTAGCAGCTAATTGACAAATTTTATTATCTTCTTCTTTTATTTTTTCTGTATCAGAAAGTACTATAACCAGACCAAGGGCATCACCATTTGATATAATTGTTGATAAACAATAATTACAAGTTATAGCGTGATCGTTTACTAAATACAAAATCTTTTCATTACAATCAGTAATATTTACTCTATTTTGAAGGCAATCTATAAGTTGATTACTAATTTGTTTTTCCATAATTTCTTTTTTTAAATTGCCTGCTACTGCTATAAAAATATCGCTATCGCAAATAATTATATCTTTTTTTAATGACGTATGAATTGATTCAACTAAGTTTTCAGCCATTTCTGTAAGTCTATTCATCTCCGAAAATCTTTTTAATATTACGTTATCATTATCTATTAAAATTTCTATATTTTCTCCATCTTTTATTCTTAAATTTTTTCTTATTTCTTTTGGAATTACTATTCTTCCAAGTTCATCTATTCTTCTTATTACACCCGTCGTTTTCATAAATTCCTCCATCCAATTTTATTTTGTCTAAATGTTTAGAATTTATACTTAACTTTTATTAATCTTTGTGTTATAATTACTTAAATATTCTAGGAGGATTTAAATGAAAAAAATACTTATTTTTGGGCATAAAAAACCAGATACTGATAGTGTAGTTGCGTCTATTGCATTATCATATTTAAAAAATAAATTAGGTTTTAATACAGAACCAAGAATTTTAGGAGAAATTAATAACGAAACAAAATATATACTAAACTATTTTAAAATACCAGTTCCTAAATACCTAAATGACGTTAAATTACAAATTAAAGATGTGAATTATTCTAAAGGATATGAAATTGATGAAAAAAAGTCTATTTTCAATTGTTATAACTATATCAAAAATAATAAAATAAGTACTTTGCCTATCATTAATTCTAATGGAGAATTTTTGGGCGCTACTAGTATGAAGGATATAGCTAGAGATTTAATAGAAAATAATAGAGAAGTGTTAAATACATCTTATCAAAACATTATTGAAACTTTAAACGGAAAAGAAATAACTTCTTTTGATGAGGAAATAAAAGGAACAATATTAATTGCTGGGTATAAAAGTACAACATTTATTGAAAATGTAGAGTTGGGAAGAAATACTATTTTAATTGTAGGCGATAGACATAGTATTATAGAATATGCGGTTAAGCAAGGAATAAAAATGATAATCTTAACTAACGGCATTCAAATTAAAGAAGAACATTTGAAAATTGCTAAAGAAAATAAAGTTAATATCATTTCCACAAATTATAATACATTTAGTGTTTCACAAAAGATTAGCTTATGCAACTACATTTCAACTATAGAAGTTGACAAAAACGTTACTTATGTATACGAGAATGATGAATTAAATGACTTTATAGAATTAGCCAATAAAACAAAATTCAGCAATTATCCTGTCTTAAATAAAAATAATAAATGTTTAGGAGTAATTAGACTAGCTGATGCTTCAGAAAAAAATAAACAAAAAGTAATATTGGTTGATCACAATGAATATATGCAAAGCGTTGATGGTATTGATGAAGCTGAAATATTAGAAATTATAGACCATCATAAAATTAGTGTATCTGATACAAAAATTCCAATTAACTTTAGAAATATGACTGTAGGAAGCACTAGCACAATTATTTATTTACTTTTTAAGGAAAATAATATTGAAATGCCATATGAAATTGCTGGAATATTAATGGGGGCTATTCTTTCCGATACACTGTTATTTAAATCTCCTACTACAACAAATCTAGACAAAGCGATCGTAAGTGATCTTAGTGAAAAAACTAATATCAATTATGAAAATTTTGCATATGAAATGTTTAAAGCAGGATCTAATATATTAGGCAAGACTCCAGAAGAAATAATATACTCTGACTTTAAAAATTTCACAATTAATAATAGAAAAATTGGGATTGGACAAGTTTCTACATTAAACCCTGAACATATACTAACAAATCAAAATACTTATATAGAACTATTAAACAAAATAAGTAAAGATTTAAATTATGACATTGTAGCATTATTTATAACTGATATTATGAATAATTGCTCACATTGCTTATATAATGAGTCAGCAAAGAATATTTTAGAATCTTGTTTCTCTAATAACTTCTACCAAGGAATTTCACTTCCTGGGATTATATCTAGAAAAAAACAAATTATTCCTACTATAATGGATGCTTTAGAAAAAGAAAAGGCGTAGACATGATGTAAAAAGTACATCATGTCTACGCTTTTTCTAATACATTTAATAAATCGATCAAATAATAAATAAAATGTTTATCTAAATTAACTATATCTAAAGTTATAACTAATCTCTTAAAACGCATACCAAATCTAAATTTTCGAGATATCTTAGATAAATTGATGAACAAATCATCAATTTTTATTTTATTTGTTAAATCTACCGGAAGCCATATTTCTATATTGTTTTTGTTTTGTTTTATATCTTTAATACCCAATTTTTTAGCTTTTTTCTCAAATAATTCCTCATACATATAAATAATAATATCTTCATTTAACTTTCCAAAACGATCCTCTAATTGATTTTTGACATCATTTAATTCATCTATATTATTAATATTGTTTATTAGCTTATGAATATATATTTTTAATTCATCTTCTTTTACATAGTTGTCAGAAATATTTGTTGTTACTTCTATTAAAGGTAACGTTTCACTCTCATTAGTTTCAGGAGTAACAATTCCTTTTTGTCTGTTAATCTCATCATCAAGTAATTTCATAAACATATCAATACCGACAGAATCTATAAAACCTGATTGTTCACTTCCCAATATATCTCCTGCTCCACGTATAGATAGATCTCTTTTTGCAATTGCAAAGCCACTACCTAATTCAGTAAATTCTTTTATAGCCTTTAATCTTTTTTCAGCAACTTCAGAAAGTATCTTGTGCTTGTTATACATCAAATAACAATAAGCTATACGATTGCTACGGCCGACTCTTCCTCTTAACTGATATAATTGTGATAATCCAAAACGATCTGCATCTATAACAATTAAAGTGTTAACATTAGGTATATCAATCCCCGTTTCTATAATTGTTGTACAAACAAGAACATCGCTCTCTTTGTTAATAAATGCCATCATAATATTTTCAAGCTCTGTTTTATCCATCTGTCCATGTGCACTTGTTATTCTGGCTTCAGGAACTAGTTTTTGAATTTCATGAATTTTTTCATCCATATTATTAATTTTATTATATAAAATAAATACTTGTCCCTGGCGTGCTAATTCTTTATGAATAGCATCTCTAATAATTTGATTATTTTCAGATAATACATACGTCTGTACCGGCAATCTATCAACTGGTGGTGTTTCAATAACTGATAAATTTTTAATTCCTGACATCGACATTTGTAAAGTTCTAGGAATTGGGGTTGCAGATAGAGTTAGAACATCAATATTGCTTTTTATTTGTTTTATTTTTTCCTTATGTTTAACACCAAATCTTTGTTCCTCATCAATAATAAGTAAACCTAAGTCTTTATAAGTTATTTGATCATTTAATAATTTATGTGTACCAAATACAACATCTATCTTACCATCTTTTAAACCTTCTAATATCTTTGTCGTTTCTTTTGGAGAAACAAAACGATTAAGTAAAGCAATATTTATAGGATAATTTTTAAAACGTTCTAAAGCATTTTTATAATGTTGGTTAGATAGTATAGTTGTCGGGCATAAAAAGGCTACTTGTTTACCTGATAAAACAGCTTTAAAAACAGATCTAAATGCTACTTCAGTTTTTCCATATCCTACATCTCCACATAATAATCTATCCATTGGAACAATTCTTTCCATATCGTGTTTAATTTCTTCTGATGCTTTTAACTGATCCTCTGTTGGAGTAAATTCAAATTCATTTTCAAATTCTAATTGATTTTTATCATCTTTCGCAAAGGCAAAACCTTGAGCATTTTCTCTTTCCGCATAAAGTTTAATGAGATCTCCCGCTATACTTTCAACCTTTTTTTTAACTCTTAACTTTGTCTTTTGCCATTCTGTTCCATTTAATTTGTTTAATTTTGGAACAATTCCATCTCCAGATGAGTATTTTGTTATTAGTTCTATTTTCTCAACAGGTATATATAATTTATCACCGTCTTTATACTCTATTTGTAAATAATCCTTTTTTAAACCATTTTTATTTAAAGTGGTAAGTCCAAGATATCTACCAATTCCATGAGCATAATGAACAATATAATCACCAGGATTTAGCTTATCAATGTTTTTTATTTTAGTTCCGATTCTGAAATTACTTTTATACTTAATATTTTTATCTTTTGTATTAAAAATATGACGAGAAGAAATAATTATATAGTCTTTATATTCAAAACTATCATTTATTCTTTTTATAATTAAATTTATTTTACCTTCAAATATTTCGTCTTCGTTTGTAACTACAATATTATCTGTATCTAAAATTAACTCTAAATTAGTTAATTGATATCTGTTATCTAAGCAAATAATAATAGTTTTCTTATTTTTAATATATTTTTTTAATACAACTTTTAATTCATCTTTATCTTTAAAGAAAGTATCAAATTCTTTAATATTATAAATGGTTTTATCTGATAATTTTAAATCATCAAAAGATATAAAATTTATATATTTTCCGGGAAATAATTCTTCTAAAGAAAACATATACCTTTTCTCTTTTTCTATCCCTTGTGAAATATTGTATTCAACTATCTCATTTAAAGTTTCTTCATATCCTAGTTTTATTTCATTATAATCATTAAATACTGTTAAATCAGAGGCTAAAAAGTCTCTAACACTACTATTTTGTGTACTATCAACAAATACGTTATCTGTGTTAGGATATATATATATTTGATCTAATTTTTTTAAACTAAGTTGAGTATTAACATCAAAAATTCTAATACTCTCTATTTCATCATCAAAAAATTCTAATCGCACCGGATTTTCCATAGATACAGGATATATATCAATTACAAAACCTCTAACCGCAAAATCCCCCGTTTTTTCTACTAAAGTTTCTTTTTCATATCCAAGATCTACTAATCTCTCAACTAATTTATTAAAATCAAATGTCTTACCGATTTTTAAATTTAAAATTCCATTAAGAAATCTATCTTTATTGGGAAGGTATTTTAAATATCCCATTAAATTAGTTATAACTATATAATTATTATCTTTAGATAACTCTATTAGTGTTTCTATTCTTTTTATTTTTAACTCTGGTGATGATGCTAAAACTTCACTAGTTAAAAAGTTATCCATGGGAAATAATAATACTTTTTCTGTATAAGTATTTATATATTGATACAAAGTATTAGCTTCATACAAACTATTTGTTACAACTAAAAAACCTTTATTTTTCTTTTTAAGTAATTCATAGCAATACATAGCTTTTAGTTCACTATTTAAACCAACTATATTTGAAGCGTCAAAATTAAATTTTGAACTTATTATTTTCATTAATACTCACCTCCTAACGACAAAAATGATACATTTGTATCATTAGTTCTTTTTATTATATTTATTCATTAATCTATCAAAATCCATTGAAAGAAAATCATCAATTATATTAGCGCTAATTTTAATAGCATGTTCTAAAATATCATACTCTTCTCTAGAAAATTTTCCTAAAACATAATCTTTTGTTTCAATACTTTTATCATTTGATATACCTATCTTTAAACGTTTATAATTATTACTTCCAAGATTTGATTCTATATTTCTAAGTCCATTATGTCCACCACAACTACCGTGTTCGCGAAGTTTAATTTTTCCGATTGATAAATCTAAATCATCATTAATAATAAGAATATCGTCAATATTTATTTTATAAAATTTAACATAATCTCTAACCACTTCGCCAGAAAGATTCATGTATTTTTGAGGTTTCAAAAACATAACTTTTTCATTATTTATTGAAGTTTCACAATATAGCCCATTAAATTTATTTTTATTAAACTCTAAACCTTTATGTGAAACATAATTATCAACAACCATAAATCCTACATTATGCCTTGTCTTTTCATATTCACGTCCTGGATTTCCTAATCCAACAATTAATTTCATAATTCACCTACTTACTTATATTGTGATAAATATTATATATTTCTTTTTTTGCAACATTTCTATCCTTTGCAACTAACTTTATAGCATCATTAACGCTATTTCCTTCTTTGATATAAGCAGTAACATGCTCTGCTACACTTATATTTGTATAATCAACACAATCAGTATTTCCTTCAACAACTACAACAAATTCACCTTTTATATTATCAAATTTATCTATAACATCAACAATTGTTCCTCGCACGACTTCTTCATATTTTTTACTTATTTCTTTAGAAATAGAAATTCGCCTATTTCCAAAAACTTTATAGATATCTTCCAAAGTTTCTTTTAATCGATGAGGTGATTCGTAAAAAATTATAGTTGCTTTTTCTTTTTTTAATTCTTCAAGTTCTTTGTTTTTTTTAGATTGTTTACTATTTAAAAACCCATAAAATAAAAATGGCGATGGATTAAGTCCAGACGTAATTAAAGCAGGAATAAGTGCCGTAGGTCCTGGAAGACCAACTACATTATATCCTTTTTCGATAGCAATTTTTACTAAATCATAACCGGGATCACTTATAATCGGAGTGCCTCTATCTGTAACAATACCAACATCATGCCCATCATCTAAATATTTTAAAAACTTATCTTTATTTTCTTTTTCATTATATTCATGACTTGATATAAGTTTTTTCTTAATATTTAAGTGATTTAGTAACAATGATGTAACTCTAGTATCTTCAGAAAAAATTACCTCTACCATTTTTAATGTATTAACAGCTCTTAATGTAATATCTTCCAAATTTCCGATTGGAGTTGGAATTAAATATACGGTTGGGCTTCCATCGTAACTTTTTTGAAACATACTTTTCACCTCTCAAAATATTTTAAAACTTCTTTTGTATATTTTCCATTTTCATCATGAACAATTAAATTTTCTAGAATTTTTAAACCTGGATTTCCATTTTTTCTACCTTCAACCAAGACCATATTAGCCTCTTTTCCTATTTTAGGATAAATAAACCTTATTTTTTTAGGCTCGATATTATGGTTTCGCATTGAACATAAAATATCTACTAATCTATCAGGTCTATGAACGATTGCGACCACACCATTATTTTTCAATAATTTTCTAGATATTTTAAATAAATCTTCTAAATTTAATTTTACTTCATGGCGTGCGATTGTTTTTGCATCATTTTTATTTAATTTAGATTGTTCACATACTTTAAAAAATGGTGGATTACAAGTTATCACATCAAATGAATCACTTTCTATATTTTTACTTAACTCATTTATATCATCATTTATTATTCTTATCTGTTCTAAAAGATTATTCTCTAAAACTGACTCTTTTGCTAGTTCAGCGATATCCTTTTGAATTTCTACACCAATTATTTTAGCATTTGTTTTTGTAGATAAAATAAGTGGAATCGGTCCATTTCCACAGCCTATATCCATTATTTTTGTTATATTTTTATTTAAAGTAACAAAATTAGGTAATAAAACCGAATCTAAAGAAAAATTAAAACTTTCTGTATCTTGAAAAATATACATGTCATTATATCCTAATAAATAGTTTTTAACTTTCATCTTCTAATTGAACCTCTATAACTCCTATTTTAGGAACATCTACTGAATATCTCTTATTTAAAATATCTAAATTTATTACTTTTCCTTCACCTTTTTCTGTTGAAATAGTTTGTCCAACTTTTGGTAAACCTTTTCTACAACATTTATAATTTTCATCTTCGTATTTTAAACAGCACAATAAACGACCACATAAACCATTTATTTTAGAGGGGTTAAGTGCTATATTTTGATTTTTTGCCATATTGATAGAAACAGAATCTAAATCTTTTAAAAATCTAGAACAACACAATTGTTGACCACACAAACCACATCCACCAACTTCTTTTGCTTTATCTCTTGACCCTATTTGTCTTAATTCAATTCTGGTTTTGTATTTATTAGCTAATTCTTTAGCTAAATTTCTAAAGTCAATTCTAGCATCTGATAAAAATCTAAAAAGTAATTGTTCATGGTCAAAGGTGTAATGTGCATCTACTAGGGTCATATTCAAATCATGTTTTTCAATTAATTCTCTACAATAAATTAAAGCATTTTTTTCAATTTGTTGATTCTTTTTATTTTTCAAAAAGTCTTCTTTTGTAGCAATACGAACTATTTCACTTAGTGGTTTATTATATTTTTTTTCATCTATATTATAATTTTCTAATTCAATTGTACCAAATTCTAAACCTTTTTCTGTTTTTACAATTACAGTGATTCCCTTCTTTAATTTTTTGCTATTTGGCAAAAAATTATATACGGTTTTATTATTATTAAATTTAACTCCAACCACTTCTATCATCTAATCACCTTCTAACATTAAAATTAATTTATCTAATACTAAATTAAGATTACAATTGTTTTTTAGTCTTTCTTCAATTTTTAATATTATTAATATTTTGTTTGTCAAGATATCTATATCATTTTTTAAAACTATTAAATCTAGTATATCTTTATTTTCTACAAATATTTTTTCAGACTTAATTATTTTATAATTTAAAGATTCATTATATATTAAAAGTAAAATTTTTAAATATTCTTGGAATAACAACTTGTCTTTTAAAATTATTGAACATATTTTATTTTCTTTTAATATTGTATCTTTCTTATTATTTTCTATAGATTCAATAAACTTAATAGCAAAATTTAATATACTTTTGCCTTGTTCATTTTGAATAAATTCCATCTGTTTTGTTTTATCATCAAATATATAATTTGCTACACGCTCTAAATCCGTATTTCCTATTACTTTTTTTTTATTTACTAATTTTATTTTTTGACACCTTGATGAAATTGTATCAAGCAACATCTCAGCATTGTTTACAACTAATATTGCCACTATATTATCTTCTGGTTCTTCTAAAAATTTTAAAATAGAATTAGCTGCAGCTTCATTCATTTTTTCCGCTTGATCTATAATATATACTTTTGCTGAAGTTGTTAACGCTTTGTTAGAAAATTCTTTTTGAAGACCGTTTAATTGCTCTTTTTTTATCCACATACCATCTGGTCTTACTATTTCTAACTCTGTACTATTACCATTATCAATTTGTGTACAAAGATCACAATTTCCACAAAGATTACAATCAACGTTTTTTATAGGGCATAGTATGGCTTTAGCAAACGATAGAGCAAAATCATAGCCTCTATAGTAATTATTAGTTTCTATAATGTAAGCATGGGAAATATTTAAACTTTTTAACTGTCTATATAATATTTCACAAGCTATATGATTATCTGCATAATATTCACTAAGCATAACATACTTCCTTTCTATCAGAACACAAAAAATATCAATGTAATTAATGATAGTAATGCTGGTACACCAAATATAGACACATATAAAATAGTTAATATATTTAGGGGTACCAAAATTCCTAATGGCACTGCGATTAAATTATAACCATAAATTAAAAACATCGAAAAAACTATTTTTTTTAATATTTTAAATATTTTTTTTACCATATATCTTCACCTCTATAAATGATATGAAGATAAATAGCTAATTAGATATTTTTTTTCTATCTTCTAAAGCTAATTCTAAAGTTAAAGTATCTATATAATCCATATCTGTCCCTAATGGAACACCGTGAGCAATTTTAGTGACTAATACTTGAGTATTTTCAAATATTTTTGAAATATACAATGCAGTTGTTTCTCCCTCTATGCTAGGTTTTACTGCTATAATTATTTCTTTTATATTTTCTTGTTTTACTCTATCAACTAAAGATTTTATGTTTATATCATCAGGTGTTATTCCGTCTAAAGGAGAAATAAGTCCGTTTAAAACATGATATTTTCCTAAAAATGATTCCGTTCTTTCAAACATAATTATATTTTTAGGATATTCTACAACACATAAAACATCACTTTTACGATTTTTATCATTGCATATTTCACAAATGTCTTCTTCAGAAAAATTATTGCAAATTTTACATTTTTTGATTTTATTTTTTACATCTAGCAAAGATTTAGCAAAAAACTCAACTTGATCTTTATCTTCTTCTATTATTGATAAAGCCATTCGTTCTGCTGACTTTTCACCAACACTAGGTAATTTTTTTAAACTATCTATTAAATTCTTTATACTTTTTGGATAATTATACATTAAAATAAACCTGGCATTCCTTGGGTATATTTACCTAATTTTTCTTCTGTTTCTTTTTCTATTTGTTTTAAAGTATCATTAACTGCAACCATAATCATATCTTCTAACATTTCTATGTCATCATTTTCTATTGTATCGGCATCTATCTTTACCTCAATTATTTTTTTAGCTCCTGTCATTTTAATACTTACTAATGATGATTTTGATTCAAATACTTTATTGTTTATTTCATTCTGTGCTTCTAACATATCTTTTTGTAATTTTTGAGCTTGTTTCATTATAGCTTGCATATTCATATTATCTTTCCTCCTAATTATAGTTTATTGCATCACTAAACAATTTTTCTATTTCATTTTTATTTTCTTTTTTTAAAATTTTAGTTATATTTTCTGTTTCTTCAATATACGTATATTGTTTGATATGTGAATTAAATTCTTTCTTAATTATTTCCCAGGAAATATTATCTGTTGAAATAACTTTGTAATTATGTTTAAATGCTTTAGCGATAATTTCTTCTATTTTTAAAATATTTTCATTAAATAAGTCGCTATCAGTTTCTGTATTAAATACATAAATAAGATAATCTCCACCCGCAGCTTTTAAATTACCATCTAAAATAATAGATACGTATTTACTATAATCTAAATTTATTAAAAGTGGCTTTAAATCATCTTCTAATGATTTTACTTTTGTTAGTTCTTTTTTATTAAAATTTGCTAGGGTATTATTTATCCTTATTTCTTTTATCTGTTTTAATTCTTCTTTTATTTCTTGATTAATTTGTACGAATGAATTATCAATTTTATTTGATACACTCTCTTCTAATTTTAATTCATTTTTATTTTCTTGTTGTTTTACTTTCATCTCTTTTTTTGTATCTTCTTTTGCTATATTTATTTTTTCTTGTTTATTTTGTGGTTTATCATAATTAAGCAACTTTAAGATCAATAATTCAAATTGCAATCTTTGCACTGTACCTTTTTTTAAAATATATAAGTTTTGATTCATTGTATCTATTATATCAATTAATTCTAATTTTGATAATATTCCAGCCATGTTTTTATATATTTCAACATTATAATTCGTATCAATCAAATATTGTGGGGCTTCTTCAACTATCAATACATTTTTGAAAAACAAAATTAATTCTTCTAATATTTTAGTAAAATTTTTACCTTTTTCATCAAAAATATCAATTTTTTTTAATACTTCATATACATTTTTATTTAAAATTTCTACTGCAAATTTAGATAATTCTTCTTGTGTCAGTGTTCCATTAATTAAATGAACATCTTCTACGGTTATTTCATTTTGTGTAAAAGATGAAACTTGATCAAGAATACTTAACGAATCTCTCATTCCACCATCAGATAATCTTGCAATTTCTCTTATACTATCATCTGTTATTTTAATATTTTCTTTATTACAAATATCTTTTAACCTTTTAAAAATATAGTTATTACTTATTTTTTTAAAATCAAAGCGCTGACATCTTGATAATATAGTTAATGGTATTTTTTGAGGTTCTGTCGTTGCTAATATAAAAATAGCGTGTTTAGGTGGTTCTTCTAACGTTTTTAATAAAGCATTAAAAGCTCCTGTAGTGAGCATGTGAACTTCATCAATTATGTAAATTTTATACTTACCTAAAGATGGAACTAAATTAACTTTATTACGTAATTCTCTTATTTCATCTACACCATTATTTGAAGCAGCATCTATTTCTATAACATCAACATGATTTTTATTGATATTTTGTGTACAGTTAACACAATTATTACAAGCTACACCATTAATTAAATTTTCACAATTAACTGATTTTGCCAATATTTTTGCCACACTAGTTTTGCCTGTTCCTCTAGGTCCTGTGAATAAATATGCATGATTTATATTACCAAGTTTTAAAGAATTTAACAGTGTTTTCACTATTATATCTTGACCCACAACATCTGAAAAATCTATTGGTCTATATTTTCTGTATAATGCTTGATACATATTAATCACCTCTTTTTTTATTATATCATTTTGGGTATTATTTTTTAATTATTTTATCTCTTTTCTTTAAAAAAAGATTTTATACAATCAATATATTCATTTGATATTTTACATTCGCAAATGTCTAATTTTGATTCTATATTATATTTACTTTTAAATCCAAAATTCATATTTTTTAATCCATAATTAATCTTGCTTATTCGCGATTGTTCTATTGCTCCATAACACATTAAACAAGGTTCCATTGTTGTATAGATTTCGCACCCGTCTAAATGCCATGTTTTTAATTTTTTACATGCTTTTTCTATAGCTATAATTTCAGCATGTTTAGTTGTTATTTTTTTATTTTCTTTTTTATTGTAAGCTTTAGATATAATTTTTCCATTTTTAACAATAACAGAACCTATAGGTACTTCTTGTTTTTTATAGGCTTTTATTGCTTGATTTAAGGCTATATTCATATATTCATTCATTTTATCACCTTCAAAATGTTCCACGTGGAACATAGTTTTTGTTTTTTATAATGTTTCACGTGAAACATTATAAAAAAAGCACACACATTTAGAGGATCTTAAGGCTGCTATTTTCCAATTCTGACCTGGTTCAAACATAAATGTTGTGCACTAATAATATATTATATTTTTAATCTTTTTTCAACATTATATAACCTAATTTATAATTAAATTAAAAATAACCACATATGTTTCATGTAAAATATATTTAATAACTTATAAATTTTATTTCCCGGGAAATAGTTCTACAGAAAAAAGAATGTTTCACGTGGAACATTCTTTTATTGTTCAATTGCTTGTTCTGTAGCATCTTCGTTTTCAACGTTATCTTCTTTTTTTAATATTGATATATTTCCAACCTTTTGATTATCCTTTAAATTTATTAATCTTACACCTTGAGCTACTCTACCTGTATTAGATACTTGCGTTAAATTTAAGCGTATAATTATTCCAGAATTAGTTACGATCATTAAGTCCTCATCACCTTCAACCATTCTGAAAGCAACTATATTACCGTTTTTTTCTGTTATATTTAAGGCTTTTACACCTTTACTACCACGATGTGTCATTCTGTATTCATCTATGTTAGTTTTCTTTCCATATCCATTTTCAGTAACTATTAATACGTTTTTATTTGGATCAGAAACTTCACATCCAACGGCTTTTCCATCATCAACTTCAATTCCTTTAACACCAGCAGCACTTCTACCCATAACTCTGATTTCATCTTCTTTAAATCTGATCATTCTTCCGTTGGAAGATGCTATTAAAATTTGGTTATCTCCAGTAGTTTTCTTAACATCTAATAATTCATCATCTTCTTTTAATGTTATTGCAAACTTACCATTTGATCTAATACTGTCAAATTCTTCAAGTTTAGTTCTCTTAACTAAACCAGTTTGTGTACAAAATACAATATATTTGGATTCGTCGTTATTTTCTATCTTTAACATAGCCTTAACAACTTCTTCTTTTTCTATTGGTAATAAATTAATTATTGGAATTCCTTTTGATTGTCTATTAAACAAAGGAATTTCATAACCTTTTAATCTATATACTTTTCCTTTGTTTGTAAAGAATAATATATAATCATGAGTTGTCATAGAAAGTAAATATTGTACAAAATCTTCTTCATTTGTAGACATTCCTTTAATTCCAACTCCACCCCTATTTTGTGATTTAAAATTATCACTTAATACACGTTTTATATATCCTTTGTTTGTCAAAGTAATTACAATATCTTCAACTGGAATTAATGATTCATCTTCTATATAATCTATTGCTGTCATATCAATTTTTGTTCTTCTATCATCGCTGTATTTATTTTTAATTTCGGTTAATTCTAACTTAATTATATCTAAAACTTTTTGTTCAGATCCTAAAATTGCTTTTAATTCCTTAATACGTTCTAATAAATCGTTTAATTCATTTTCAATCTTATCTTTTTCTAAACCAGTTAATCTTCTTAATTTCATTTCTAAAATAGCTTCACACTGAATTTCATCTAAAGGAAATTTAGACATTAACTGTTCTTTAGCTATATCATCTGTCTTTGATGCTTTAATTATCTTAATAACTTCATCAATATTATCTAGAGCTACTTTTAAACCTTCTAAAATATGAACTCTCGCTTCACATTTATTCAAATCAAATCTTGTTCTTCTTATAATAATTTCTTTTTGATAATCAATATATTTAGTTATAATATCTTTAAGTCCTAGTGTTTTTGGAACACCATTATCAAGCATTAAGAATATAATTCCATAATTTGTTTGAAATTGAGTATGCTTATAAAGATTATTTAAGACAACTTGTGGATTTGCATCTCTTTTTAGTGTAATAGTTATTTTAATACCATCTTTTAAATCAGTATGATAATCAGAAATACCATCAATTGTTTTATTATGTACTAATTCTGCAACTTTGTTTTTTAATTCCATTGTATTAACACCATATGGAACTTCATCAATTACTATGTAATTTTTACCATCTTTCTCTTCTATAGTAGCCTTACTTCTTATTGTGATAGTGCCACGGCCTGTTTCATAAGCCTTTTTAATACCGCTATTACCTAAAATTATTCCACCGGTAGGAAAATCTGGTCCTTTTATATATTCCATCAAACCTAAAGTATCAATATCTGGATTATCAATATAAGCAATACATCCATCTATAACTTCTCCTAAATTATGTGGTGGAATATTAGTAGCCATACCTACCGCAATACCCATTGTTCCATTAACTAATATATTTGGAAATCTTGATGGTAATATTGAAGGTTCTTTTTCTGATTCGTCAAAGTTTGGAATAAAATTAACGGTATCTTTATTAATATCTCTTAATAATTCCAATGATATTTTTGATAATCTAGACTCTGTATAACGCATTGCAGCTGCACCATATCCTTCGATATTACCAAAATTACCATGCCCATCCACTAACATATGACGATAATTAAAATCTTGAGCCATTCTTACCATTGCTTCGTATATTGAAGAATCTCCATGTGGATGATATTTTCCCATTACATCTCCAACTATACGAGCTGATTTTTTATGAGGCTTGTCTGGTGTGTATCCAGATTCATACATTGACCATAAAATTCTACGATGAACTGGCTTTAAACCGTCACGTAAATCTGGTAAAGCTCGTGATACTATTACACTCATAGAATACTCTAAAAATGATGATTTTACCTCTTCTACTATATTATTTTCTTCTAATCTATCTCTACTATGATCCATATACTACACCTCCTATATATCCAAATTTTCTACATATACTGCATTATTTTCTATAAATTCTTTTCTTGGTTCTACTTCATCACCCATTAATTTAGAGAATACTTCATCTGCAGCTATTAAATCATCTACAGTTATTTTTCTTAATATTCTTGTATTTATATCCATTGTTGTTTCATTCAATTCTTCTGCATCCATTTCTCCTAAACCTTTCATACGAGCTATATCATATTTTGTATTAGGATTTAATGAAGCTAAATAAGAATCTCTTTCTTCTTCATTTAAAACATATTTAATTGTTTTTCCATGTTTTATACAAAATAACGGTGGTTGAGCTGCATATACATGTCCCGCTTCTACTATTGGTCTAAAAAATCTATAAAATAATGTTAATAATAATACTCTAATATGTGATCCATCAACATCGGCATCGGTCATTATTATTATTTTATGATATCTTAACTTACTTAAATCAAATTCATTTCCTATACCTGTGCCAAAAGCTGTTATAATTGTTCTTATTTCTTCATTTGATAAAGCTCTATCTAATCTAGCTTTTTCTACATTAAGTATTTTTCCTCTTAAAGGTAAAATAGCTTGAGTCATTGAGTTTCTACCTTTAATAGCAGATCCTCCTGCGGAATCTCCCTCGACTAAAAATATTTCACATAATTTAGGATCTTTATCCTTACAATCAACCAATTTTCCACCAAAATTAACAACATCTAAATCACTTTTTCTTCTTGTTAATTCTCTTGCTTTTTTTGCTGCTACTCTAGCACGCGCTGCTGTCATTGTTTTTTCTATTATTAATTTGGCTTCATCTGGATTTTCCATTAAAAATCTTTCAAACCCCGCAGAAAAAACATTATCAGCAAGCTTTCTTACTTCAGAATTTCCTAATCTTCCCTTTGTTTGTCCTTCAAATTGTGGATTAGGATGTTTACAAGAAACGATCATTGTTAAACCTTCTTTAACATCATCACCAGTTAAAGAATCATCTTTTTCCTTTAAAAAATTATTTTTTCTTGCATAATTATTTATTATACGAGTTAAAGCTCTCCTAACTCCTTCTTCATGGGTACCACCATCGTGAGTATTAATATTATTAACAAATGAATAAATACTATCGGTGTAACCAGAATTATATTGCATAGCTACTTCAAACATAACACCATCATCTTCACCTTCTAAGTGAATTATTTGTTCATGAATTGGTGTTTTATTTCTATTTAAATATCTTACATATTCACTTATTCCACCTTCATAATGGAACACCTCTCCAGTTGTATCTTCATCATCTCTATCATCTCTTAATGTTAATTTTAAACCTTTATTTAAAAAAGCTAATTCTCTAGTTCTTGTTTTTAATGTCTCATAATCATATATATCAGTATCAAAAATTTCTGGATCCGGTTTAAATGAAACTGTTGTTCCTGTTCTATTTGGATCACAATCACCTATAACGGTTAATTTTTGAACGATTTTTCCTCCATCAGCAAACTTTGCCTCGTATATTTTTGAATCCTTGTAAACTGTTACTGTTACCCATTTAGATAAAGCATTAACAACACTAGCACCTACTCCATGAAGACCTCCAGATACTTTATATCCGCCTCCACCAAATTTTCCTCCAGCGTGTAATACTGTATAAACTGTTTCTACTGTGGATAAGCCTGTTTTAGGATGTACTCCAACAGGAATACCTCTACCATTATCTTTAACTGTAATAGAATTATCTTTATTAATTATTATTTCAATATTATTACAATAACCTGCTAAAGCTTCATCTATAGAGTTATCTACTATTTCCCATACTAAATGATGCAATCCCTTTACATCTGTTGTTCCTATATACATTCCAGGACGTTTTCTAACTGCTTCTAATCCTTCTAATACTTGAATATCAGATGCATCATAATGTTGATTATTTTGTTCCATTTTATTCCACCTCTTCTATTTTTCCACCATTTATCTTAATTAGATTGGATTTATTAATTAAATTTTCATCTAAATTTGATAAATCTGTTGTTGTTATTATTGTTTGAATTTCGTTATTAATATAATTTAATAAACTATTTTTTTTATTATTGTCTAATTCACTAAATACATCATCTAAAAGTAATATAGGTTTTGTCTGTTTAAAATCATTAAAAATATTTATTTCAGATAATTTAAATACCAAAACACCTAATCTTTGTTGTCCTTGCGAACCATACAATTTTAAATTTTTACTTTCATATATAAATTCAAGATCATCTTTTTGTGGTCCTAATAAAGTAATTTTATATTTTTTATCTCTATATAAATTCTTTTTATATTCCTCTTTTATTTTAGTTTTAATATCTTCATCATTAAAATTTAAATGATCAAAATTAGTTTTATATACAATTTCATAATCATCATTATTATATATTTTTTTACTTATAAGCTTACTATATTGGTTAATTTTTGAGATATATTTTTTTCGCATTTTATATATATATATACTTTTATCGATTAAATGGTCTGTTATTATATCAAAATAATTTTCATCAAAATCAATTCTATCGACATATTTTTTCAAATAATCATTTCTTATTTTCAATAGTTTATTATAGTCACTTATATTTTTAAAATATATACTTGATAACTGACTTAATTGAATATTCAAATATCTTCTTCTTACTTCTGGGTTACCTTTTATTAAATTCAAATCATCGGGATAAAAGAAAATTGTATTAATATTAGATATATAATCGCTAATTTTATTAATTTTATCATCATTTATTTTTAATAGTTTCTTATGATTTACTAATTCTATAGAATATTTATTACTCAAATCATTATCTCTGATAATACCTTCAACAAATAAACTATCTTCCCCATTCTTTATTAAATTATTATCCAAAAAAGAATGATGAGATTTAGTTACTGATAAATAATATATCGATTCTAATAAATTTGTTTTTCCTTGAGCATTATTTCCATAGATAATATTAATACCGGGAGTAAAATCTAAAACTAGTTTTTCATAATTTCTAAAATTATGTAATTTTATATTACTTAAATACATATAACACCCCTGTTTTTGATATTTTTAAGGCTGTAGAAGAAAAAAAGTATATTTTTAATATTCCTATACATCATATATATTATATCATAAATTTGATAATAAAAAGCAAAAAAATAGGCTTTTTTGCCTATTTTTTAATAATTACTGATTTTTTCTATTTCTTAAAATTGATTCCAATCTTGATGCACGTAAAATTTGACTTTCTAATGAAAAAATTGAAATACTAAAATTAACTATGCTGTCATTTTTAAATATAATATCAGAACCTTCATTATTTCTTAAATAAGTCTTTAAATTATTTAATGAAACCCAAGAACAATTTATTAATCTTGGAGATGTTGTAGGAAAAAAGATTATATTTTTACTTTCTTCTATTATTATTGGTAATTTATAATTCATACCTATCATATTTTTTGTTCCTTCATATCTTCCTTGATACGTACTACCATAATAATTACAACTATCGTCAATTATTTCAAAACAAGGTTTATTGACAATATATTCATTATCTAACTCAATAATTTTTGATGTATATTCATCAATTGGCATAACAGCTAGTGTACCACTATTTATTTCATAATTTTCTAACATAAATTCACCTCCCTCTACTTATAAATTTCCACAAAAATTGGAAATTTCCTTTCTTATACTCTAATTTTTTGTCATTTTTTGTCGAAATTTGTCAAAAAAAAGAAAAAATTGCACTTTTTTCAATTTTTTCTCTCTTTTTAATAAGTTCTTATTGGTAATATTAATTGAATTAAATCATCATTTTCGGCATTTTTAATAATTATTGGTTTTACTTCTCCATTAAATAATAATTTAACAGTTTCACATTCCATTACTTTTAAAGCATCCATCATAAACTTTGAACTAAACGCTATTTTAATATTATTATTATCATAATCTATAATATCCAATTTTTCTTCAACATTACCTATTTCAGGAATGTTGGATTTTAATATAATTTGTTCTTTTTCTATATTTAATTTAACAGTATTCTTATCAGCTTCATTAGTTAATAATGCTGCTCTATCTATTGAATTATATAAATCTTTTAAATTAACAGTTAATGTTGTTGTAAATTCACTAGGTATTAATTTTGAAGCATCTGGATAAGTACCATTAATAAGTCTTGACATAAATATAATTGTATCAAACATAAATATAATTTTATTATTAAATATATGTATTTTAATTTCATCTTCATCATTAGTAAGTAACTTTAATAATTCATTTAAATTACGTGTCGGAATAATAATATTTATTTTTTCACTAATTGCTGTGGATAATTTTATTTTTTTACTAGCTAATCTATATGAATCCGTAGCTGTACATTCTAATACATCATCTGCTATTTTTAAATTAATACCTGTTAATACAGGTCTAGATTCTTGTGTTGAAGTAGCAAAAATAGTTTGATTAATAATATTTTTAAACACCCTTTGATTTAAAACTATTGGAGTTTTACTTTCTTCTAATTCTAATCGAGGAAAATCACTAACTAAATTACAATTTAAATTAAAAGATGAATTAGTTGTATTAATAAATATTTTTGAATCCATTACTTCTTCTATATCAATTATTTCATTTGGTAATTTTTTTATAATATCATATATATATCTACCAGAAACAACAATATCTCCTAAAGTATCTATTTTTTCAATATTTTCTTTTTTAATAAAAGTTTTAATTGATATTTCATTATCAGTACTTAATAAATATAAGCCTTCATTTGTAAGTTCAAATTTAATACAGTTTAATATAGGTATTAAATTTTTATTTGATATTCCTTTAATAACATAATTTAAATGTTCCATTAATATATTTTGTTTAATTTTTAATTTCATAAATAAACCTCCCTATAATTTTTATTTTTATAATAGTTATTCTTATTATTAGTGTGTAAAATGTATAAAACTATCATTAAGCTTTTATTTTCAAAGGTAAATAGAAGTTTTATGTTGTGGAAAAAATGTTATTTAAAATTATTTTTCCACCACTATTTTATTTGATTAACTATTTTATTAATTTGTTCTTCTAAATCACTGTTAGTTTTAATCTCTTTTTTAATTTTATCTACTGAATGCATTACTGTAGTGTGATCTTTTCCACCAAATTCTAATCCTATTTTAGGTAAAGATTCGGAAAGATAAGTTCTACATATATACATACCTATTTGTCTAGGAACAGAAATACTTGCCATTCTTTTCTTACTTTTTATATCTTCTACAGAAATATTATAAGCATTGGCAATTAATTGTTGTACTTGTTCAATTTTATTTTTTGATATAATACTTTTAACAAAATAATCTTTTAAAGCTTCTGTTGCTAAATCTATTGTAATATCAGACCCATTCATGATAGTTGCATAAGCAAAAACTCTTGTAATAGCTCCTTCAAGTTTTCTTATATCAGAAGTACAATTGCTAGCAATATATTCTTTAACTTCAATAGGAAAATCATTGCATACATCATTTGCTTCTATTTTTTTATCAATAATATCCATTCTTAATTTAAAATCTGGTGGTAAAATATCTATAGTTAAACCCCAGTTAAATCTAGTTCTAAGTCTTTCTTCTAATTTTTTTAAATCATCTGGTGATCTATCGGAAGAAATAATAATTTGTTTATTATTACAATGTAATTCATTAAAAGTATTAAAAAATTCTTGCTGTGTTTTACTTGCTATTTCTAAGTATTGAATGTCATCAATCATTAACACATCAACATTTCTATACTTATTTTTAAATTCGTTTATAGCATCAAAATTATTTTCATCTTTATTTTTCCTATATATATTTAAAAAATCATCAACAAATTTTTCACTAGTTACATATAATACTTTTTTATTACTATTTTTAACAATGTAATTTCCGATAGCATGCATTAAATGAGTTTTACCTAAGCCACTATTTCCATATATAAATAAAGGATTATACATAAAGCCAGGCTGTTCTGCAACTGCCAAAGATGTAGCTTTAGCAAATTTATTACTATTTCCCACAATAAAATTATCAAATGTGTATTTAGGGTCAAGATTAGATTCAAATAAATTATTAGATGGAACCCCTACTTTATCCACATCAATAGTAACATTTTTTATAATTTCTTCTTCTAATACATATTCAAATTTGAAATTACTACCAGTAATTTCAGTAAAAATTTCTTCTATGAGATTATTGTAATTTTCTTTAAGGTGTTTTTTATGTACCTGCATGGGTACTAATATTTTAGCAGTATTATTATTTAATTCTATTAATTTAGTATCCATAAACCACGTTTCATAAAGTATAGGATCAAGTTCCCCTTTTATTTTTTCTAAAAAAAGGTTCCAAATAGTATTAATATCCACAAACTCACCTCACTTTAACAATTGTTAACATTATTTTACACCAAAAAAAAATAAAAACCAATATAAACTGTGGAAAAATATTAAAATTCGACAAATTAACACAATTTTCCACACCAAACGACATTATTTTTAAAAGAATAATTATATTATTAACACCCTTTGTGGAAAATTAATTAACATAGAAAATCATATGTTGGTAAGTTTTCCACATACACTGTGGAAAATAACATTTGATATTATAAATTAAGAAAAAATAATATGTGGAAAAAATATATTTATAATGATAAAAAACATTTGACAAATTTATAATTTATCTATATAATGGTTAAAGCGATGAAATATAGGCTTTAGGAGGTGGACTATGAAAAGAACATTTCAACCAAATAATAGAAAAAGAAGTAAAAAAATGGGTTTTTTAGCTCGTATGAAAACTAAAATGATCAATTCAAGAAGAAGAAAAGGTCGTAAAGTTTTATCACGCTAATATATAAGGTCACTGCAAAACAGTGGCCTTTAGTTTAAAGAAGGTGCTATATGAAAAAAAAGAATATATTAAAAAAAAGTATAGATTTTGATAGAATAATAAAAAAAAATAAATCATATAAATATAAAGATTATATAATATATGTAGAAAAAATTGAAGATTCTACTTATCATTTTGGATTATCAGTTGGAAAAAAAATAGGTAATGCCGTTACTAGAAATAAAATAAAAAGGCAGTTAAAAACTATAATTGATAAAAATAACTATGAAAACGGAATTAATTGTATTATAATAGTAAGGAAAGGTTTATTAGAAAAATCTTTTTCAGAAAAAGAAAACGATTTAATAGAAGCTTTTAAAAAAGTAAATATAATTAAGGAGAAATGTAATGAAAAAAAATAAATTAAAAATATTTGTTTTACTTTTTACTGTTGCTTTAACACTAACAGGTTGCACTAAAATACTTAAAAATAATGATAAAAAAGTAGTTCAAAATACGTTAACAGGTCAAAATCTAGTAGAAAATATATTATGTAAACCAACAGATGAAAATACATTAAAATTATATAGAGAAAATAATGTAGACGTTGATTCTTTAGTAGATTGTAAAAATTTTAGCGTAGCATCTGGGGGATATGAAGGAATATGGACAACTATATTTGTAAAACCTTTAGCCTGGATAATAATAAAAATAGGAAATCTTGTTAAAAATTATGGGTTGTCAGTTATAATTGTAACTTTATTAATAAGAATGATTTTATATCCTATAACTAAAAAAACAGCTTTACAATCAGAAAATATGAAAAAAGCTAAACCTGAGTTAGATAAGTTAGAAAAAAAATATAAAAATAGACAAGATAATGAAGCACAAATTCAAAAATCTCAAGAGATGATGATGATATACAAAAAAAATGGTATAAATCCATTATCTGGATGCTTATTCTCATTCATTCAGATTCCTTTGTTCTTTGCATTTTATGAAGCAATGAATAGAATACCAGCATTGTTTGAAGAAAATTTATTAGGATTCCAATTAGGTACAAGTCCTTTAACAGCAATGAGTAATGGTAAATTTTATTATATAATATTTATAATCTTAGTTATTGCAACAACATATTATTCATTTAAATTGAATTCTACTGCATCAATGAGTAGTGATCAAGAAAAACAAATGAAAATGATGAGTAATATTTCAATTATATTTATTTCAATCGCATCATTTACTATTTCAACTGGAATTGCATTGTATTGGATATTCAATAGTGGATTTACAATACTACAAAATTTGTTAGTTAAAAGGAGCAAGAAGAATGCAAATGTTATATAAATATGAAGGAAAAAATAAAGAAGAAATAGAAAATAAAATTTTATCAGAATTAAACACATCTAAAGAAGATTTATTTATTAAAATAAAAGAAGAAGAAGGAACATTATTTAAAGCAAAAAAATATATATATGAAGTAGCTAAAAAAGAAGATATTATTGCTTTTGTTAAGAATTATGTAGAAGAATTAAGTAATAAATTTGGTGTTGAAATAAAAAGTGAAGTTAGATTTAAAGAAGATATCTTATATATTATTTTAGTATCAAATAATAATGCTATTATAATAGGTAAAGAAGGAAGAATTTTAACATCTCTTCAAGTATTAATAAAAAATACGCTTAATAATAAAACAGGTTTTAATATTAAAGTAAATCTTGATGCTTCAAATTATAAAGCAAAAAAACAAAAAAATTTAGAATATGAAATTAAAAAAATAGCAAAGGATGTTTTGAAATCGCATGTCGATGTAAAATTAGATCCGATGAATTCTTATGACCGTAGATGTGTCCATAATGTAGTATCAAAGTTTGAAAATCTAAAATCTGAAAGTTTTGGAGAAAATCCAAACAGATATGTAGTAATAAGTTATAAAGGGGAATAAAACCCTTTATTTTTTTATTGACTAAAATACTATTTAATACTAAAATATATCTAGCAAAGGAGAGATTATTATGGAAGATACTATAGCTGCAATCGCCACATCATTAGGTGTAGGTGCAATATCAATTATTAGAGTAAGTGGTTCAGAATCAATAAAAATAGTAAATAGTATTTTTAAAGGTAAAGATTTGGAAAAACAACAAACCCACACTATAACTTATGGACATATAGTAGAAAATGGTAAAATAATAGATGAAGTTTTGATATCTATTATGAAATCACCAAAAAGCTTTACAACAGAAGATACAGTAGAAATAAATTGTCATGGTGGAATATCTACAACCAATAAAGTATTAGAATTACTTTTAAATAATGGATGTCGTTTAGCTGAACCTGGTGAATTTACTAAAAGAGCCTTTTTAAATGGTAGAATAGATTTAATAGAAGCAGAAGGAGTAATGGATTTAATTAATTCTAAAACGGAAAAAGCTAGAAATTTAGCAATAAATCAGCTAAGTGGAACTTCTTCTGAGCTTATTAAAGAATTACGAAAAGAAATAGTTGAAATTCTTGCTAATATAGAAGTTAATATTGATTATCCAGAATATGACGATATAGCTGTATTATCTACACAAATAATAAAACCTAAAATAACTGATATAATAAAGAGATTAAAAGAGATAATAAATCATAGTGAAAATACTAAAATCATAAAGGAAGGCATAGATGTCTTAATTCTTGGTCGTCCAAACGTAGGAAAAAGTAGTTTATTAAATAGATTATTAGAGGAAGATAAAGCAATAGTAACGGACATAGAAGGAACAACGAGAGATATAGTTGAAGGAAAAATAAATTTAGATGGAATTATTTTAAATATAATAGATACGGCTGGAATTAGAAAAACAGAAGATGTTGTTGAAAAAATAGGTGTAGAAAAAAGTTTAAGTTTAATAGATAAAGCTGATTTAGTGTTGTTTTTATTAAATAATAATGAAGATATAACTTCAGAAGATAAAAAGATAATAGAACAGTTAAAAAATAAAAATCATATAATTGTTATTAATAAATGTGATTTAACTAAAAAATTAAACTTAAGTGATAATGGATGTGTATATATAAGTGCAAAAGAAAATATAGGTATAGATGAATTAAAAAATAAAATAAAAGAACTTTATAATTTAGAAAAAATAGAAACAGAAGATTTATCTTATTTAAGTAGTGCTAGAAGCATTTCTTTGTTAAAGCAGGCTATGCAATCTTTAAAAAGTGCTGATAAAGGTATAGATGATAATTATCCAATAGATATGGTAGAAATAGATATTAAAGATAGTTGGAATATATTAGGCGAAATAATTGGTGAAACATATGAGGAAGAGTTAATAGACCAATTATTTAGTCAATTTTGTTTAGGAAAGTAGGTGAAACTATGGAATATGAAATAATTGTTGTTGGTGGTGGCCATGCTGGTTGTGAAGCATCTTTAGCAAGTGCTAGAAAAGGTCATAAAACATTATTAATAACAGGAAATATTAAAAATATTGCGGATATGCCATGCAACCCATCAATAGGTGGTAGTGCCAAAGGGATTGTTGTAAGAGAAATTGATGCTTTAGGTGGAGAAATGGGTGTAAATGCAGATAAAGGTCAAATTCAAATCAAAATGTTAAATAGCGGAAAAGGGCCAGCAGTACAGGCTTTGCGTGCTCAAGGGGATAAAGTAACATATCCTAAAGAAATGTTAAAAACATTATCATCAACCAAAAATTTAGAGATTAAAGAGTCTTTAGTGGAAGATTTAATCGTTGAGAATAACAAAATAAAAGGTGTTGTTTTAGAAACAGGAGAAAAAATTTATGCTCAAGCAGTAGTTTTGACAACAGGAACATACTTAAAAGCAGATATTTTAGTTGGAGATACAAGAACAAGACAGGGACCTCATGGTGAAAGACCAAGTATGCACTTAAGTGATAATTTAGCAAAATTAGGTTTTAAAATAATAAGGTTAAAAACAGGAACGCCACAAAGAATAGATAAGAATACAATTGATTTTACAAAAACTAGAGAAGAAAAAGGTGACAATAAATTATTATCATTTAGTTTTGATAGAAAACCGCAATATAAAATAGAAGATCAAATATCATGTCATTTAATTTATACAACACCTGAAACACATAAAATTATCAGAGATAATCTTCACAAAGCTAGTATGTATGGGGGATTAGATGATATAAAAGGTGTAGGTCCAAGATATTGTCCTTCTATTGAAGATAAAGTTGTAAGATTTGCTGATAAAGAAAAACATCAATTGTTTTTAGAACCGGAAAGTTTATACTATGACGATATATATTTACAAGGGTTTTCAACAAGTATGCCTCATGATGTTCAAGAATTAATGGTTCATAGTTTACCAGGGTTAGAGAATGCTAAAATACTAAAATATGCCTATGCAATTGAATATGATGCAATATATCCTACACAATTAAAACAATCTCTAGAAACCAAATTAATAGATGGACTTTACACAGCTGGTCAAATAAATGGAACTAGTGGTTATGAAGAAGCTGCATGTCAAGGATTAATTGCTGGAATAAATGCTTCTTTAAAATTAGAAGGAAAAGAACCGCTAATATTAAAGAGAAATGAAGCATATATTGGTGTTTTAATTGATGATTTAGTAACAAAGGGAGTAAGAGATCCTTATCGTTTATTAACTTCAAGAGCAGAATATCGTTTATTATTAAGAAATGACAATGCTGATTTAAGATTAAGAGAAATTGGTCATAATGTAGGTTTAATAGACGAAAACAGATACCAAAAATTCTTAAACAAAAAAGAAAAAATAGAAGAATTAAAAGAAATACTAAGAAATAATAAATTAAATCCTAAAGTTGAAGTAAATGAATTTCTAGCATCCATCAATTCGGCAATCTTAAAAGATGGAATAACTTTTTATAATTTATTAAAGCGTCCTGAAATAGATATGAATATTGTAAAAAAATATTTAGATATTAACTTTAATGAAGAAATAATAGAAGAAGTTGAAATAGAAATAAAATATGAGGGATATATAAACAAAGCTCTAAAAGAAGCAGAAAAGTTAAATAATTTAGAAAATAAAAAAATACCAGAAGATATTGATTATGATGCAATACATAATATAGCAAGTGAAGCAAAGCAAAAACTAAAAGAAGTAAGACCTACAACAATAGCTCAAGCATTAAGAATAAGCGGAGTAAATCCTGCAGATATTTCAATTTTAATGGTTTATTTAAAAAAGGAGTACAATCGTGGATAAAACTGAATTTATAGAAGCTTTAAAAAATTTAAATATTCAACTTACAGACAGACAATTAGAACAACTAAATAAATATTATCAGCTTTTAGTTGAATGGAATAAATTTATGAATTTAACTGGAATAACCGAAGAAAAAGAAGTATATTTGAAACATTTTTACGATAGTCTAACAATTGCTAGAATAATAGATTTAAAAAAAGAAAGAACACTATGTGATATAGGGAGTGGTGCAGGATTTCCAGGAATGGTTTTAAAGATAGTTTATCCTGATTTAAAGATAACTTTGGTTGATTCATTACAAAAACGTATAACATTTTTAAACGAAGTGGTAAAACAGTTAGATTTAAAAGATATAGAATTAGTTCATGACAGAGCAGAAGATTTTGCTAAAAATAACCGTGAAAAATATGATGTTGTAACAGCCCGTGCAGTAGCGCCAATAAATATTTTGATAGAGTATTGTTTACCATTGGTAAAAGTTGGGAAATATTTTATACCTATGAAAGGAAATATTTCCCGGGAAATAAATTTATTAGATAATTCTCTAAAAAAGATAGATGGAATGTTGTTAAAAAGTGATGAATTTTTACTACCAAAAGAAGACAGCAATCGTACTTTATTATTAATAACAAAACAAAAACCAACATCAAAACGATATCCCCGTAATCCAAAAGAAATAAAAAATAAGCCTTTATAGGTTTATTTTTTTATTTCCCAAAAACTATTGAAATATTTCCCAAACTATAGTATTATATTAATATAAGAGAATAAGGAAGGGGAATTATTATGGATAATAATAGAAAAGTGGTAGAACTTCCTTTAGAAGATGTTTTACCTAATAGATTTCAACCAAGAATAAAATTTAGTGAAGAAGCAATTAATGAATTATCTGAATCAATAAAAGAGCATGGAGTAATACAACCAATTGTTGTAAGACCGGTTGGAGACAGGTATGAAATTATAGCTGGCGAGAGAAGATTTAAAGCAACAACTTTAGCTGGTATTCCTACAATACCTGCAATTATTATAAATTTAAACGATAAAGAAAGTGCTGAAGTAGCATTAATTGAAAATGTTCAACGCCAAGATTTAACACCAATAGAAGAAGCTATATCTTATAAAAAAATTCTAGATATGGGATATTTAAATCAAGAAAATTTAGCAGAAAAAATTGGAAAAAGTCAATCTGCTATAGCAAATAAATTAAGATTATTAAATCTAGATGAAGATGTTCAAGAGGCATTATTAAATGGAAAAATATCAGAAAGACATGCACGTTCTTTATTAAAATTATCAAATAAAGAAGATCAAGTAAAATTATTAAATAAAATAATAACAGAAAGATTAACTGTTAGAAAAACAGATGAGGAAATAAATAAAATGTTGACTGGAATAAAAGAAGAAAAGAATATACAAAATGATGTTGAGGTTTTAAATTTTGATGAACCAATTATTATCCCGGCGGATTCATCAGAAGAAGTACTATCAAATTTAAATATTCCGAGCAATCCTATTATTGAACCATCAAAAGATTTACCACAATCAGACAAAGATTCAATAATAAATCCTTTTTTAAATATAGAATCAGAGAAAAAAGAAGAACTTCCTAGATTTAGTGATTTATTAAAACCAAATAACTCGGATAAAATTTCAGAACAAAAACAAAGTAATTTTTTTACTGCTCCTTTTGAACCTGAAAATACTACAAAAGATATAAATCCAACCGATTATGAATTTAATAACACTTTAGTACCAAACGAGGAACCAAGCAACAAAGATTTTACCATATCTCCAAACTTTGGCATTCCTAAATTTGATGATTCCATTTTTAATGCAGATTCAAAAAATAGTACAATAAGTAACCCTGTAGTATCTTCAAATTCTGAAGTAGAAACAAGAAATCTTAAGATGGTTATTGATACATTTAGAGAATGCGAAAAAACTATTGAAAAATATGGTTTTATAGTAGATACAGAAGAATTTGATTTAGAAGATATGTATCAAGTTGTATTTAAAGTTCATAAGAAGTAGAAATACTTCTTTTTTTCCAAAAATTATTTGCATTTGCGATAAAAATATCGTATACTTAATTAGTTCATTTGAAGGAGGTATATATGAAAAAAACAAAAATAGTAACTAGCATTGGCCCTGCTTCTAGCAATTTTGAAACATTTAAAGAAATGGTTTTAGCAGGAGCAAACATCGCAAGAATAAACTTTTCACATGCAACAATCGAAGAAAGAGAACAAGTGGTAAAAGTAGTTAAAGAGGTAAGAAAATCTTTAAATAAAGACGTTGCTATATTATATGATACAAAAGGTCCAGAATTTAGAAGTGGAGAAGTGATTGAAACAGGAATAAATTTAATTCCAGGCAATACAATCCGTGTTGTTAAAGATAATATTATTGGTAATCAAGATGCATTTTCTGTTAACCACCCAGATGCTTTAGATTCTATAGATATAGGAAATATAATTCTTTTAGAAAATGGATTAATGAAAATACAAGTAATAGATAAAAATGTAGATGGATTGACATGTAAAATTATTAATGGAGGAATTTTATATTCTAAAAAAAGTCTATCTGTTCCTGGCGTTAAATTAAACATGCCTTTTATTTCCCAGACAGATTATGATGATATTGTTTATGCCTGTCATCATGATGGTAACTTTTTAGCTTTATCATTTGTATCAGAAGCAAGTGAGGTAGAAGAAGTAAGAAAAATATTAGAAAATGAAGGTAGAAAAGATATTAAAATTATATCTAAAATAGAAAGTAAAACAGGATTAGATAATTTGGAAGGTATAGCAGAAGTTTCTGATGGAATAATGGTTGCACGTGGAGATTTAGGTGTAGAAGTATCAATGTATGAATTACCAATATACCAAAAGAACATAGCAAGTACTTGTCGCGATCATAATATAATCTGTATCGTTGCAACAGAAATGTTAGAAAGTATGAAACATAATCCACGTCCAACTAGGGCTGAAGTTACTGATATAGCTAATGCGGTATATAATGGCACAGATGCTGTGATGTTATCTGGAGAAACTACAACTGGAAAATACCCAGTAGAAGCAGTAAAATGTATGGCTGAGGTTTGTGAACATATTGAAAAATCAATAATTTATAAGAATATATTTGCAAAATCAACATCTGCAACACCTACTGATGCTGTAGTTAAAGGTATAGTAGAAGCAGCAAATAGTATTAGTGCTAAATTAATAGTAGTACCAACTTTTTCAGGATTATCTGCTAAATTAATATCTAATTTAGAACCGGACGCTCCTATATTAGCTCTTGTTTCAAGTAAAGAAATAGCATATACTCTTCAAGCTAATTATGGCGTATATACTAAGGTTGTTGGATATTATGATACAATGGATGAAATGTTTTCTAAAGCTGTAGAAGAATCAAAACAATTTATAAATTTAAATCCAGGAGATAATATTATCATCACCGGTGGATTTAAAGCAAATAATCCAAATAGTGATTCAGTGCCAACAAATTTAATGAAAATAGAAACAATTTAAAGGAAACGCTACTGTTTCTTTTTTTATTAATAATTCAAAAGAAAATTGAAGTTATACTTGAAATTTGTTGTCAACTTTTAAAATATATGTTATAAATATTTTGATAGAAAAAAACACCATTTTGAATATTGAATTGATATTAATATTAAAGAATAAATTATCAATATATTGTAAAAATGACACGTAATAATATTATTGTAAGAGAGAATTATAATAAAAAATGGATTATATAAAATAATAAACAAAAAATTTAAAGTAAATATAAACTGAATGAAATAACAGAGGTGATAATATGTTTGATTTAGTAAGTAAATATAGTCCTAGTGGTGATCAACCGAAGGCTATAAAAGAACTAGTAACTGGAATAAATGAAGGTAAAAAAAGTCAGGTTTTATTAGGAGCAACAGGAACTGGTAAAACATTTACTATAGCAAATGTAATAAAAGAAGTTAACAAACCAACTTTAGTTTTAGCGCATAATAAAACTTTAGCAGGACAACTATATGCGGAATTTAAAGAATTATTTCCTAATAATCATGTTGAGTTTTTTGTTTCTTATTATGATTATTATCAACCAGAAGCATATGTTGCTAAAACAGATACATATATTGAAAAAGATGCTTCAATTAATGATGAAATAGATGAACTTAGACATGCAACTACAGCTGCCTTGTTAAATAATAGAGATGTTATCGTAGTTGCGTCTGTATCTTGTATTTATGGAATAGGTGAAATTGAAGAATATAGAAATAAAACATTAACATTAACTGTAGGTCAAGAAGTAAATCGCGATGAGGTACTAGAAAAGTTAGTAGAAATGCTATATGAAAGAAATAATTTAGATTTAAAAAGAGGAAGTTTTAGAGTTAGAGGCGATATTTTAGAAATAGTTCCTATAGGACAACACGGTAGAGCAATAAGAGTAGATTTTTTTGGAGATGAAGTAGAGAAAATTTCTGAATTTGACACCTTAACAGGGGCAGTTATTAAAAGTAAAAAAAATTGTACTTTATTTCCTGCTAGTCACTTTGTCACAAGCGAAAAAAAATTAGTTAAAGCTCTTGAAAACATAAAAAAAGAATTAAATGATAGACTTGATTATTTTTTAAAAAATAACAAATTATTAGAGTATCAACGTTTAAAAGAAAGAACTAACTATGATATAGAAATGTTAGGAGAAACAGGATTTTGCCGTGGTGTAGAAAATTATTCTAGACATCTTGCTTTAAAAGAAGCAGGATCAACCCCGGTAACATTAATGGACTTCTTTGGTGATGATTATCTTCTCATTGTAGATGAATCCCACGTCACAATCCCGCAAATTAGAGGAATGTATAATGGCGATAGAGCAAGAAAACAAGTTTTAGTTGATTATGGATTTAGATTACCAAGTGCACTAGATAATAGGCCTTTAAAATTTGACGAATTTGAAAAAAAATTAGATCAAGCTATTTATATTTCTGCAACCCCAGGAGAATATGAATTAGAAAAAGTTGATAATAAGGTAGTAGAACAAATCATTCGTCCAACAGGATTATTAGACCCAGAAATAGAGGTAAAACCGACAAAAAATCAAATAGATGATTTAGTGGAACAAATACACAAAGAAAGAAACCAAGGTTTTAGAGTTTTAATCACCACACTAACGATAAGAATGGCTGAAGAATTAACAAATTATTTAAAAAGCCTAGATATAAAAGTGGCTTATCTACATAGTGAAATTAAAACATTAGAGAGATTGCAAATAATTCATGATTTGAGATGTGGTAAATATGATGTTTTAGTTGGTATTAACTTGCTTAGAGAAGGACTAGATATTCCAGAGGTAAGTTTAGTGGCAATAATGGATGCTGATAAGCAAGGTTTTTTACGTAGTGATCGAAGTCTAATTCAAACAATTGGACGTGCAGCTCGTAATGCTAATGGTCGTGTAATCATGTATGCTGATGAGATTAGTGATTCTATGAAGATAGCAATCAAAGAGACCGAAAGAAGACGAACAATTCAAGAAAAATATAATAAAGAACACAATATTGTTCCAACTACAATAAATAAAGAAATAAGAGATGTAATTAGTAATATAGCAGAGACAAAACCAGAAAAAAATAAAAAGTTGAGCTCTAAAGAAAAAATGAATTTAATGAATGAACTAGAATCTCAAATGAGAGAAGCTGCTGCAAATCTGGATTTTGAAAAGGCTATGGAATTAAGGGATATACTTTTTGAATTACAAAGTAATAAATAAAACAAATAATTTATATTTATTAATATACGTGGTATAATGATAGTGGTGATAGAATGAAAATAACAGTTATAGAAGAAGATAGTAAAAATAAAAAACGTAATTATTTTATAGATTGGTTAGCTCATATGATTGGGTACGCTATTGTACTTATAATTGCATCGATAATATTTCCCAAAACTGTTCAAATAGATAATTCTATGTTTGGGTTATGGGCTCTTTTAGCTGCCATAATAACATCCTTGTTAAATGAAACGGTAAAACCTTTATTAGTATTATTAACATTACCAATAACAAGTGTAACGTTAGGGTTATTTTATCCATTTGTAAATGTTTTAATTCTTAATATAGTTTCATTTATATTAGGATCACATTTCAACATGGGTGGATTACTTATGAGTTTTATAGTAGCCATATTTATATCAATTATGAATATTTTTATAGACTCAGTAGTAGAAAATATACTTAGAAAGAGGTAATTTATGAATCCAATATTGTTAGATTTAGGAATTATAAAAATTTATTGGTACTCAGTAATGATTTTTTTAGGATTACTAATAGGAGGATATCTAATACTAAATGAGTCAAAAAGATTTGGTATATCTGAAGATTTTATTATTAATTTATTTTTCTTTGCTGTACCAATATCAATACTAGGTGCACGTCTTTATTATGTAGCATTTAACTGGGCATATTACTCAACACATCTATCAGAAATAGTTATGATTTGGGAAGGCGGTTTAGCAATTCATGGTGGAATGCTATTTGGTTTATTATGGATAATTTTTTATACTAAAAAATATAAAGTAAATACTTATCGAGTTTTAGATATGATAGTAGTGGGTGTAATAATAGGTCAAGCAATTGGCAGATGGGGAAATTTCTTTAACGGAGAAGCTCATGGTGGAATTACAACATTAGAACACTTACAGCAACTACATTTACCAGAATTTATTATTAATGGTATGTATATTGAAGGAAACTATTATTTACCAACATTCTTCTATGAATCAATATGGTGTTTTGTAGGATTTATAATTTTGCTAATAATAAGAAGAATAAAATATATTAAAATAGGCCAACCAACTGCAATATATTTGATATGGTATGGAATAGGGAGATTTATAATTGAAGGAATGAGAACAGATAGTTTGATGTTAGGTAGTTTAAGACAGGCTCAAATTGTTTCGGTTATTATGGTTTTAATAGGAATTATAATCTTTATTGTAAAAGGAAAAGGGTCAAAGTTAGAAAATCAATATAACAAAACAGGTGATATAAATGAAATTAGATTTTGATTGTATAATTATAGGAGCTGGAGTAGCAGGAATGACTTCAGCGCTTTATTTAAAAAGAGCAGGAATAGATGTTGCTATAATAGAAAAAAATTATGTTGGTGGACAAATTAATAAAACTAATACAATTGAAAATTATCCCGGCTTTCAAAAAATAGATGGGCCAACATTTTCTTTAACAATTGAAAATCAGTTAAAAAATTTAGATGTTCCAATTATCTATAGAAATGTATTAGATATTAATGAAAATTATGAAATAAAAGAAATAATAACAAATAAAGAAAAGTATAAAGCTAAAGCTATAGTAGTAGCGACCGGAAAAATAGAAAGAAAATTAGGTATTTCTCTTGAAAATGAATTAACGGGACATGGAATAAGCTATTGCGCTACTTGTGATGGTAATTTTTATAAAAATAGAGATGTTGCTATTGTTGGTGCTGGAAATACAGCTATGGAAGAAGCGTTATATCTTAGTAATATTTGTTCCAAAGTTTACTTAATTAATAGAACTAACCTTTTTCCTAAAGCAGATAATATATTATTAGAAAAAGTAAAAAATAAAGAAAATATTACTATTATTACTGATAGTGTTGTTACTACACTATTAGAAAAAAATCAAACATTATCAGGAATAGTTCTAAATGATAATAAAAAAATAGATGTGGATGGTTTGTTTGTTGCTATTGGAAGCATTCCAGATATTAGCTTTTTAAAAAATCTAAATTTAGAGACAGAAAATGGATATATTATTGTTAATAATCATATGGAAACAAATATAAAAGGAATCTTTGCTTGTGGTGATATAATAAAAAAAGACTTATATCAAATTATAACGGCAGCAAGTGATGGAGCAATAGCTGCTAATTCAGTAAGAAAATACTTATTAGAAAGAAGATAACATGAAAAAGAAAGTTGTTATACTAGGTGGTGGAACGGGAATGTCTTCACTTCTTAGGGGGTTAAAAGAATTTCCGCTCGATATAACCGCAATTGTTTCAGTTTGTGATGATGGTAAGAGTACAGGAAAAATAAGAAAAGAATTTAATACTCCGGCACTTGGAGATATAAGAAAAGTTTTGGCATCACTTTCTGAAACAGAATCATTATTTGAAAAAATGTTAAACTATCGTTTTAAAACGAATGGGTCATTTAATGGTCACACTGTAGGGAATCTTTTATTAGTTGCTATGAGTGAAATAACTGGCTCTGTATCTAACGGAATTGAATCTTTGAGTAACATATTAAATTTAAAGGGTAAAGTTTTACCACTTACTGAAGAAAGTAATAATACTTTAGTTGCTAGAATGTCAGATGGTAAAATAGTTGAAGGAGAACATAAAATAACTGAATATCCAAGTCCAATTGAAGAAGTTTGGTTTAAAGATAAAACAGAAGTAAATAAAGAAACATTAGTGGCTATAGAAAAAGCAGATTTAATAATTTTAAGCATGGGAAGCTTATATACTAGTGTGATTCCTAATTTATTATGTAAGGAAATTAAAGATGCCATAGATGGTAGTAATGCTAAAGTTTTATACGTATGTAATATGATGACTCAACCAGGCGAAACAGATAGATATACGGTTAGTGATCATATTAAAGCATTAAATAAATACTTAGGAAATAAAAAAATTAGTGTTGTTGTTGCAAATAATGGGTATATTAGCAAAACACTAGCACGACGTTATTACACCCTTGAACAAAAAGATCCTGTAAAAATAGATCGTGATGAAATAAAAAAATTAAAAGTAAAAATAATCGACGATAATTTTGTAAGCATCGAAGGTGGCTTTTTACGTCATGATGCGATTAAAGTATCAAGTCAAATTTTTTCATATTTATTATAAAGGAGGTTAACATATGTCTTTTACACAAGAAGTGAAGCAAGAAATAATAGGATTAGAAGTACTTGGAACAGAAAAGATATCTGAACTATCTGCAATTATTCATAATTCCATTATAACAGATAATTGTATAAGAATTATTTCTGAAAACAATTCTGTTATTAGATATATTTTTTCTTTAGTAAAAGATATATATCAAGTTACTCCAAAAATTATAGTTAGACGGGGCTATAATTATAAAAAAAATTACATATACATACTCGAAATATATAATAAATTTGATGATATATTATCAGATTTAGGTATAGAAAAAAACAATAAAATATTATCTATTCCTGCAGATTATATTATAGATGATGATTCATTATTAAGAAAGTATCTTACGGGGGTATTTTTAATAACAGGGAGTATAAATGATCCTAAAAAATCAAGGTATCACTTAGAATTTTTAGTAAATAATGAAAAATATTCAGAATTTTTAAAAAACTTGTTAAACAAATTTAATTTAAACAGTAAAATTATAAAAAGAGAAACAAAATATATGGTTTATATAAAAGAGGCTGAAAAAATAGGCGATTTTTTAAGAATTATAAATGCTACTAAAAGTCTACTTTATTATGAAGATATAAGAATATATCGAGATCATAAGAATATGACAAATAGATTAAATAATTGTGAGCAAGCTAATGTCGATAAAATAATTAGTGTTGCAAATAGTCAAATAAATGATATAAAAACAATAGTAGATATAGGAAGTTTAGATTTACTTGACGAAAAAGAACAAATAGTAGCTAAGTATCGTTTAAAATATCCTGATGCATCACTACTTGAATTAAGTGAGATTATATCTTTAGAAACCGGCAAACCACTTACAAAATCAGGTGTAAATCATAGAATGAAAAAAATAAAATTATTAGCTGAGAAAATAAGGAAGAACGAAAAGTAGCGTTCTTTTATTATTTTTAAGGACAATTTACTTATTTTATAGTATAATAAATGTGATTAAGAGGAGGTATATATGAAAGTTATATTTCTTAAAGATGTAAAAAAACAAGGTAAAAAGGGTGAAATAAAGGATGTTGCAGACGGATATGGTAAAAATTTCTTAATAAAAAATGGGTATGCAGTATTAGCAACAGAGACAGGTGTTAAAAGATTAAACGCTGAAAATGAAGAAAAACGATTAGAGGAAAAGTTAAACATTAAAAATTGTGAAGACTTAAAGAAAACTTTAGAAAAAGCAAAATTTAGATTTAAGGTAAAAACCGGGGCTGGTGATCGTGTATTTGGTAGTGTAAGTACAAAATCAATTGCTGAAGAATTAAAAAAGCAAGGATTTGATATAGATAAGAAAAAAATAAAATTGGATAATCCTTTAACTTCTCTAGGTTTCCATAATGTAAAAATAGAGTTACATAAAGAAGTAGTAGCGCAAATAAAAGTAGAATTAACGAAGTAGGTGATATTATGCAAGAAAGAAATATGCCACATAATTTAGAGGCAGAACAATCTGTTTTAGGATCAATGTTCTTGTCAAAATATGCATTACAAAAGGCATTGGAGTCTTTAACTAAAGAATCATTTTATTCTGATAGTAATGCTAAAATATTTGAAGTTATTGATTTTCTATCAGAAAAAGGTACAAGTATAGATTTAACAACTGTAACAGCTGAGTTAGATAATAGAAAATGGTTGAAACAAGTAGGAGACATAGAATATGTAACTGAAATAGTAAATATCGTACCAAGCGCAGCTAACATTGATGAATATATAAGAATTGTTGAGGAAAAGGCTGTTTTAAGGCGATTAATTAATGAAGCTACTGATATTGTAAGTAGCGGATATAATCAAGCAGAAGATGTTAATGATATTCTTGATAACGCTGAGAAAAAAATACTTAATGTCGTAAAGACACGAAAAGGAACTGAGTTTAGAAGTATTCAAGATGTATTATTTAAAACACAAGCTGATTTGGAAAAATTGGCTCAAACAAAGAATGAAATTACTGGATTAGTAACAGGATTTTATGATTTAGATAAAATAACTTCTGGATTGCATGGAAATGAATTAATCATTATAGCTGCACGTCCCGCCATGGGAAAAACAGCTTTTGCTGTTAATTTAGCAACTAATATAGCTATTCAAAATAAGAAACCAGTAGCCCTTTTTAACATGGAAATGGGTGCAGAACAACTAGCAATGCGTATGCTTTCTTCTGCTGGTCAAATAGATGGTTATAAATTAAAAAATGGAAGACTTGAACACGATGATTGGAAAAGAGTTAATGAAGCCATAAGCCGTCTTGCAGAAACAAAGATATTTATTGATGATACTCCTGGCATGACAATAGGCGAAATAAGAGCTAAATGTCGCCGTTTAGCAAGCTCTGAAGGTGGATTAGGGGTAGTGATTATTGACTACTTACAATTAATCACAGGATCCGCAAAATATGCAGGAAATAGGCAACAGGAAGTATCTGAAATATCTCGTTCTTTAAAGACACTAGCTATGGAATTAGAGATACCAGTAGTGGCTTTAGCACAATTATCTCGTACTGTTGAAGGAAGAGAAGATAAACGACCTTTATTAAGTGATTTAAGAGAGTCTGGATCAATAGAGCAAGATGCAGATATAGTCGCATTCTTGTATCGTGATGATTACTATACAAAAGAAGTATCAATTGATGAAAATACAAGTAAAAGCGAATTTATTATAGCTAAGCATCGTAATGGCCCAACTGCCACAATAGATTTAATTTTCAAACGTAATACAAGTACATTTGTAAGTATGTTAAAAAGTGAAAAAAAACATGAAGATTAGTTTATTAGCAAGTGGAAGTAAAGGGAATTGTTGTTTTATTGAAACAAAAAACAATTCTTTTCTAATAGATGTGGGAATGACTTGTGCTTACATAGAGAAAGAGTTAAATACTGTTGAAAAAAAAGGAAAAGATATAGATGCTGTATTTATAACACATACTCATACAGACCATATAAATGGTTTAAAAGTATTTGTAAAAAAATATAATCCGATAATATATGTAAGTGAGAAAATGTATCAGGAATTAAGAAATATTGTTTGGTCTGATAACTATGTAATTATAGATAAAGAAATAATAATAGATGATTTAAAGATAACAGCAATTAAAACTTCTCACGACGCTGATGATTCAATGGGATATATTTTTGAAGAAGATGGCCATAGTTTAGTATATATTACCGATACAGGATATATTAATGCTAAAAACCATCAAAAGTTATCTAATAAGAATATGTATATATTAGAAAGTAATCATGATATAGATATGCTTATGAATAATCCTAAATATCCTTATCACCTTAAACAAAGAATACTTGGAGATAAAGGACATTTATCAAATAAAGATTGTTCTTACTATTTATCAAAGTTTATTGGTGAAAACACAAAATGTATTATTTTAGCTCACTTAAGTGAACATAATAATACTCCTACTTTAGCACTAGAAGAATTAAAAAAAACTTTGCAAGATAATAATAAAAAATGTAATAATATAATTGTTGCACAACAAAAAGAGAGAACCGAGTTGGTAGAAGTATGATAAAAATACTATGTGTTGGAAAAATAAAAGAAAAATTTTTTAAAGATGCTGTCTCTGAGTATAGTAAAAGATTATCTAAATACACAAATCTTCAAATAATTGAAGTAGATGATATTAATAGCGATAATATAAACTCTATTTTAGATAAAGAAAAAGATTTACTTATAAAACATATATCATCTAAAGATTATGTTATTACTCTTGAAATAGAGGGTAAACAACTAAGTTCACTAGAACTTTCTAAAAAGATAGAAGAACTTCAGATTTATAATTCAAGCATTGTTTTTATAATTGGAGGTTCTTATGGATTACACCAACAAATAAAAGATAGAGCTGATTATAAATTATCTTTTTCTAAACTAACATTCCCTCATCAATTATTTAGAATTATTCTTTTAGAACAAATTTATCGTGCCTATAAAATAATAAGTAATGAATCTTATCATAAATAATTGAATAAATATCAAAAAGATTGTCCACTATTAAATAGAAAGGACAATCTTTTTATGAAAAAAACAATATTTATTTTAATAACAATATTTTTAATTTATTATATAATTGGAGCTTTAAGTGAGGAGATAATAAGGATTCCAGACGAGGCAATTAGATTTAGAGTAATAGCTAATAGTAATACAAAACAAGATCAAGATGTAAAATATAAAGTAAAAGATGAAGTAGAATTATATATGGCATCGATTTTACAAAATGTTGATAATATTGATGAATCTAGAGATATTATTTCTACTAATTTAGATAGTATAAATAATAAAGTGACTAATGTATTTAATAAAAATAATTACAATCTAAATTATAAAGTTAATTTTGGATTAAATTACTTTCCTGAGAAAGAATTCAAGGGAATAATTTATGATGCTGGATATTATGAATCACTAGTTATCACCATTGGAGAAGGAAAAGGTGATAATTGGTGGTGTGTATTATTTCCTCCTTTATGTATGTTAGAAGCAGAAGAAAGTACAGACATAGAATATAAATCTTTTGTAAAGGAAATTGTTGATAAGTATATATAATTAGTGATATTTAAATTAATTAATACAACGTATAATTAAAACTTCCTATAATAAAATGTTATAGGAGGTTTTTTCATGCAAATATTTATTATATTAACAATAGCAGTAAGTCTTAGCATGGATGCTTTTTCTTTGTCACTTGCGTATGGAACTTTAGGAATTACCAAAAAAGAAATATCAAAACTATCTTTAATTGTTGGCTTATATCATTTTTTTATGCCCTTATTTGGATATTATCTAGGTCGTATATTATTAAATGTAATTCCTCTTAATCCTGATTTTATTGTTTTTGTTGTTCTTTCTTTTGTTGGGATAGAAATGATTATTGAATCAATTAAAACAGAAAGTGTTGTAAAAAAAACTAAAATTATAGATTTATTATTATTTGGTTTAGCAGTAAGTATGGATAGTTTTTCTATAGGTATTGGGTTGAATGCAATATCACATAAAAAAATATTATGTGCTTTAACTTTTAGTATAACTAGTTATATATTTACATATCTTGGTTTAAATTTTGGCAAAAAAATAAACCAGTGGATAGGAAAAATATCCACCATAATAGGTGGTATTGTTTTAATAGTAATAGGGATAATATATTTATTTTAATTTGCTTTTTTGTTTTCCTTGCCTTTTCCTTCTAAAAATAATATAATTAGAATGTGAAAAGTATTAATAATATAAACACCAATAGCAAAAAAAAACATATAAATATAGTGATAGTAGTGGAGGGTATAAATGAAACAAATAAAAATAGAAGGAAAGCATTTGTTAGAAGGAACAATAAAAATCAGTGGAGCTAAAAATAGTGCTGTTGCCCTTATTCCGGCTTCTTTGCTTTCTGATGGAATTGTTACTATAGATAATGTTCCTAATATATCAGATATAGATGCTTTATCAGAAATATTAGAATTTTTAGGAGTACAAGTAGAAAGAAACGAGGGATTAATTAAAATAGATTCCACTAATTTAGTTAATAAAGAAATTCCAGAAATGATTTCTAGCAAATTAAGAGCATCTTATTATTTTATGTCAGCGCTTTTAGGTAAATATAAAAAAGTAGAAATGTATTTTCCAGGCGGATGTTCTATAGGTGCTAGACCAATTGATCAAACCCTAAAAGGTTTTAAAGAATTAGGAGCCAAAGTAAAAGAAGAAGAAAATAAATATACAATAACTGCAGAAAATCTACATGGAGGACATGTTTATTTAGATATGCCCAGTGTTGGAGCAACTATAAATACTATGTTAGTGGCAGTTAGGGCTAATGGTAAAACCATTATAGAAAATGCTGCGAAAGAACCAGAGATTGTTAATGTTGCAACATTTTTAAATAATATGGGTGCTAAAATTACTGGTGCTGGAACAAGTGAAATAAGAATAACTGGGGTTAATCATTTAAACGGATGTTTTTCTGAAGTTATTCCAGATAGAATTGAAGCGGGAACTTATATTATAGCAGGAGCTTTAGCTGGCAATAATTTAAAGGTGGAAAATATTATTCCAGAACATGTTGAATCATTGACTTTAAAGTTAAAAGAAATTGGAGTTCCAATTGAAATTGGTGATGACTATGCTATTGTAAGTAAAACAAACAATATGAAAAGTATTAATGTTAAGACTTTAGGATATCCTGGATTTCCTACCGATTTACAACAACCATTAACTACATTGTTAACACAATGTACTGGTAAATCTATATTAGAAGAAACTATTTATGAAAATAGATTCCAAAATGTTAAATATTTAAATAATATGGGTTCTAAGATAGAAATAAATGATCGTAAAATATATATTCAAGGTCCTACAAGTTTAAAAGGAACAGAGGTAGTAGCAACTGATTTAAGAGCAGGTGCTTGTCTTATTTTAGCGGGTCTTGCTGCAGAAGGAATAACTATTGTAAAAGAAGTAGAACATGTATTAAGAGGATATGATAATATCATAAATAAACTAACTTCTGTTGGTGCTAAAATAGAATTAAGTGAAGAATAAATTAATAGAATTTTAATATAATTAAGTAGGATTAACCCTACTTTTTTTGGAGGTAAAATGAAAAAAATTTTGTTAATTTTGATTGTTTTTGTTGCAGTATTTTTAATATATCTATCTAATATAGATAATAAGATTTATTATCTTTCTTTAGAGTCATATAATGAATTTAGTGATGAAAATGGTGATTATAATGAATCTATTATTAATTATTTATCACTAAACAAAAAGTTGGAAAAAGCAGTTGTTGACTTTTCTAAAAATAATTATCTTATTAATGATTTAGCAAATGATATTAAAGAAAATAAAAAAATAACAGTTAATAATAAAAGTATAACTTTGAAAAATGCTTTGATAAAAGCTGATTTAGTAACTATATTTATTGGTATGAACGAAATAAATAATAAATTACTATCATTAAAGACTAATAATTTAAAACAATTTAATTATATAGATAATATATTAATAGATCTTGATAAATTATTGAGCTTAACAAGAGAATATTGTAAAGAAGATATTTTTATAATAGGTGTTTACTATCCTTATCAAGAATACAAAACTGAATTGGTAGATTTATTTTCGTACTATAATGAAAGGTATAAAGAATTGGCAAATAAATATAATATGAAATATATAGATATATATAATCCATTTCTAGAAAACGCTTCTTATCTTTCTTCCAGTGGTAATATTTCTCCATCACTTAAAGGATACAAGTATATTTCTGATCAAATAATTATTACAATTAATGAAACTGTTTTAAAAAATGGTTGATTTTATAAAAAAAACTTGTTATACTATATAAGTATTAAATTTCTATGGCATGAAATTGCTATGGCGGAAGGAGATAACTATGAAAAAAGGAATACATCCAAATTATGTAGAAACAGAAGTAACTTGTGCTTGTGGAAACAAATTCACAGTAAAATCAAATAAACCTTCTTTACATTTAGAAGTTTGTGATAAATGTCATCCATTTTTTACAGGTGTTCAAGGAAAAGCTGCAAAAACTGGTAGAGTTGAAAAATTCAACCGTAAATATGGTTTAAACCAAGAAAAATAAGAGCTAGTATTTAGCTCTTATTTTTTGTGTATTCAATTATTTTTTCTGCAAAAAAGTTAAGAATTTCTTTTCTTTTTTTTCTGTCAGCTATAAATTCCAAAAACAAATTAGGATCCAAAAGTTCAACTTCCATTACTAAGAATTTCTTTTTTTGTTTTACAAAATCAATTCTTAGGAATAGATTATCTTTATATTCCTTAATATTTAATATGTTATTAACTATTTCAATAATTTTATGATCGATTTTATCAGCTGGTATATACTTTATCATATTAGTTTTAGTAAAAGCATTTTTATATTTAATAATTCCGTGTGTAATCTTGTTGTTAATACAACAAATTGAGTATTCACCATCAAAAATTTCTTTCATGAATGGTTGAACCATTAATTTTGATTTATTATTCTTGTATTTGTTATAAACTTCATTAATATCTATAATATTATTAAATTCATAACGATTATTCCCTACTAAGTAGACATCTTTACTTCCCTCTGATATTGTTGGCTTTAGAACAATTAAATTGTTTTCTAAATCATTATTTGTTTTTAAATCTAAAATACGTGATTTAATATTTTTATTTATAGGTAGAAAGAATGTTTTAATTGTTTCAATATTATATTTGTTCAGAATATCAAATTGAATTTCTTTATCATAATTATTTTTAATAACATTAATAGGATTTAAAACTTTTATTTTTTGAGTTTCAAGCATATTAAGCCAGTTTTCAAATTTAGTTTTATTTTCTTGAAATCCCCAAATGCTCCTTATTATAATTAAGTCATATTTTGAATAATCAATTGTTTTGTCTTCCCATGATATTATATCTACTTTGCAGTTTTGTTTGTTTAAACTATGTTTTAAATATAAATCCTCTAATGATTTATTTTTCCATTTATCACAAGAAACGATTGCTACTAGCTTATTATAAGAATTAGATTTTAATAAATCATAGACAATAAATAGTTTTTTTTCAATAAAAACAATAATTTTTTTTATCAAGTTTATTATTTTTCTCATTATTCTAAACCTTCCACTGCTTTTCCTATTAATTCAAAATTTAATATTAAATCATTAATATCTAAAGAAAATCCTACTCTTATAATAATTTCATCTTCGTAAGGCCATGATATATTTAATCCAGCAATACATTTTATTCCTGTTTCTTTATAAAGAAATTTTAAAAAATCTGCATCATTATTGATAGTTTCACCATTGTATTTCTTTCCTTTTAGTTGAGTAAAATCAGCAATAGCAAAGAATCCAGAATCTGGATAAACATCTTTTCTAAGCTCAACACCTGGTATTCCTTTTAATAATTTATTTTGTAAATTTTTATCCTTTGTATATTTATTAATATCTTTTATTATTCTTTTTTTGCATTTTAAAGAATCAATACTATCAATGCCATCAATTAATGCTTGCAATAAATTTAAATGGTATATATATCTTTTAATTAAAGGCTTAAAATATTTTTTAGCAATTTTATAACGTCTATTAGTTCCATTAAAAGCTCCTGCAACTACCTGTGTTTGTAAAAGAGAAATAGAACCCATATCAGAAGAAATAATATCACAAATTCCACTGCATATAGGAGCGGGAGCAACTATAAATCCTGCTCTAACAGATGCTAATCCGTACGATTTTGATAATCCTAAAAAAGAAATAGTATTGTTAAAATATTTTGGCATGCTGGCCATTGGTATTGCAAGATCATTTTGATCATATGTTAAATCTCGATATATAAGATCATCAATTACAAAAACACCTTTCTCTAAGCATACATCTCCAATACTTTTTAGAAGATCAATATTTTTAGAGTTCATAACTCTACCAGTAGGATTATGAGGATTCATATTAAAAAATGCTACAACTTTTGGAATATAATCTAATTTACCTTCAAATTTTTCTTTTAAATTTTTATTTATTTCATCAATTTTCTTTTCTAGACTTTTTGGATTTACGTACCAATCATCTTCTTTTTTTAAGTCAAGTATTTCAACATGAGCGTTTATTTTTTCAGTTTCTACTGTAAATAATCCATAATTAGGTCCTGTCATAATTACAACATCCTCTGGTCTACAGATTGTTTTTATTATCATACTATAGGCATGTGTTGTAGAATAAGCAAAAACAATATTTTCAACACCAAGTCCGTCATAATTTTCACTCTTTTCGGCTTTAAATCCTTCTCTAATTAGATAATTAATAACATTTTGACATCCTAATGATCTATCGGTTACAGATGGATAACGGTATAAATATTTGCTTAGTAATAAGCGCATAACATATTCTTCACACATAGGAAATGGCTTACTTCTTAGTGGAATACCACTTCTAATTGATCTATGTTCTGTCAAATTGTATTTACTATTAGTGCTAATTTCTTCAAGATCACGATATAATAAATCAAACCCAACAGCAATTTTTTTAGCAGCAGGATAAAAATCTTGTTTATCCTTTCTTTCTCCAATACTTTTATATTCAGAAACAGATCTTGGGTTTAATTTAATATATTGTTCTAAAGCTTTAGATGCATTTTCTTGATGAAAGTTAACACTTTTAACATCTAGGTCTTCATTTAAACATTTTTTTATTACTGATTTTAATTTGGTTTTTAAGTTGATCATAAAACAACCTCCGTATTAATTATAACACGTATATTATTAAACATAAAGAAAATTTTATGTGCTTTTTAAATACAAAAAAGAAACAATGTTTGTTGAAAGTGTTGGGAAATTCTTACTTTTAACTAACTTTGCTTCGTTATTTTTTAATTATTTTTTTAACTATTTTATAAGTCTTAAACATGAAATTATATAAACAATATTTAGGTTTTGATATTATTAAGTCAAATTCTCCAATTAGTTCAACAACTCGTCCGCCAAAACCTCTTTTAAATTCATAAACACCATACATATCATTGTTTTCTTTTTCAAAATTACCACTTATACCATAGAAGTTATATATTTCACATCCTAAATTTAAGGCTTCTTTCATCGTATGCCATTTTATCAAATATTGAGCATCATAATGCATAAATTCTTCATAAGCTCCACCAAATAAATTTAAATATTCTTTTCCACATACAATAGACATTGTGCCTGCCAAAGGGATTTTATCACCATATTTTTTTTGGTAACTCTCGTATAGTTCTATTTTCTTTTTATAATCTTCTATATCTTTCAAATGATAATCTTTAATATCTTGGTATCCTTCAATCTTTTTTATTTCATCTTTAAATTTATTTATACCTAAATTTGTATCAAGGTAGCACACATTTATTATTAGGTCCTCACCAATTTTATCATACATGTTTTCATAATACGAATAAGGTCTATCAATGAAATCACGTCTTGAACTTGTGTGTTCCATTATTTTTTTGTAGTCCATTAGTTTATCTTTAGAAATTCTTTCAACAACTAAACCTTGCTTTTCTGTTCTTCTAATCGTTTTTCGATAATGTTTACTAAAGTTAGAAAAAATTTCATCTTCGGTCTTACCTTTTAAATCTAAAACGTACATCCAACGAGGTTGCAATTCTTTAGATATATCTTTGTTAAAACCATAATGTTTAAAGCCTAATTTCTTTAAATTTTCTACTACTTTGGAGTTGTCAACTCCACCTTCAACGATATTTCCATCAATATCTCTTGTTTTGTATTCAACATAAGGATCTATTTTCAAAATAAACCCGTTTTCCTTTTTTACATATTCTTTAATTTCTAAAACAAACTCTTTTAATAATTCTTCATCATTATAATCAATTAAAAAACCTCTTGGTGAATAAAAAAGCTTTAATCCTAGTGGGAGATTTTTAAATAATAATAAAGTTGCTCCAACAATTTTATTATTTTTCTTCATTCCTACTAATTTGTAATTCCAACCACCATCTTTTTTTAGTTTTCCCCAATATTCTTTTTGATAAAAAGTTGTATATTTATTTTTTGAGATATATTCTTCATATTCGTTACTTTCTAATTCTTCTATCTTCATCATATCCCTCCAAGCCTAAGGCAATTATATCACGCCAACAAAAATCTGTAAATAAATATAGGTTAAAATAACTGACACTAGTATATCTGTTTTTAATGTCGTTTATTGACTAGTTTAGTGATTTTCTTAAAAAAACTTTTATTAAAAATTATTTTGTAGTATGATATTAATAGTTATGATTGGAGGGAATTTAATGAAATTCGAAATATTAAGTGAAGATGAATATAATAAATTTTTTGACAATCATGAACAAAAAACTTTTTTAAATAGCCCTAATATTGGTAAAATTCGCAAACTAGAAGGTTGGAATTATGAATTTGTTGGTGTAAAAGATGTCGACAATAAAATAATAGGCGTTACTATGTTATTGTCTAGGAAAGAATTTCTAGGTAAAAAAGAATTTTATGCAATTAGAGGTTTTTTGTTAGATTACAATAATTTTAAGTTACTATCCTTTTTTACAGATAATATTAAAAAATATATAAAGAAAAATAATGGCTTTATATTAAGAATTGATCCCTATATTATCAAACAAGAACATGACTTAAATGGAAATGTTATGCCAAATGGGAAAAATAATATTATGGTTATAAAAAATCTATTGAAACTAAATTTTAAGGAACATACACCAGAGCAAACAAAGTGGATGTTTGAACTTAATACTGAAAATAAGACTATAGATGAACTTTTAAAAGATATGAAAGCTAATACTAGAAATTGCATTAAAAGAACTTTTAAAAATGGAATTAACATTAGAGAACTTACTTATGATGAGCTACCTCTCTTTTATAAAATAACAAATGATACTAGTAAAAGAAAAGGTTTTGAAAATAAAACTTTAGAATATTATCAAGACATGTATAAATTTTTCAAACCAAGTAATCAAGTTAAATTTTTGGTGGCTGAATTAAATACAAAAAATTATAAAGAAAACCTAGATAATCAATTAAAGACAGAAGAGAATATTTTAAGAGGAATAAAAAATAATAATAGTGGAAAATATAAAGAACAACTAGTAAAGATTAATAGTATTAAAAAAAATCTCAAAGAATCATCTGAGTTGATAAAAAAAGGAGATATAATCATTTTATCAGCAGCAATGTTTGTTATGTATGGAAATGAAGTTATTTATCTTGCTAGTGGAAATTACCAAGAATATTTTAATTTTTTTGCTCAATATAGAATTCAATATGAAATGATTAAATATGCAACAGAAAATAACTTTAAAATATATAATTTTTACGGTATAAGTGGTAATTTTGATATCAATGATGATAGAATTGGTGTCTATGAATTTAAAAAAGGATTTGGTGGATTTGTAGTTGAATTAATTGGCGAGTATAGATTAGATATTAATAAATTATGGTGCATTCTTTATGATTTTGTTAATGTTATTAAAAATAATATAAAGAAAATAATAAATGGGAAGTGAAATTATGAAATATGAATTTATAGAAAAAATTGAAAAAAAAGAGTATGAAAAATTTGTGGAAAATCATCCAACTAAATCACATTTTATGCAATCGTGGAATTTTGGAGAAATAAGTAAAGAAAAAGGATTTATTCCACATTTCGTTGGTGTTAGGAAAAATAAAAAGTTAGTAGCAACAGCTTTACTACTTCAAAAAAAGTTATATAAAAATATTTGTTATTTCTATAGTCCTCGTGGTTATGTTTTAGATTTTAAAGATTATGAATTATTAAAATATTTTACTAATCAAATTAAAGAGTATACCAAAAAATATCATTCTATTTTTACAGCAATAGATCCTGATGTACAACTTCAAAAGTTAGATATTAATGGAAATGTTGTAGAAGGAGATCATAATTATGCATTAGTTGAATATTTAAAATCGCTAGGTTATAAACATCTTGGTTTTAATAAAAATTTTGAAAATAAAGAACCAAGATATACATTTAGATTAAATTTAGAACCAAGTATAGAGGAAATACATAAAAATATGCATGCAACAACAAGAAAAATTCTAAATAAAGGTAATCAGTATAACTTAGATTGTTATATTGGCGATTCTTCAGATTTAGATGGATTTTATTTTACGATGAAAGAAACAGCAGTTCGAGAGGGGATAACACCGTTTAAATATTCATACTATAAATCTTTTTATGAAACATTTAATAAAGATAATGAAAGTGATTTATATATAGTAAGAGTTGATATTAATAAATTAAAAGAAAATTATAAAAATCAAATAAAAGACATTGAAAATAGTATTGACAATCTAAAAAATTTAAAAAATAAAGAAAAAGCTAATAATTTATTAAAAGATTACAATAATAAATTATCTAGATTAAATAAAGATTTTGAGTTAATAAATAATATAAAGGAAGATAAATTAGTTTTATCATCAATTATAACAGTAAAATATGGTAATAAAGTTTGGACTGTTCATGGTGGTAATTGCAATAGATTAAGAGAATTGAATGCCAATTATTTAATATACGATAAAATCATTTGCGATGCTAAAAAGGAAAATTATCAAATAATTGATTTCTTTGGAACAACTGGCGCAGACTCAGATGATAATAAAATTCATGGTATCCATTTATTTAAAAAACGTTTAGGTGGAGAATATACTGAATTTATAGGTGAATTCCATTTAATAACAAATAAATTTTTATATGTTTTATATCAAAAATTATTACCATTATATTCAAAAATGCGTAAAAAAATTGCTAAAAAATAAGTATCAATTATAATAGTAAAGTGCCTTTTTATAAAGGCATCTTTATTATTTACACAATTTTTAATTAATGTTATAATTATATTTACAGAATGGATAGTGAAATATGAAAAAGAATACTTTTATAGAAGGTGCCTTTATATCCACCTTTTCAATACTAATTTGTAAAATAATAGGATTATTATATGTAATTCCTTTTTATAGCCTAATAGGTAACAAAGGTGGAGCCTTATATAGTTATGCATACTCTATATATGCTATATTTTTAAGTTTATCAACATGTGGTATTCCTTTAGCAATTTCTAAAAATATTAGTGAATATAATGAACTTGGATATCATAAAGCTAAAAATGATGTATACAAAATAGGAAAATATGTCATTCTAGGTTTGGGATTATTATCATGCTTAATTTTACTAATTTTTGCGCCTAATATAGCTTATTTAATTATAGGTAATGTAGAAGGAGGAAATACAATTGAAGATGTCAGTACTGCTATAAGAATTGTATCTTTATCATTGCTTATAGTTCCTTCTTTAAGTGTAACTAGAGGATATTTAAATGGACACAAGATGATATTACCAACAAGTATATCAGAAGTTCTTGAACAAGTAGTAAGAGTATTAGTGATTGTAGTTGGTAGTTTTTTAACGATAAAAGTTTTTAATCTCCCAACTAATGTGGCAGTATATATAGCTGTAGCTGGTGCTGGAATAGGTGCTTTAGTTGCTTTAATATATTTAAAATTAAAATTAAAACGTAATAAAGATGCTATTGTAAATGAATCTGAAAATGAACCTGAATATAGAAAAAAGGATATATTAAAAAAAATCGTTTTATATGCCTTACCTTTCGTAGTTATAGATTTGATTAGATCTGCTTATGGTATGGTTGATTCATTTACAGTTGTAAAAACTATGGTTAATCTTGGTTATGATGTAAGTGTTGCAGAAACAACAATAGGCGTTTTATCTACTTGGGCAACAAAATTAAATATGATTGTAGCGTCTGTAGCTTTAGGCTTTGTTACTAGTTTAATTCCTAACATTGCAGGAAGTGCAGCAAAAAAAGATTTAAAAGATGTTAATAACAAAATTAATGAATCATATAAAACTCTATTATTTGTTGTTTTACCAATGACTATTGGCTTAAGTTTCTTAGCTCAACCTGTTTGGGTAGCATTCTATGGTTACAATAGTCTAAGTATAGGAATATTTAAATATTATATCCTTCAAGCAATAATATTCTGTGTTTATACAATTGCTCTTAATTTAGCGCAATCTATGAATCAATCTAAAATATCTTTAGGATCATTGCTAGTAAGCTTTTTATTGAAAGTAGTTTTAAATATTCCAATGATGAAATTATTTGTAATGATGGGAATCGAAGCTTACTACGCACCAATAATTACTAATATTCTAGTTCAAGGTAGTATAACATTATTTATTATGTTGGCTTTAAAACATAAATTTAAATTTGATTATAAAGATACTACTAAAGCAATATTAAAAATGCTTTTAACTTTAACTATAATGGTGCTAATACTTTCAGGCTTATCTTTAATTATCCCACTTACAGTAACTAGTAGATTAAAAGCAATTTTAACAATTATCCCATATATTCTTGTTGGAGCTGCCATCTATATTGGTATGTCTTATAAAATAGGACTATTAAACGATATATTTGGTGCTAAAAAAATAAAGACAATTATAAATAAAGTGAAAAGTAAAATTACAAATAAATAACATTTATTATGTCCAAAAATTGTTACCGATAAAAAATTGTCTAAAAATGGCATTATTAAAATCTCAAAGATATGATATAATGTTGATAGTAGGAGAGGTGAAACATGAAGATTATCAAGAAGTTTTTAAATATTTTTCTCGTTTTAATGCTCTTTTCAGCATCAATTTTTGTCCCAGAAGTAAAAGTTGATGCTAAAACATTAGGTGATTTAAAAAAAGAACTCGCTGAGATGGAAGCTAATTACCAAAGCAATCAACAAAGTAAAAATTTGACAGAGCAACAAATCAATGCTGCAAGATCAGAAATTAATGCAGCTTCTGCTGAAATAGAAAATTCTCAAACAGAAATAAAAAATTTGAATGACGAAATAGAAAAATTAACAGAAGAAATAAAAAATAAAGAAGAAGAAATAAGAGAATTTATTCGTTATTATCAATTATCTAACGGTGAATCTGCTTATTTAGAATATGTTTTTGGAGCTGCTGATTATACTGATTTTATTTACAGATTGGCTATTACTGAACAACTAACAAAATATAATGATAATTTGGTTAAAAAATATAATGAAACTATTGAGCAAAATAAGAAGAACGCTCAAACGTTAGCAGATAAACAAGTTGAACTTTCAAAAAAACAAGATACTTTAGCTCAGAAGATAGAAAATTTGGGTAGTGAATTAGCTGCCATATCAGATGAAAGTATATCAATAGAAGAAGAAATAAAAATGCAAAAAGAAGCAATTGATTACTATCAAAATCAATTAAAATGTAAAGATACAGAAAGTTTGAGTACTTGTGGAAGAGATCAATTGCCAGCAAATACAGCTTTCTTTAGACCTATAACAAGTGGTTATGTTACAAGTGAGTTTGGTCAAAGAACATTTGATTTCCACTATGGTGTAGATTTATCCACAACAGCTGATAAAGCTCCTGTATATGCTGCAGCATCAGGAGTTGTTATAACAGTTATGTATAAGACGAGTTGTGGAGGTACCAGAGTTTATATTCACCATAATGTAAATGGTCAAATGTATACAACTTCTTATGGACATTTAAGAGAAGCTCTCGTTTCAAAAGGAGATAGAGTAACAACTAATACTCAAATAGGAATCATGGGAGGAAATCCTAATAGAGAGACTTGGGATAAATGTTCAACAGGACAACATGTTCATTTCGTAATTGCTAATGGATTATACCTAAAAGATTATATGTATTGGAGTACATTTTTATCAAAATCATTCAATCCAAGAAATCTTGTTAATTTACCATCTGGTAAATATAATTGGTTCTATAATAGAACAACCAAATACTAAAAAAGTCAGAACTATGTTTTGATTTTTTTTTCGTTTTATGTTATATTAACTATACGAGGTTGATGATATGAAGAAAGTATTTTTAATTATTTTTATTTTAGTTCTTTCTAGTGTTACTGTTTTTCTGGGGCTTTCAACCCAAAAAAGTTCACAACCTAACACATATTATCAAGTAACTCTAGATGGTGAATTAATTGGTAATATCAAGTCTAAAAGACAGTTAGAAAAATATATAAGCAATACAGAAGAGTATTTAAAAAACAAATATAATATAAATGAAGTATATGCTCCTAATGGATTAGAAATAAAAAAGATAGTTAGTTATACCGAAGATATAAAAGATGTTGGTGAAATATATAATTTAATTCAAGATAAGAAACCTTTTACGGTTAAAGGGTATCAATTAACTATATATAATGATGACAATAGTCAAAAAATATATGTTATAGATGATAGTATTTATAAAACATCTTTAGAAAATTCAATAAAAACATTTGTGGGGACAGATGCCTATAACAACTATATATCTAAGAATCAAGCAAAAATTAAAGATACAGGTACATATATAAATAATATATATATTGAGAATAATATGAGTATAAAAGATGCTTATATACCTGCTACTGAAAAAATATATACCTCAGCTGAAGAACTTACTAAATATTTATTATTTGGTACAACAGACCAACAAAAAAAATATGTAGTAAATTTAGGAGATACAATGGAACAAGTCGCATTTGATAATGAGATAAGTGTGGAAGAGTTATTAATCTCTAATCCACAGTTTAAAAATTCAAATGCATTGTTGTATCCGGGACAGGAATTAGTAATAGGAATTTTAGATCCACAAATAAAGGTAACTGTTGAACAACAGGTTGTTGAAGATCTTGTTGATTCATATAAAACAATAGAGGAAGTTGATGAAACATTAAACTATGGTGTTACAAAGGTAACACAACAAGGTGAAGATGGATTATTAAGAATCAAACAAGATGTAAAAATTACTAATGGTACAACAGTGTACGTAAAACAAATATCAAAAGAATCTTTAAAACCAGCTATAAATAAAATTATTGTAAAAGGTGGTAAGAGAACCTACGGTATTGGTAGTACTTCTTGGCAATGGCCTACTGATAGTGGATGGACGATATCTTCTAATTATTCTTATAGAATTAACCCAGTTACAGGTAGACGTGAGCTTCATGGAGCTTTAGATATTGCAGGTACTGGATATGGTTCAAATGTATATGCAGCTAATAGTGGCGTTATTTATAAAAAATCATATGATGGAATAAATGGAAACCACATTATTATTAATCATAATAATGGCTATTATACGCAATACAATCATATGAGTAGAATGGAATCACTATCTGTTGGTGATGAAGTAGAAAAAGGTCAAGTAATAGGATATATAGGTATGACCGGTCAAGCAACGGGACCACATTTACACTTTGCTGCTTGGTACGGTGGTCCTCCATATCGAGGAACACGTATTAATCCATGGACATTATTTAGATAACATCTCAAAAGAGATGTTTTTCTTATGAATTTTATAGTATAATAAAAAAGGAGAGTGATAAAATGAAAATAATAATTGGTAATGATCACCGCGGTTTAAAATTAAAAGAACAAATATTAAAATATTTATTATCAAAAAATTATGATGTAGAAAATATAGGAACTGATACAGACGCTTCAGTTAATTATCCTGAATATGCCCTAAAACTATGTGAAAAAGTAAAAAAAGAAAATGGCTTAGGAATTTTAATATGCGGAACAGGAATAGGTATGAGCATTGTTGCTAATAAAGTAAATGGAATTATATGTGGAAAAGTAAATACTGTAGAAGAAGCAGAGTTAACAAAATCACATAATTATGCCAATGTTATAGCGCTATCTTCTAAATTATCTAAGAGAACAGCGATAAAGATGGTTGAGACATTTATAAAAACTCCAAATTCAAATGAAGAAAGACATATAAAACGGGTTCAAGAAATAAGAGAAATAGAGAAAAATAATGCTTAAAACAATTCTTTATATAATTGTAGTTATCATGTCTATCTGGGCTTTAGATAGTATTAATATAACTAACTTATTTAAAAAAAATAGATATTATCAAGCTAGAGTTTTATATCTATTTGTTTCTATGGCTTTAGCCTATTTAGTAGTAAACTTTTTATATGATTTCTTTCTTTTTTCAAAATTTATATAAGCTAAGTTTTTTAGCTTTTTTTTGACAAAAAATGTCCATAATATAACATATAATAAAAAAAAAGAAGGTATATTATGAAAAAAATCATTTTAATCATTTTAGCAATTATTTTTATCCCATATATCATTGTAAGTTTATTCATAAGAACTGATGATATAAAATTTTATTATAAAGAAGGAATGAATGTTAGAGTAAAAAGAGAACAAACTAATACTATAGAAGTTGTTCCTTTTGAAGATTATGTTGTTGGTGTTTTAGCAGGAGAAATGCCAGTAAATTTTGAGTTAGAAGCACTAAAAGCCCAAGCAGTAGCAGCTAGAACTTATGTTATGAAAAAAATGAGTGATAATAGAAACAAAGATTATGATATTGTTGATACAGTACAAAATCAAGTATATATTAGTGATGAAGAGCTAAAAGATAAATGGAAAGATAAATATCAAGAACGAATTAATAAAGTAAAAAGAGCTGTATTAGAAACAAAAGGAGAATATTTGTCTTATAATGGCAAAGTAATAGAAGCTTTCTTTTTTTCTACAAGTGTAGGAAAAACAGAAAATAGTGAAGAAGTTTTTAAACAGTCTCTTCCATATCTTAGAAGTGTAGATTCAACTTGGGATGAAGAAGTATCCCCTGTATTTAATGATTCAAAAGAATATAGTATGCAGGAATTTTATGAACGCTTAAATTTAAAATATTCTGATAAAATTAAAGTAGAAATTTTGAATACTACTAGTACTGGTAGGATAAAGAATATTAAAATTAATAACAAAAAATTTACTGGTAGTGAGGTATATAAAAACTTAAATTTACGTTCAACCTTTTTTGAAATAAATCAAATTGGCAGTAATGTTATTATCAATACCAAAGGATATGGTCATGGAGTAGGAATGAGTCAATATGGAGCTCTGGCAATGGCGAAAAAAGGTTATAAATATGATGAAATACTAAAATATTATTATCAAAATATTCAAATTGAAAAAATTTAAAAAAATTAGTATAAATAAATCACTTTCTGTTCAAACTTAAAATGAGGTGAGAAAGTGAAAAGAAGAAAATTAAAAAAAGCTGTTGTGTATAGTTTATATGCCTTGGGATTTGTAATGTTACTAGGAACATTATATTTAATAGAAGGGATGTTTCCATCAAATAGTTTTAATGGAGTAGATGATGGTTATGTAAATAAGACAATTATAGAAGAAGATGTACCTGTTATCAATACTGCAGATACTATAGTAAGACCTTATTTAGTTAATGATGTAACTATAGTTAAAAATTATTATGACTATAAAAGCGAAGCAGAAACCCAGGAAAAATCATTAATATACTATGAAAATACATATTTGCAAAATAGCGGTATTAGCTATGGGAGAGAGGCATCATTTGATGTGGTTTCTATTTTAGATGGTACTGTAACTTCTGTTAAGGAAGATCAAAATTTAGGTAAAATTGTAGAAGTAACACATAGTAATGATATTATAAGTATTTATCAAAGTTTAAGTGATGTTAAGGTAAAAGAAAATCAAGAAATTAAACAAGGTGATATTATTGGAACTAGTGGTACTTGTAATATCGAAAACGATTTAAAAAATCATTTACATTTTGAAATGATTGTAAAAGGATCAATTGTAAATCCTGAAAATTACTATGATAAAAAAATTTCTGAATTATAGAGCTTAGCTCTTTTTTAGAATAAAAACACCTCTAACTTATATAATTTATTAAGGGGTGTAATATGTTTAATAATATTTCTAATCGCGTTTTAGAGGAAGCTAATTATATTATAGAAACACATGATACTATAAGAGATTTGGCTAAAATTTTTAAAGTTTCAAAAAGTACTGTTCATAAGGATTTACATGAAAGGTTACTTAAAATAGATAGAGATAAGTTTGATATTGTAGATAAAATCTTAAAATATCATACAGAAATAAGACATATTAGAGGTGGCGAATCGACAAAACAAAAATATTTAAATATAAATGGTTGAAAAGGAAAGTGAATGTTCAAATGTTTGCAAAAGATATAGGAATAGATTTGGGAACAGCTAATGTTTTAGTATATATTAAAGGACAAGGAATAGTCCTAAATGAACCAAGTGTTGTAGCACTAGATGCTGAAACGAGAAAACCATTAGCTGTTGGAAGTGAAGCAAGAGAAATGCTAGGAAGAACCCCAGGAACGGTAATTGCTATTAGGCCTATGAAAGATGGTGTAATTGCTGATTTTGATGTAACAGAAACAATGCTTAATTATTTTATAAAAAAAATAAATGGTAAAAGTGTATTTACGAGACCACGAATACTAATTTGCTGTCCATCAAATATAACTGGCGTTGAAAAGAATGCTATTAAAGAGGCTGCTGAAAGAACTGGAGCTAAAAGAGTATTTTTGGAAGAAGAACCTAAGGTAGCGGCTATAGGTGCCGGACTTGACATATCAAAACCTGGAGGAAATATGGTTATTGATATTGGTGGCGGAACAACTGATATTGCAGTATTATCTTTAGGTGGAATAGTTACTAGTGCATCAATTAAAACCGCCGGAAACACTTTTGATACAGATATTGTAAAATATATAAAAGATAAATATAAATTGCTAATTGGAGATAGAACAGCTGAAGAAATAAAAATTACAATAGGTAATGTATACAAAGCTGATGAAAAAGAAAAAATGCAAGTTAGAGGTAGAGATATGGTATCTGGTTTACCTAGTACAATATCTATTACTTCTAAAGAAGTAGAGGAAGCATTAAAAGATAGTATAGATACAATTATACATACAGCTAAAAGTGTTTTAGAAAAAACACCACCGGAATTATCGGCCGATATTATTGATAAAGGAATTGTTATTACTGGTGGAGGCGCTTTAATTAGGGGATTTAGTGATTTATTATCACATGAATTAAAAGTGCCAGTGTTTATTGCCGAAAGTCCTTTAACTTGTGTTGTTGAAGGTGCAGGGATGATGTTAGATAACATAAATAAATTAATAATAAGATAATGGTGCACTTGTAAAATAATTGCACTTTTTTTCTTATTACTTTATATTATTAATTAATTATGTTATAATGAAGTAGGTGATTTTATGACTCAAGAAGTATTAATAAAAATTATGATGATGGTAATTTCAACATTTTTGTTAGTTGCATTTCTTATACCGTTTATTAAAAAAATAGCAATTCATATTGATGCAATGGATATTCCAAACGCTAGAAAAGTACATACAAAGCCAATGCCTCGACTTGGAGGATTAGGAATTTACTTAGGATTTTTGTTTGGTTATATGATATTTGGTCAACACAGTGAAACAATGAACTCCATTTTGATAGGAAGTTTTATAATTGTACTTACAGGAGTAGTTGATGATATCAAACCTTTAAAAGCTTCAACACAGTTTATAGGTCAATTAGTCGCATCACTAATAGTAGTATTTTATGGAAATATTGTTTTAAAAGATATTAGTGCTTTTGGAATATATATCAATTTTAGTATCCTATCTTATCCACTTACAATATTCTTCATATTAGGATGCATAAATTGTATGAATTTAATTGATGGATTAGATGGACTAGCATCAGGTATCAGTTCAATTTACTTTTTAACAATAGGTATTATTACGACAATTAAAGGATCAACAGGATTAGATTTTGTCTTAACTTTTGTAATGTTAGGATCAACTCTAGGATTCCTTGTTCATAACTTTTATCCAGCTAGTATTTTCATGGGTCAAAGTGGTTCGATGTTCTTAGGATTTATAGTAGCAGTAATTGCTTTACTAGGATTTAAAAACGTAACAATGACCTCATTAATAATACCACTTTTAATATTAGCGATTCCTATTTTAGATACATTATTTGCTATTATAAGAAGATTATTAAAAGGAGAAAATCCTTCTAAACCAGATAAATTTCACATTCATCATCAATTGTTAAATCGTAATTTTTCACAAAGAACTACCGTATTAATTATATATGCAGTAAACTTACTTTTCTCTTTTGCATCAATTGTTTATGTTTTAAAAGATAGAATACTAGGGTATATAATTTATAGCATTCTTCTTGTTATGGTAGTATTATTTGTCGCTAAAACAAACGTGATATTAGATGACGAACAAAAAGATAAATTATTTAAAGTAAAGAAGAAATAGATGTTAATAGCATCTATTTTTTGTATAAAATAATATAAACTTTTCCACAATAAAATAGGTGATAAAATGAATGTTAATATGGTGGAAATCTTAGATGTAATTTTAAGAGCATTAATTTCTTTAATTGCTTTGTTTTCAGTTACCAAGTTACTAGGAAAAAAACAAGTGTCACAGCTATCTTTATTTGATTATGTGATAGGTATATCGATAGGTAACTTTGCTGCTGAAATGACAACTGATTTAGATTTACCTTATACATATGGTGTTGTTGCAGTCTTAATATTTGGTTTAGTAGCGTATTTAGTATCAGTTTTTACTATGAAAAGTATTTCCTTGCGTAGATTTTTTATAGGCACTCCAACAGTTTTAATTCAAGAAGGAAAGATTCTTATGAAAGGATTAAAACAAGTTAAGTTTGATGTTAATGATCTATTAGAAGAATGCAGAGGAAATGGCTATTTTGATATAAGCCAAATAGAATACGCTTTAATGGAGGCAAATGGTAAACTTAGTATTCTTCCTAAGGGAGAAAATTTTCCTGTAACAATTAAAGATATGAATATAAAGCCAGAAAAACAGAGTTTGTGCGCCAACGTAATTATTGATGGAAAAATAATGCATACAAATTTAAAAAATATGAATAAAGATAAAAAATGGTTAGTGCAAGAATTAAAAATAAAAGGATATAAGACATTTGAAAATATTTTATTAGCAACTTTAGATAACAATGAAAAGGTTACTGTTTATGAGAAAAATAATGATATTGAGCCTCTAGTAATATTAGAATAAAAAAATATGGCTTAAACACCATATTTTTTTAATTGTTTCTTTATTTTTTTAGCTTTAGATTTAGTAAGTTTCCCAGTAAAAAGTAAAACCCCCGCACCTAATATTGTAAGCCCTATCATTAAATAATTTTTTGGTTCTTCCTTATAATCTCCCCAAATACCAATTTTATTAGCTTTGCTGATACTTTGATGATCTTCTAAAGTCCCTGCATATTTATAATTTCCATAAAGATATGCAACTTCAGCTAGCCCTTCTTTTATTAATTCATCTTGAAGTAGGTAATCGTCAACCCAAACCCAAACTAAATCACGGTCATATTTATCTTTTTTATCACTATTTTCATCATATTCAATTTCAATCTTTTTCGCATTTGTAAGTTTAGAACAAGTGTAATCACTAGCTTCTTTACCAAGAGGTTCAACTCCCTTTGTAGGATGTTTAGTTTCAGGAGTATCAATAGCAAGAAATCTAATTTTAATTGTTTCTCCATTTAAATTAACTTTAGCTGTATCACCATCTATACAACTAGCAAAAGTTACTTCGATTTTATCACTAGCTAAGCAGATATTTATTCCTATAAAAAAACTAAAACATAATACTAATATCTTTTTCATACTATCACCTATTTTATTTTATAATAAAAAATTAAAATATGCTAGAGTAAAAAACTTTACATAAATAATAAAAGTGTGATATAATACAGCGGTTGGAGAGATGATAGTATGAAAAAAATAAGAAATATCGCAATAATTGCCCATGTTGACCATGGAAAGACAACATTGGTAGATAAATTATTACAAATGTCAGGAACTTTTAGAGAAAATGAAGAGGTAGTAGATTGTGTAATGGATTCAAATGCCATTGAACGTGAACGTGGTATTACCATTTTATCAAAGACAACTGCTATTAATTACAAAGATTATAGAATTAATATTTTAGATACTCCAGGACATGCAGATTTTGGTGGAGAAGTAGAACGTATTATGAATATGGTTGATGGTGTACTTCTTGTTGTAGACGCATATGAAGGAACTATGCCTCAAACTAGATTTGTTTTAAAAAAGGCCTTAGAGGCAGGAGTAACACCTATTGTTGTTGTTAATAAAATAGATAAACCAGCAGCTCGTCCTACTGAAGTAGTAGATGAAGTTTTAGATTTATTTATTGAATTAGGTGCTGATGTAGACCAACTAGAATTTCCTGTCATTTATGCTTCAGGTTTAGCAGGAACATCAAGTTTAAGTCCAGAATTAGATACTCAAGAACATACTATGGATCCTATTCTAGATGCGATAATTAAATATATTCCAGAACCAGATGTAGACATAGAAGGTGGATTCCAATTTCAACCTGCTTTACTTGATTATAATGATTTCGTTGGAAGAATTGGTATTGGACGTGTTAAACGTGGTTCTGTTAAAGTAAATGAACTAGTTTCTTGTGTTAGACTAGATGGAAGTATTAAACAATTTAGAATTCAAAAAATATTTGGTTATTTAGGACTAAAAAGAATTGAAATAACAGAAGCTAGTGCTGGAGATATAATTGCTATAGCTGGACTTCCTGATATTAGTGTTGGTGAAACAGTTTGTACAATTGGAAAAGAAGAAGCACTTCCTCACTTAAGAATTGATGAACCAACTTTACAAATGACATTTGGAGTAAACACTTCTCCATTCTGTGGAAGAGATGGTAAATTATTAACAGCTAGTAAGATTGCTGAAAGACTAAGAAAAGAAACAGAAAGAGACGTTTCTTTAAAAGTTGCTCCTAATGATTCAGAATCATTTATTGTTTCAGGACGTGGAGAATTACACTTATCAATTTTAATAGAAAATATGCGTCGTGAAGGCTTTGAGCTTCAAGTATCAAAACCAGAAGTAATTGTTAAAGAAATAGATGGTGTTAAATGTGAACCTTATGAGGAAGTTCAAATTGATATGCCAGAAGAATATATGGGTAGTGTAATAGAAGCTTTGGGTAACCGTGAAGCAGAACTTGTTAATATGACACAAGCAGATGGTCAAGTAAAAATCCATTATGTTATGCCATCACGTGGCTTAATAGGGTTTACTACTGATTTCATGACTATGACTAAAGGTTATGGTATGTTAAATCATTCATATTTAGAATATCGTAAGATGGCTAGTAGCAAAGTAGGAGAAAGAAAAGCTGGTGTTTTGGTTTCTATGGAAAACGGAAAAGCTACAGCTTACGCTTTAGGTCAATTAGAAGACCGCGGAGTGATGTTTATTGAACCTGGTGCAGATGTTTATGAAGGTATGATTGTTGGGGAACATAATCATGAAAATGATCTTGCAGTTAACGTTGTAAAAGGTAAAAAATTAACAAATACTAGAGCTTCTGGTAGTGATCATACTGTTGTTTTAAATAGACCTCGTAATATGAGTTTAGAGGAAAGTTTAGATTATATTAATAGTGATGAATTAGTAGAAGTTACACCTCTTAATTATCGTTTAAGAAAGAAAATTTTAAATACTGAACAAAGAAAAAAATTCGATAGTAGAAAATAAAAAAGAAACTAAGAAATTGATTGTAAATCTTTATTCTTAGTTTCTTTTGTTTCATCTTCATTAAAGAAATTTGTTATATTAGTATCTAAAGCTTTAGCTATCTGTTCTAATGTATCAATTGATATTGATTGATAGGTAACAGATTCTAACTTTGCTATAAAACTTTCACTTAGAAGTAAGGCATCTGCTAACTCTCTTTGAGTCATGCCTTTTTCTAAACGATACTTTTTAATATTTTTACCTATTTTATTATAAATGTTCTCATGTTTGCTATTTGCCATAATACCACCATATTTATTTTCTCATAGAAATTATTTTTAATACATAGACAAATAGTCCATGAAAATGTATAATGAAATTGGTGATTAAATGTATAATACAGATACCTTAAAAAAATTAAGAAAAGAAAATAATTTTACAATATATGAAATGGCTAACAAACTTGGGATATCATCTTCCTATTATTCTCAAATTGAAAATAAAAAGAGAAGACTATATTATGACTTTGCCATCAAAATAGCTGCTATATTTAATAAAAAACCAGATGATATTTTCTTGTGAGATGTCAAACTGCTTTACAATTTTATTAAATAATTATAAAAGTTTATTTTCAAATATTATATTTATTATTGGCAAAAAGTAACAAAATCGTAAAATATATTGATTTAACAGTTATTTATTAATTTTGTAATTAAATCTTTATATTCAATACCACTATAAATAAATAATTTGGGATACATACTAATTTCAGTGAATCCCGGCAAAGTATTTATTTCATTTAAATATAATTGCTCATTGTCCTCATCGTATAAAAAGTCTATTCTAGCAAAACCTCTACCATTGATTCCGTCAAAAGCAGTTTTAGTGTATTTGATAATTTTGTCTTTAACTTCTTTTTTTAAATTAGCAGGTATGGTTGTATAAGATTTTTTATTTTTATATTTAGCGTTATAATCATAAAATTCGTTTGCGGATGTTATTTCACCAACTTCAGATATATAAAAATCTTTATCTTCTAATAATCCGCATTCTAGTTCACGTGCTTTGATAAATTTTTCAATTACAATTTTATCATCATATTTAAAAGCTTCAATAATAGCTTTTTTTAGTTCTTTTTTATTGCTAGCTTTACTGATACCAATAGACGATCCACCATTAGCAGGTTTTACAATAAGTGGGAGACCTAGTTTTTTTATTATGTCATGGATTTTAAATTTTTGGTTTGATATAGTTATAAATGGTATTTGTGGAATACCTAAATAAGAAAAAATCATCTTTGAAAAATCTTTATCCATACATATAGCACTAGTGCTTGTTTTACAACCAACATACTTTATATCAAATAAATCTAGCATTCCTTGTAATTTTCCATCTTCGCCATTTGTCCCATGAGTTATTGGAAAAATTACATCAAACATTTTTAAGTAATCCACAATATTATCTATATGTTCATATTCTTGGTGTTTCCAATCACTTAAACAATCCACTTTTCCATCATATTCATACCAGTTATAGTCATAATCAATAACAACAGTTGATACTTGAAATAAACTATTATCAATATTATTTAATATTGATTTAGCAGACACTAAAGAAACATTATGTTCGCTAGAGTTACCTCCACATAAAACTAATACTTTTTTCATATCACACCTCTATAAAGTATATGTAATTAGCCTAAGAATGTGAAAGTGTAAACTATAAAAAAATAAAGAATATTTTTCTTGTAGAAAACATATTTATGTGGTATAGTATATTTGATTTATGAGTTATTTTGTCAACCTTTTTAGAGAAACAATATAATAATTTTAAATCAAATCTAAAGAGGAGGACTTAAATGCAAGATAAAGTTATTGTTTGCAAAGATTGTGGTAAAGAATTTACTTTTACAGTTAGAGATCAAGAATTTTATAAAGAAATGGGATTTACTAACGAACCAGTAAGATGTAAAGAATGCCGTGCTGCAAAAAAAGCTAGAAAACAAGAAGAACAAAATCATTCTAGCAATCGTCAAAATGCATAAAACTCTTAGGAGTTTTTTATTTTTGTTTTATTTCGAATGAAAACGTATTTTTATTATAATTTAAAAATATTTCAAAATCATAATTATACTTATTTTTAAAATTGATTTTATAATTACTTATATTATTTTTATCAATTCTGATAAGTATTTTTTTATCTATAAATTCACTATCATATACTAAATCTATCTCTTGGATTGCATCATTATTTCTTTCTATTTGATGTATTTTAAAATTGTAAACATCATCAACTATATCTAAAACTAAGTAACTATCTGTTTTATCTAATTTTATAATCGTATCATTTTCTTCATAATCATAATTATCAATTAACTCTAACTTTATAAAATCAGTATTTTTATATTTATTAATTAAATTATCTAGGTTATTTTTAAGCTTTTTAACAACTTTTTTATTTTTTGTGTAGCAGTACTTATTATTATTTTTATATTCCATATAATAGTTATTAGAAAAGTAAAAATTCATAATACTATCTTTAGTATTTATTATTAAATTAGATTCATTATAATTATTATCGTTTTTAACACAATTCCACTTTATACTATTTAAATAATTTATAATAGTATCATAATCTTGATAGTAAATATTATTATTGTTATATTTAATACGATTTATTTCGTTATTGAAATTTAATTTGCTACTACATCCTGTAATAAAAAATAAAAGTACTAGAATGAGTTTCTTTTTCATATTACACCTCGTATTTATTATGCTTTTTATAAAGAAAAAAATACTATTAGATAGTATTATATTTTCTTTTCAAGGTAGTAATTTCTTAATTCTTTAAATCGTTGATAGTGAATAACTTCTCTTTGACGTAGGAATGCTAGAGGTGCTAGTAAATCAGGATCGTTGGTTAAATCCATTAAATGTTCATATGTTGCTCTAGCTCTTTGTTCAGCAGCCATATCTGATTCAATATCAGCAATATAATCTCCTGTTGTTTCTATGTAAGCAGCAGTAAAAGGAACACCAAAAGCGTCTGCTGGGAATATTCCATGATCATGTTGTGCAAACTGCGCATCTAATCCAGCAGCAGTTAATTCTTCTACTGTAGCACCATTAACTAATTGTGTTATCATAGCTGCAATCATTTCAATGTGAGCAAGTTCCTCTGTTCCAATGTCAGTAAGAAGAGCTTTGCCTCTTTCATCAGGCATTGTATATCTTTGATTTAAATATCTTAAAGCTGCACTTAATTCACCAGTACTACCTCCATATTGCGATAGCAAATTTTTAGCCATTTTTAAATCTTTTCTGCGAATATTAACAGGATATTCTAATTTCTTTTCATAAATCCACATATTATCCCTCCTATTTCTTATCCCAAGGCCATGGTTCATTATCCCAAGCCCAAGGGAATGTATTAAGTGAGTTGCTAGTTAATTGTAAAGGCCCATATTTATTTTCATAATTTTTAGTAGCTTCTATAGCTTGTTTGCGATATTCATTAAAAAGTTGTAATGCTTCCTTATCATCAGGGTGAACATCTAAATAAAGATTTAAATCAGTCATCGCAAAAGTATACATATCTACATATGTAAGAAGCTCCGCTTGTTCATTCATTGGAGTTATTTCATAAGGCTTATCTGTTCTATAAAAATTGTATAAAGCAGGAAACATATTTCCTCTTATATAGCCATTGTATACATCATAAACACTATTTTTTTCTACATTTTGATTATACAAAGGTTGATTGTAATTATTATTAATATAGTTATAATAATCTTGGTTTAAGTTATAACTATTCATAATATCCCTCCTCGTTTTATTGTATGGAACTAATAAATTAGTGTATAGGTATATAACTAATTTATCTTTTTTTATAAAAACTCTTGTCAAATTGCTTAAAACTTGTTAAAATATTTGTTGTCAGCAATGACATGGCGAAATTGGTGAAGGGGTTAACACGGCGGATTGTGGTTCCGTTATGCAAGGGTTCGAATCCCTTATTTCGCCCCACTTATGAAATAACTAGCTTGCGCTAGTTTTATTTTTTTTAAACTAGCATAAATATTTATAATTAAAAATAAAAAAAATTAGGTTTTTTCTAGCCTAATTTTTTGTTTAATATTTTAATATTTTTTTCTTTCCTTCTTTTCGCACCTACAAATTCTTCAGGGAAACATTCTGCCAAATCGAATATACAACTTTTAATATCTTTAATTTCTTCTTTTTGTACTCCATCAAATTGTTCAGTTAATATTTGATAAAAGACTTCTTCAACATTTTCTTTAATAACAGTATTAACAGTCTTTCCGGTATATCTTTTTACTAATTTTGATAATAATCCCTGATATTGTTTCCATTTTAACATTTCATTTCTTGGATCACGCAAATGTGTACATACTTCTTTGCCAGGTATAAGATTTACACCTCCGCCAGGTCTATGTTCTAAATCGTAAGAACAACCGCTTTCTGTTAACATAGAACATTGCGTTTTCATAGAGAATAAGTCAACAATTCCTCTATTTTTATTTCTTGCTCGCAAATAGAGAAAAGGAGTTAATTTTTTTTGGCCATTAGCTAAAGTATCAAAAATAAAAGCAGATACAATAGAAACATTTCCGGTTTCTAGAACCTCTAACATAGAGTTTTTATTAATAACTTCAAAATCAGTAGTAAAATAATCGCAGCCACTTTTTTTGCAACAAATTCCTCCACAAGCAGCGCATATTTCTTTATTTTCGTATTCCATAGTTTCACCTCGAGTTATTTATTTTACTATAATTTAATTATTTATTCAATAGTAATTTATATTATATACATTAAGTAATAATTATGCTATACTTGTTTTAGAAAGGATGATAAATATGTCGAAATTTTGTTCAAATTGTGGAGAAAAAATGAATGATGGGGCTAAATTTTGTGATAAATGTGGAGCTTCAGTTGAAAAGAAAGTTAATTTGCAACCATCACTAATTACTAAAAGAGATATCGTAGTTGCTATAATTTTAACGTTTGTTACATGTGGTATTTATGGCATTTATTGGTTTATTGTTATGACTGATGATGTTAATAGTTTAAGTGATGAAAAAATGGCCAGCGGAGGTACTGCATTTTTATATTCAATTTTAACTTGTGGAATATACGCTTTATATTGGAATTATAAGGTTGGTCAAAAAATGGCTGAAGCAGGTAAAAAATATAATAAGCCAATAAATGATAATTCAGTATTATATTTAGTTTTATCAATTTTTGGACTTGGATTAGTTAATTACTGCTTAATTCAAAGTGATTTAAATAGATTTGCAGACTAATGAAAAAGAAATTACCATTTATTTTATTTTGTATAATATTACTTTTTGTTTATTTTATTATTTATGAATTATTAGGATTTTCTGTACCATGCTTGTTTCATAAAATTACTCATTTATATTGCCCAGGGTGTGGTGTTACAAGATTATTATTTTCTTTACTAAAATTAGATTTTTATCAAGCATTTAGGTATAATCCTCTAATTTTTGTACTATTAATTTGTTATGTTATCTATAAGTTAATTAACTTAAAATACCATTTTAAACTACCAAAATATACAGTATATATAGTCCTTTTGGTAGTAATACTTTTTGGTGTACTTAGAAATATCGATACATTTAGTTTCTTAAAACCAACTAGAATAAATTAAAAAATATAATAAAATTTTATACAGAAAAGTAAAATCATTCATTTGATTTTATTTTTTTCATATATATAATGTATTTGGGTGATAATTTTGAATGATAAAATAAATTGTTTCTATTTAGATGAGCAACAGCAAAATATTGTCTTAGATGAAAGTGATAGACTTTTAATAGTCGCAGGCGCCGGAAGTGGTAAAACATTGACAATATTGGGTAAAATCAATTATTTAATAAAATATAAAAATATTTCTCCTGATGAAATCTTATGTATTTCTTTTACTCGAGATAGTTCTAAAGGATTGAAAGATAAAATAAAAAAAGAGTTTAATGTTTCGATGCCAGTTTATACTTTCCATAAACTTGCGTTAACATTATTTTCTAAAAAGTACGAGATTGCAGATAATAATTTACTATCAGACATTATTAATAACTTTTTCACAATAAAAATATTAGAATCTGATTTTCATATGAAATTACTTTTAAAATATTTTAATAACTATGAATTTTTTAATATAAAGAATAATTATTTAAAGTTTTATAATGATAATAAACAAAATATATATCAGTTATCAAAAATATTAGAAACATTTATTAGATTATTTAAGTGTAATAATTATAAAATAGAAGATTTTAGTAGTTTTCTTAAAAAAATAAAAAGAACTATATCATATAAAAAATTTAGAAAAGAAAAAATATTTTTAATTTTTGCTTTAAATATTTATATTGAATATGAAAACTATTTAAAAGAAAATAATGAAATAGATTTTGATGATATGATTATTAATGCAACAAAAGAAGTGGAAGACAATGGTTTAAAGAATAAATTTGACTATGTAATAATTGATGAGTATCAAGATACATCAGTAATTAGATTTAATTTAATTAAAAGTATTTTAGAAAAAAGCCAAGCTAAATTAATGGTTGTTGGAGATGATTTTCAATCTATATATCGTTTTAATGGATGCGATATATCTTTGTTTTTAAATTTTAAAGATATGTTTAAACGAGCAAAGGTATTAAAAATAGAAACAACGTATCGTAATAGTCAGGAACTTGTAGATGTTGCAGGAAAGTTTATTATGAATAATAAATACCAAATTAAAAAAGATTTGGTGTCACACAAACACAATATAAAACCAGTGAAAATAATCAAATATAAAGATAGAAAAGGTATTCTTTTAAAAATAATAAATTTGATTACAAAGGAGAATAGTTCAATAATGATCTTAGGTCGAAACAATAATGACATTAATTACTATGTAGATGAGAATTTTAAAGTAGAAAAAGATGGCGTAATAAGTTTAAAAAATAGAAATATAGATCTTAGATATCTAACAGTTCATAAGTCAAAAGGACTAGAAGCTGATAATGTTATTGTTATTAATATGAATAATGATAAACTTGGTTTCCCGAGTCAGATTGAAGAAGATAAAATTTTAAGGTTGGTAAATAAAAGCAAAGAAAACTTTTCATTTGAAGAAGAACGAAGATTATTTTATGTCGCTCTTACGAGGACCAAAAATAACGTTTATTTGTTAACGCAAAAAAATAAAGAATCTATCTTTATTAAGGAATTAGAAAAAGAACACAAAAAAAATATAGAGATAATAAATTATAACTAAAAAATGTATGATGTGTTATAATAATGTGAGTGGAGGGATATTATGTCTAATAAAGTAGTATTAATAACAGGTGCAAGTAGAGGAATCGGAGCAGAAGCAGCTAAAGTATTTGCTAGCAATAATTATAATGTAGTAATAAATTATAATAATAGTCCTGATGTAGCACTTAAATTAAAAGAAGAAATAGAAAATAAATATCATGTAATAGCGATATGTATTAAATGTGATGTTTCAAATGAATTAGAAGTAAAAAGTATGGTGGAAAAAGCTATCGATACATTTGGACATATAGATGTGTTAGTTAATAATGCCGGTATTGCTATTGATACAACTTTTGAAGATAAAACAGCAGAAAATTTTAGAAAGATTTTAGATACTAATTTAATAGGAACATTTATTGTTAGTAAATGTGCTGGTAAAAATATGTTAGAAAATAAAAGTGGCGCAATTATTAATGTTGCATCGACTAATGGAATAGACACAATATATCCTGAGAGTTTAGATTATGATGCATCAAAAGCAGGAGTAATATCTTTAACTAAGAACTTAGCTCTACAATATGCCCCTTATATAAGAGTTAATGCTGTAGCGCCAGGTTGGGTTAATACAGATATGAATAAAGAACTAGACCAAGCTTTTATTGAAAAAGAAAATGAAAAAATACTATTAAATAGATTTGCACAACCTGAAGAAATTGCTAAAGTTATTTACTTTTTAGCAACTCCAGATGCAAGTTATATAAATTCAGAAGTAATTAGAATAGATGGAGGATTTAAATGTTAGAAGAATTCAAAATAAATGATAAAGTTTTAAGTTTATCTAAAGAAATAGAACCAGAATTAAATGTTGAATTTAAAAAAATTGATGAGATATGTGAAATCAATAGTTTAAAGGTACTTTCTGCTTTTCATAAGCATCAACTTTCTGATTCACATTTTAATCAAACAACAGGTTATGGATATGATGATTTAGGAAGAGATGCTTTAGAGCAAGTTTATGCAACTATTTTTAAAGCGGAGGATGCATTAGTTAGAACACAATTTATTTCTGGTACTCATGCTTTAACAGTAACTCTTTTCGGACTTTTAAGACCAAATGATACTTTGCTTTCTATTACGGGAAAACCATATGATACATTAGATGAAGTAATTGGTATTGTTCCAAATAACAGTTCTTTAAAATCATTTAATATTAACTATGAACAAATTGATCTTGTTGATAATGATTTTGATTATGAAAAAATAGAAAAAAAATTAAAAGAAAAATTTATTAAAGTAATAGAAATTCAAAGATCAAAAGGATATTCTACAAGAAAGAGTATTGTTATAAGTAAGGTAGAAAAAGTAATTAAATTAATAAAAGAAGTATCTCCAGAGACTATCGTTATGATAGATAATTGTTATTGCGAATTTGTTTCAGATAGAGAACCTATTGAAGTAGGCGCTGATATTGCTGTAGGTTCACTTATTAAAAATTTAGGTGGAGGAATAGCTCCAAACGGTGCTTATGTTGTTGGAAGAAAAGATTTAGTAGAATTAGTTGCGGAAAGATTAACTGCTCCTGGAGAAGGTAAAGAAGTTGGACCTTCGTTAGGAATGAATAAGTCTTTAATTCAAGGATTGTTTATGGCACCTAGTGTTGTAGCTAGTAGTTTAAAAACTGCAGTATTTGCAAGTTTGATGTTAGAAAAATTAGGGTATGCTGTTGAACCAAAATATAATGAAGAAAGAGCTGATATAGTTCAAAACATTATATTTAAAGATTCTGAAAAATTAGTAAGATATTGTCAAGGAATTCAACAAGCTTCACCAATTGATTCTCACGTGACTCCAGAACCATGGGATATGCCAGGATATACTGATAAGGTAATTATGGCTGCAGGAACATTTACTCAAGGATCATCAATTGAGCTTTCATGCGATGGACCTATTAGAGATCCTTATATTGCATATGAACAAGGTGGACTTACTTATGAATATGGTAAAATAGGAGTTATGAAAGCTATATCAAACTTATTAAATCAGTAGAAATAATGTACGATAAATCTTTTGAACATTTTTTAAATTCACAGTATATAAAAACAGTATTAAAATAATATTTATTTTGTGATATAATTAAATTAGGAGTGAAGATTATGGAAAAGAAAGAATTGTTAAACGAAGAGAATTATGAAAAAACTAAAAAGAAAATTACTACAATATCTTTAATAGTACTTATTGTTGCATTATTAATAGGTGGTTCATTAATAGCACTTGGTATTATTAAAACAAACACATCTAAGAAAAATGCTGAAAAGATAAATCAAGAAAGATATAATGTTGCATATCAAGAATCTCAAAAGCAAGTTGCACAAACAGAACAAAGATTAAAAGAAATAGCTAGTGAAAAAGAATCATTAAATTTACAATATGATGCTAAAAATCAAGAGTGTGATTCTCTAGATATGAGTGCCAAAGATTGGTATTCAAAAGTTAATCAATGTCGTAGAGATGCTAGTGCAATTAGATCTAAAATTACTGATTTAGAAACAGAAGAATTTAAATTAAACAATAAAAATCATACTGTTTATTATGATAAAGTTGAAGCTAAAAATTATATTCCTTTATCTGTATTTGGTGGAGTAATATTATTTATTGGTGGGATGATTTCATTATCAATTTATTTAATAGCTAAAAAAAGAGATATCAGTGCTTTTGCAATTCAACAATCAATGCCTTTAGCACAAGAAGCTATTGAAAAAATGGCTCCAACAATTGGTGAAGCGGGGAAAACAGTTATTGATAAGGTTGGACCATCTATAGGAAATACTGCTGGTAGTATTGCCAAAGGTATAACAAAAGGTATCAAAGACGGATTAAAAGACGAAGATGAAAGCGATGAAAAATAGGCGATGGATTTATCGCTTTTTTCATATTTTGTCGAAATTAGCACTTTCTATTGACAAGTGCTAATTTTTTGAGTATAATTATAATGGAAGAGGTGATATTTATGTATAATAATGAAGAACAAAATGAAAATGTTTTAGAAAAATATGGACGAAATATCATAGAAGATGTAAAAAATAGAAAAATAGATCCTGTAATAGGACGTGATGAAGAAATCAGAAGTATTACAAGAATTTTATCAAGAAAAACAAAGAATAATCCTGTATTAATTGGTGAACCTGGTGTAGGTAAAACAGCTATTGTTGAGGGACTTGCTCTTCGTATTGTTAAAGGAGATGTTCCTGCAAGCCTAAAAGATAAAATTATTTGGGAGTTAGATATGGCTTCTTTAATTGCTGGTGCTAAATACCGTGGTGAATTTGAAGAGAGATTAAAAAATGTCTTAAATGAAGTAAAAAAATCAGAAGGCAAAATAATAATGTTTATTGATGAAATTCACACAATAGTTGGTAGTGGTGCAATGGAAGGTGCTATGGATACATCTAACATCTTAAAACCAATGTTAGCTCGTGGAGAAATTCATGTTATAGGAGCAACTACTCTTAATGAATATCGTAAATATATTGAAAAAGATGGTGCTCTTGAACGTAGATTTCAAAGAATCTTAGTTAGCGAGCCAACTGTTGAAGACACTATTACTATACTTCGTGGTTTAAAAGAGAGATTTGAGATTCATCATGGTGTTACAATTCAAGATAAAGCTTTAATTTCTGCTGCGACACTTTCTAATAGATATATAACTGATAGATTTTTACCTGATAAAGCCATAGATTTAGTTGATGAAGCATGTGCGACTATTCGTGTTCAAATGGATTCGGTACCAACTTCACTTGATGTTTTAACGCGTGAAATCATGCGTTTAGAAATTGAAAGGGAAGCTATCAAAAAAGAAAAAGATGAATTATCTAAAAAAAGAGTTGAGATGATTGATAAATCTTTAGGTGAATTAAAAATAAAAGAACGTGATTTAACAGCCGCTTGGAATAAAGAAAAGAATATCAATGATGATATTAAAAAGAAAAAAGCTGAAATAGAAAAAGCACGTTTTGAATTAGAACAAGCTGAAAACAGATATGATTTAGAAACCGCAGCTAAATTAAGACATGGTACTATTCCAAGATTAGAAAAAGAACTTGCAGAATTTAATACTGTGGAAAAAAATAAATTATTAAGTGATACAGTTACTAGTGAAGATATAGCTAAAGTAATATCAAAATGGACTAATATTCCAATTGCTAAATTAGTAAGTAGTGAAAAAGAAAAATTATTACACTTAGAAGATAATTTAGCAAAACGAGTAAAAGGTCAAGATGAAGCTTTAAAACTTGTTAGTGATGCTATTTTAAAATCACGTAGTGGTATAAAGGATCCAAATAGACCAATTGGTTCATTTATGTTTCTAGGTCCAACAGGCGTAGGTAAAACTGAAGTAGCTCGATCTTTAGCATATGAACTTTTTGATGATGAGAAACATATGATAAGGATTGATATGAGTGAATATATGGAAAAATTCTCAGTTTCTAGACTTATAGGAGCGCCTCCAGGATATGTTGGATACGAAGAAGGTGGACAATTAACTGAAGCCGTCAGAAGAAATCCATATAGTATTGTTTTATTTGATGAAATAGAAAAAGCTCATCCAGAAGTATTGAATTTATTATTACAAATTTTAGATGAGGGAAGAGTTACTGATTCAAATGGTCGTACAGTTGACTTTAAAAATACTATAATTATTATGACATCAAATTTAGGTAGTGAATATATCTTAGATGGTCATGATGAAAAAGTAATGGAAGAATTACAACATCATTTCCGCCCAGAATTTATTAATCGTATTGATGAAATAATTATCTTCAAAAAATTATCTAAGTCTGTTTTATATGATATTTTAGATAAAATAGTTGGTGAGATAGAATTTAGATTAAAAGACTCTAACATAAAAATACATTTGACAGAAAAAGCTAAAGCTTATTTCATTGATAATGGTTTCGATGAATACTATGGAGCTCGTCCATTGAAACGTCTTGTCAGTCGTGAACTTGAAACATTACTTGCTCATATGATTATTAATAATGAAGTAGTTTATGGACAAGAATTAATTGTTGATGTTAAAGACGACAAAGTTGTTATTAACAAAAAATAAAATATTGGTTTATGCCAATATTTTTTTGTGAAAATAATTGTTTCTTTTTTAATTAAAATAATTTATAATGTAAGTGGTGTTAAAATGAAAAAAGATAATAAATTAGATATTATATATGAAGATAAATTTATAATTGTTGTTAATAAACCGGCACATTTGTTAACAATCGCAACAGCTAAAGAAAAAGAAAAAACTTTGTATCACAAAGTAATTGAGTATGAAAAAAAGAAAAATAAAAACAATAAAATATTTATAGTTCATCGTTTAGATAAAGATACAAGTGGTTTAGTTTTATTTGCTAAAGATGAAAAGACAAAAATGAAATTACAGGATAATTGGGATAATGTTAGAAGAAAATATATTGCTGTTGTAGAAGGAAAAGTAGAAAAAAAGTCAGATACTATTAAAAGCTATTTAAAAGAAAATAACAACTTTATAACGGTTTCAACAAATGATAAAAATGGTAAACTTGCTATAACAAAATATGTTCTTCTTAATACTAGTAAAGCTTATAGTTTGCTAGATATAGAAATTTTTACGGGAAGAAAAAATCAAATTAGGGTCCATATGAATGACTTAAATCATCCTATTATTGGTGATAAAAAGTATGGTGCAAAAACTAATCCATTAAAACGTCTAGGACTTCATGCATATTACTTAGAATTTACACACCCGGTTACTAAAAAGGTGATAACTTTAGAAACAAAGTTTCCAGAACAATTTATTAATATGTTTAGTAAAAAGAATTAAAAGTAATAAAATTGCAAAATATATATAGTTTTGCAATTTTTGTATGTAAATTTAAATATTGACAATTATAATACTGGTGATATTATGATATCTAATCATATTGAAAATGAAAAAGAAGTAATTTTATATCTAAATTTTAATTATGAAATTGGTAGTTTTAATAAAGAAAAAGCATCAAGCATAATATCAAATATGGTAAACTATTTAAAAAATAAAAAAATAGATGTAGATGGTAAAAAAATTATGCTTGTATTGGGTTCAACCTTAATTGCAACTTTTATTTATACAAATGGTACTTTTAAAAAGATAGAAACAAATAAATATTTAGCTCCAAATATTGTTTCTATTAATAGTGCTTTTGATATAGATAGTATAAAAGAAAATTTAAAGAAAACTGAAGAAAAAATAGAAACAAAAGAAAGTGGAATAACTAATATTGTTAAAACTGAACAAAAGAAAGAAAATACTAGTCAAAATAAAACAGTTACAAAAAAAGTTGAAAGTTTAAAAAAAGAAATAAATAAAAAAGAGAATAATACAATAAAAAAAGAAAATAACGAAACAAAGCAAGAATCTAAAGAGAATAAAGCTTATGTTACAATTTATAGAAAAAGAGGAACAGTGGAGCAAATTGAATTGGAAGAATACTTGGTTGGAGTTGTAGCTGCCGAAATGCCTGCTTCTTTTAATAGTGAAGCTCTTAAAGCACAAGCTATACTGGCTCGTACATATGCTTTAAAAAAGATTAGTAAAGGTGAAAAATTAACAGATACAGTCTCTACTCAAGCGTATATAGATAAAAATGAGATGCAAAATAAATGGGGTAATGATTATAGTAAATACTATAATAAAATAGTTTCTGCAGTAAATGGTACTAAAGGCCAAGTTGTTAAATATAAAGGTAATTATATAGAAGCTTTATATCATTCTACTAGTAATGGTAAAACAGAAAGTGCTAAAGAAGTATGGGGACAAGATATCCCTTATTTAAAATCAGTAGATAGTTCTTGGGACAAAAAAACATCTGCCTATTTAAAAATAGAGAATAAGGAAATTGATAAAGTTATGGAAATATTAGGTATAAATATCAATAAAAATACTAATATAGAAATACTATCTAAAGATGAAAGTGGCAGAGTGAGAAAAATAAAAGTAGAAGATAAAATATATGATGGTATTGAATTTAGAAACTTGTTTGGCTTAAGATCTACTGATTTTGATATAACAATAACAGAAAAAGGATTAGAAATTATAACGCGCGGATATGGGCATGGTGTAGGAATGAGTCAGTATGGAGCAAATGAAATGGCAAAGATGGGTTACAATTATAAAGATATAATTAATCATTATTATCAAAATGTAAAAATAACATCGCAATAAGTGATGTTATCTTTTTTTTACTTTGATATAATCTTTAGTTAAGTTACAATTAAGTATAAAATAAATTTCTTTGTCGCATTTATCTACTGCTTTTGCTGTTAATAAAACCTTGTTACCTATGCGATATTGCTGACCGGTATTTCTTCCATATAATCTATATTTTTCTCTTTTAAATATAAAATTGTCACCATCAATATCATATAATTTTACTTTTCCAGTAATTTGATTATCTGTTTTTACTTTTATCCATTTTTCTGTTATTTCTATGATTGTTCCTACAAATGGCTTGTCTATAAATTTTTCCATATATTCTAACATAGCATATTTATTAGAATCATCTTCAGCTAAATCCGCTTGTCTTTCTTTATATGAAGCATGTTTACATCCTTCTTTTAAACGTGATTCTAAACCTTTTAAATATTCTTCAAGTTTTTCTTCATTATAACCTTCGCCATAAACATTGTCATATTTATCAAGCAAAGTATGAACCATTAAATCTGGAAATCTTCTAATTGGGGATGTAAAATGAGTATAGTTATTTGATGCAAGCCCAAAATGCCCAATATTGTCAGTTGTATAGTAAGCTCTTTTCATACTTCTTAAAATAAGATTAGATAAAATTGGATATTCTTCATATTCTGAAAGTTTTTTTAATAATTGTTGGATTAATTTTGGATTTGTTGCATCTTTAATTTTATTGATTCTATATCCTAAATCAGATATAAAAGTTACAGTGGAATCCAATACTTGATCAAGTGGGCAATCATGCACTCTATATACACATGGTAAATCAAGCCATGTTATATGATTAGCAACAGTTTCATTAGCAATAATCATAAAGTTTTCAATTAGATGTTCAGCGGAATTTTGATGGCATAAATTGAAACCTAAAGTTTTTCCATTATCATCAACGTTTATCTTTATTTCATTAGAAGCAAAATCTAATGCTCCATTTTTCTTTCTTTTTTTTGTTAAAATATTTGATAATTCTTGCATTTCTTTTAATGTGTTTGCAAATTCTTCATATCCTTCTGGAATAGAATCATTTTCTAGTATTAAATTGACAGAATCATAATCCATTTTTTTCTTTGAATTGATTACAGAAGGACATAGTTTGTAATTAACAACTTCTCCATTTTGATCTATTTCCATAATACAAGATCTAGTAAGACGATCTTCATTTGGATTTAAAGAACAAATTCCATTAGATAGTTTATGATGTAACATTGGAATTACATAATTCAAAAGGTAAACGCTAGTACCTCGTTCATACGCATCTTCATATATAGCAGAACCTTTTTTGACATAATGAGATACATTTGCTATATGAACACCCAATTCAAAATTTCCATTTGGAAGCCTTACTAAAGATATCGCATCATCAATATCTTTAGTATCTTTACCATCAATTGTAAAGATACATTCATCTCTTAAATCTAATCTATCTTTTATATCATCTTCTGATACTTCTGTAGGAATATTTTTAATTTCTTCTAAAACTTCATCATTAAATTCAAATTCAAAATCTCTACTAGCAGCAATAACTTTGATATCGCTATTAGGATCATCTTTATGTCCAAGATATTTTACAAAATCCGCATCAAAAGAACCTTCTTGATTGATATTATCTACTTTAACTATAATTCTGTCTCCCTCAACAAAATCTTTTATTTTATCGCGTGAAATTGAAAATGTAACGTTATTTGGAATGTTAAAAGCTTTTAATTTTTTTACTCCATTAATATTTTCAATTTCACATACAATATTTGGATTTGTTCTTTTGACAATTTTTACAACTCTTCCCGTATCTCCATTTTTTAAGACAATAACCTCATCAAAATTAAAAGCACCATTTAAATCTTTGCTATCGACATATACTCTTTCATTACCATCTAATTCAATATATTTTAACCCGCTTTTTGTTGTTAGTAATGGTTTTACAAAATGATTTTCTGACATGTATCCAAATCTTGTATCATCAACCTCAAACATTATCTTTCTAGCAACTAGAGATTTAAAACATTTTTCTACCTCTTCTTTGTTTAATCCCAATTTTTTCGCAGTTCCTTTTACATTATAAAAAGCTTCAGGATTTTCTTCTAATAATGTTATTATTTTTTCTTCAATACTACTCATAACTTACTCCCCCTAATTATAATATACTCTAAATGATTTAATTAGTAAATACAATTCTTTCATCTTGTAAAGGTTTTTGTTATAATATATATGGTGATAAAATGAAAAACTTAAAAGATAATACTTTGTTAATAATTCCGTCTTATTTAAAAGAAAAAACCCTTTTAAGTTTTTGTGATGAATTAAAAAACATTAAGGTAATGACTGATAAGGAATTTATAAGAAGTTATTATTTTGATTATGATTTAAAAACTATTTATTATCTTATGAATAAATATAAAATAAAATATGAAGTAGTTCTTGTATATCTAAAAAATTTATATTATATAAAAGATAAAGATTATAACAATGATAAACTAAATAAATTAGTAGAAATAAAAAAAGAACTTGATAGTAATAAATTACTTAAGTATAATCCATTATTTTTAAATAAATTAAAAAGTATGAATATTATTTTTTATAATTTTTATGAACTAGATAAATTTTATTTAAGTTTGATTAATAACTTAAATAAAATAACTAGTGTTGAAGTAATAAATGAAGAAAATAATTATTGTTATGAACATAAAATATATGAACTTAAAAATGCTGAAGAAGAAGTTGAGTTTGTTGCTAATAAAATATGTGAATTAGTATCAAGCGGTATTGATATTAACAATATTGTTTTATTAAATAGTAGTGATACTTATTTAAATCATATTAAACGTATATTTAAATACTTTAACATTCCTATAAATATGAGAAATGATAATAGCTTATCAGGAACAAAGATGGGGACTTTCTTTTTAGAAAATATTAATTCTAATATAAATAAAACATTTGAACTTTTAGAAACAAATTTTGATTTAAAAAATAGTTCAAATTTAGAAATTTATAATAAATTAATAACTATTTCAAATAAATTTAGCTTTATTTCTAATTATACTGAAATTAAAGAACTATTAAAAATAGAGTTGATAAATACTAAGTTATCGGATGCTATTTTAGATGAAGCTACAAGATTAGAATTACTCGAAGATTATATTCCAAATGATGATGAGTATGTTTTTTTACTTGGTTTTAATCAAGGAGAATGTCCTATAAATTTAAAGGATGAGGACTATATTAATGATTTATTAAAAGAAAAATTAAATTTAAGTACAACTGTAAGCAAAAATATTATCCACAGCAAAAAAATAATAAACACAATAAAAAAAATTAAAAACTTGTGGATAACATACAAATTAAACGGGGAACAAGGTAGTTTAACTGTATCATCACTGAATGAAAAACTAAATTATGAAGTTATCCACAATATAAAAATTAGTTATAACTATTCAAACTTAAACAATAATTTAAAATTAGCTAAATATATGGATGATTATTTAAAATATGGTTCAAAAAATGAGGACTTAGATTTACTAAATAATACATATAAAGATAGTGTTTATCGTAAGTATGATAATAAGTTTAGTGGCATAAAAAAAACTAGCGAAAATATTACTCTTTCTTATTCAAGCATGGATAATTATTATAAATGTTCATTTAGATACTATGTTAGTTCTATTTTAAAATTAAATTGTTATGAAGAAACATTTATGACTTATATTGGTTCTTTATTTCACTACGTTCTTTCTAAAAAAGATAATTTATCTTTAAAAGATAGTATAACCGAGTTTGTGGATAATAACCCCAAAGAATTTACTAACAAAGAAAGTTTTTTCCTTGAGAAATTAAAAAAAGATTTAAAGTTTATTCTTGATGTTATAAAAAAACAAGATGATTATACTAACTTTCATAACGCTTTATATGAAAAGTATATTGAAATACCTAAAGGAAATGATAGATTTATCGGTATTGTTGATAAAATTCTTTTGAATGATAACAAAACTTTGGGAGCCATTATTGATTATAAAACAGGAAATCCTTCATTAGAGTTAAATTATTTAGAATATGGATTAGGCTTACAATTACCAATTTATTTATATCTTATAAATAAAGTAAATCCAGATATAGAAGTAGTAGGTTTTTATCTTCAAAAGATTTTGCCATCTTTGATTACAAGAAATCCACTAAAAGATTTATCTGCACAAAAAAGGGATTTATTAAAATTACAAGGTTTTAGTTTAAGTGAAGAAGAAAAAATATCTGAATTTGATAAAACATATATTGATAGTGAATTAATAAAAAGTATGAAGGTTGGAAACAATGGATTTTATGCTTATTCTAAAACACTAACTAAAAAGAATATGGAAAATATTGTAAATATTATCGATCAAAAAATAGAAGAGGCTTTAACTAATATTCATAACAATAATTTTGATATTAATCCTAAGGTTATTAACAATAAAAATATTGGATGTGAATATTGTAAATTTAAAGATATATGTTATATGACTGAAAAAGATATTGTTAGATTAAAAGACATAGACAATTTAGATTTTCTAGGAGGTGATAATAATGCCTAGATGGACCAAAGAACAAGAAGAAGCTATCAATAAAGAAGGAATGAATATTATTGTAAGCGCTGGAGCAGGAAGTGGTAAAACTGCTGTTTTAACAGAACGCGTTATTACAAAAATAAAAAAAGGCATTCCTGTAGATCATTTACTAATTTTAACATTTACTAAAGCCGCAGCTAGTGAAATGAAAGAAAGAATTAGAGCTTCTATTAAAGAAATGAATAATGAGGAAGCATTAAATAAACTAGATTCTGCTTATATTACAACGTTTGATAGCTTTTCTTTATCAATTGTAAAGAAGTACCACTATCTTCTTAATGTTTCAAAAAATATTAATATTGGTAATGATAATGTTTTTAAATTAAAAAAAGAGCAAATATTAGATGAAATATTTGAGGAACTATATCAAGAAAGAAATCCTGAGTTTTTAAAATTGATTGGTGATTTCTGTGTAAAAGATGATTTGGAAATAAGAGATTATATCTTAAGTATACGTGAAAAATTAGATATGAAAGTAGATTCTAAAGAATTCCTAGATAACTACTTAAATAATTATTATAACAATTCTTTTTTAGACGAAGTTATTTCTAGTTATACCAATTTACTAATTAACAAAATAGAAGAATTAAAACTAAGTTTAGAAGAATTATCTTATTATGTTGATGGAACCTATTATACTAAAGTATTAGAAACATTAAATCCTCTTTTAGAAAGTTCAGATTATTTAAGAATTAAAGAAAACTTAAATATAAAATTTCCATCATTACCTAGAGGTAGTGAAGATGTTACTAAAGAAAAAAAAGAGAATGTTGTTAGTATTATAAAGGGTTTAAAGGACTTAGTTACTTATGAAGATGAAGAAGATATCAAGACTAAATTAAAGTCTACATATGACTATGCAAATGTAATTGTGTTTATATTACAAAAATTAGATCAACAGATAAAAAAATTTAAATTTGAAAATGATATATACGAGTTTAATGATATTGCTATCCTAGCTATTAATTTGTTAAAAGATAATAAAGAAGTAAGAGAAGAATTAATAAATTACTTTTCTGAAATACTAATTGATGAGTACCAAGATACAAGTGATATTCAAGAAGCATTTATAAATCTTATAAGTAATAATAATGTTTATATGGTTGGAGATATTAAGCAATCTATATATCGCTTTAGAAATGCTAACCCGTATATATTTAAAAATAAATATGATAACTATAGTAATCATCTCAGTGGTGAAAAAATTGATTTAAACAAAAACTTTAGATCACGTAGTGAAGTTATAAATAATATAAATTTAATGTTTAACTATATCATGAATGATAATATAGGTGGTGCTGACTATAAAACTTCTCATCAAATGGTGTTTGGTAATACTGCATATAATAACAATGAAGAATTTAATATGCAAATATTAACTTATGATCATGATAAAAGTTTTAATAAAAATGAAATAGAGGCTTTTCTTATTGCCAAAGATATCAAAAATAAAATTAATAATAAATACCAAGTTTTTGATAAAAAGACAAGTAGTTTAAGAGATGCAACATATAATGATTTTGTGATATTAATGGATCGTACAACTGATTTTGAACTATATAAGAAAATATTTGAGTATCAAAATATACCACTTGCTATATATAAAGATGAAACATTAAATGGCGAAGTTGATACTACTGTTCTTTGTAATTTATTGTGTCTTATAAAAGCAATAAGAGAAAAAGATTTTAATACTAATTTTAAATACTTATTCACTAGTATTGCTAGAAGTTTTTTATTTAGACTTAGTGATCAAGAAATATACGATATTATAAAAAATAATACTTTTTATCAAACGGATATTTTTGCTAAGTGTCAAAAAATTTCTAATAAATTAGATGCTATTACTCCATTAATGTTAGTAGAAGAAGTAATAGATGAATTTAATTTTTATGAAAATATTATTAAGATAGGTAATATTGAATCATCAATAGTAAGAATTGATTATACTATTAACTTAAGTAAAGAGTTGGTGAATTTAGGTTATGATGCTTATAAATTTATTGATTATTTAAAAGAAATAAATGATAAAGATTATCAAATGAAGTATCATTTATCTACTAGTAATATAGATGCGGTTAAAATAATGACCATCCATAAATCAAAGGGACTAGAATACCCAGTATGTTATTTTAGTGGTCTTTATAAATCATTTAATATAAGTGATTTAAAAGAAAAGATTCTTTTTGATAATGAGCTTGGGATAATATTACCTTTCTATGATGAAGGTATTGGTGAAAATATAACTAAATTAATATTAAAAAATAATTATATTAAAGAAGAAATATCAGAAAAGATAAGATTATTTTATGTAGCGCTTACTCGTGCTCGTGAAAAAATGATTCTTATTTTACCAAATAAAGACTTAAAAGAAGTTACTGAGTTAAAAGATAATTTAAAACTAAAATATCGTTCTTTAGCAGATATAATATATTCATTAGGTAATAAAGTTGAAGAATATGAAACTAAAATTGACATCGCTAATCTAAATTTAACTAAGGATTATAATATAATATCTGAAAAGACTTTAAGTTCTAGTGAATATGATTCTAAGCTTGAAGTAAAAGAAATAAAAATCGATTCTAAAAGTATAGAATCTCAGTCATTTTCTAAAAAAACTAATAAATTATTCACTAAAGAAGAACAAAAGAATATTAAGCTAGGACTAGAGATGCATAGTATTTTAGAAAATATTGATTTCCATAATCCTCATTTAGAATTAATAGACAATTTTTATTATAAAAATATGGTGGAAAACTTTTTATCTAGGATAAATATTGATAATGATACTAAAGTATATCAAGAACATGAATTTGAATATGAAGAAAATGGTATTTTATATCACGGAATTATAGACTTAATATTAGAATATAGGGATTATATCATGATAGTAGACTATAAGCTAAAACATACTGTAGATGATGCTTATAAAAATCAGATAGGTGGATATAAAAAATATTTAGAAAAAATAACTAACAAAAAAATAGAAACCTACTTATATTCAATAATTGATTCAAATTTAAGTAAAATTGATTAATTATTTTGCAAAAATATTACTTATGGTGTATAATTTAAATGGTGATAGTATGAAAAATAAAGAGGAAGCTGTAAAGTTAATTAAAAAAAAATTAGCCAAGCAAACATTTTATTCTTATAAAGAAATAGCTGAAGTTACCGGGTATCACCCAAAATACATTCTAAAGTTAAAAGATGAGATTATAAATGGAAGTATTTCTTTAGAACATGGTAATAAAAATAGAAAGCCAATAAATGCGATACGTGAAGAAGAAAAAATAAAAATTATTAATCTATATAAAAGAAGTAATGCTTCAATAAGACGATTTTGTAAATTTTATGGAAGTAGAAGTTATTCATGTGTATATAATGTAATAAAAGAATATGAAGAGAAAATGAAAGAAGGTACTTATGAAAACAAAAATAACAATAATTAGAGTAGTATTAACTTTAGTAGTAGGATTGTTCCTATATTACTTTATGTTACCACCTATTAATTTAACTAGTCCTTTATTTTGGACGTTTGCGCTTACTATTTATATTTTCTTCTTATTAACTGGTTTGATAAAACTTGCAGATTTTAAAAATATTATAACTGGTGAAAAACATGCTAAAGAGATGTCTAAATCACTTGTTATAAATACATTTGTAATATTAGGAATAATTATTCTTATAATAGTAATTAATTTCTTTTTATCACCACTATTTAATTCTAAAATGTACTATAACCGTATTCAAATAGATGAAAGTAGTAATTTTACTGATGATGTAGAACAAGTAGATTTTAATACATTACCTCTTCTTGATAAAGATTCTAGTCAAAAGCTTGGAGATAGAGTAATGGGACAAATGCCAGAGCTAGTTTCACAATTTGATGTTTCAGATTTATACACACAAATAAACTATAATAACAGTATTGTTAGAGTAACACCTTTAGAATATAATGGATTAATAAAATATTTCACTAATAGAAAAGATGGTGTTAAAGGTTATATAATGGTTAATTCTGTTACAGGAGAATCTAGTTTAATTAAGTTAGATAAAGGAATGCGTTATATGCCATCTGCTTATTTCTTTGAAAATTTATATCGTAAATTAAGATTATCTTATCCTACTGAAATATTTGGAACAGAAAGTTTTGAAGTAGATAATGATGGTAATCCATATTGGATTATTCCAACTATTAAATATATTGGTGTAGGTATTAAAAAAGAAATAAGTGGTGTTATTATATTAGATTCAATTACAGGAAAGAGTGAAAAATATAATAAAGATAATATTCCAACTTGGGTAGATCATGTTTATTCTCCAGATTTAGTAATTGAACAAGTAGATGATTGGGGAAAATATAAAAATGGTTTCTTAAATTCTATTTTTGGGCAAAAAAATGTTGTTCAAACAACAGATGGATATAACTACACAGTTATGAATGATGATGTATATTTATATACAGGAATTACTTCTGCTTTAGCAGATGAATCAAATATTGGTTTTATTCTTACTAATTTAAGAACAAAAGAAACTAAATTTTATTCTGTAGCAGGAGCTGAAGAATATTCTGCTATGGCAAGTGCGGAAGGTCAAGTACAACAAATGCGTTATAAGTCATCATTCCCATTATTAATTAATTTAAATAATAAACCAACATACTTAATGTCACTTAAAGATGATGCAGGGCTTGTTAAAATGTATGCTTTAGTAGATGTTGTTGATTATCAAAAAGTAGTAGTAACAGAGGCATCAGAAGGAATAGAAAAAGCATTTGCTAATTATTTGGGTGATTCAAAATTAAATGTAGATAATGATAGTTTAACAGAAAAAACTATTACTATAAATACTATTAATATTGCTAATATAGATGGTAATTCTTATTACTATATAAGTGATGTAGATAACAATAAATATCGTGCTAACATAAAAGTTAATGATAATGTTTTACCATTCTTAAAGAATGGCGATACAGTAACTATTTATTATCAAAAAGAAGATACAGTTACGCAAATATTAGATATAAAGTAATATGGATAATTTATTAATTAAAAGTGAGAATTTTGATAAATTTATTTTTAAAGGTTCTCTTGCATTAGAAGAATATTTTGATAATAATCATACTGATAAAGAAATACTTGATGATTTTAACAGCAAATTAAAAAAATATCGACAATTACCTGAAAAAGGTAAAGCAGATAAAGAAACAATTGTTAATGAATTAATATTAATAATAGAAAAACTTGGAATCGATAAATTCATTATATATGACGATGGTGATATTGAATATATATGGAAATAACAACTTACTATTATTAGCATAAAAAAATACTTAAGTAAAAACTTAGGTATTTTTTGAGTTTATAAATTCTAAACAATCCTGAAACATCATGTAATGACCTTGTTTAAAATTTCCTTCTTTCATTAATTTATTTATCTCATCTATAGAAGCCCACATAACATCTGTAACTTCTTCTTCTTGAATTGTTATTTCCCTAATATCTATATTTTTTTTGATGTAATATAAATCGCAAATAACGTCTTTTGCATTAGCCTGTTTAAACAAAACTGGATTTTCAATCTTAATTCCCAATTCTTCTTGTACTTCTGTTAAAATTCCTTGTAAGCTATTTTCACCTGCTTTTGGATGCCCGCCTGTAGTAGCCCATTTTCCACCTTTTTTAAGGGATCTTTTTTGAATTAAAAAATCATTATTGTCATTTTGAATAAAAACTACTACCATCATTATGTATGTGTTTGCTGGAATTGTTTCATTTTTTTTAATAGTTTTTCCAATCAAATTTCTGTTAATATCATATAAATCTCTTATTTCCATTTTAACCTCCTTAACATCCTAAATAATATTATAACAATTTATAAAATAAAGGCAAACTAATAGAGTATTGATAATGTTATAAGAAGAGCTCATTTTTGAATATTTAAATTTGCTAAAAATGGTAAAACGTGTTAGAATAATGGCTAATTAAGGGGGGAAAGTAACAATGAGGACTGATGTTTTAGATATAAATGGAAGAATTCCAACCTATAAAGTACAAGATGATTTCTTTTTGTTAGAAACTTTACCTGATAATAAACCTTCAAAAAGAATTATAAAAACAAAAAAAGGATTAAACGCAATAAAAGCTTTAATTGATATAGAAAAAAATTTTGATATATCATGGTATAAGTATTTAAAACTAAGAAATAAAGCAAATATGAATGATACAGCTTTGTTTTATAGAGGAAATAAGATTAGTTTTCAAGAGATGTTTGATAAAGTTGATGCTGTAGCAAAGTCAATGGCAAGTGCTGGCTTACACTATGGTGACGAAATAGGTGTTTGTGTAACCAATAGCCCTGAATTGGTTTATATAATTTTAGCAGCTAACAAATTAGGAATTAAAGTTAACTGTTTTGGTTCACATTTTGATAAAGATTATTTGTCTGATATAATTGATGAACTAAATAATAAAGTAATATTTGTATCAGATGATAATTATGAAAGTTTAAAACCAGTTTTATCTACTAAAAATATTGAAAATTTAGTTATGACATCATTATCAGAATCATTACCTTTAGATCCTAAAAAGTGTGATGAATATGAACCTGAATTAGATAATTATTATCATTTTGATAATAAAGTTAATTTTTATAAATCTAACAATTCTAGTGTTAAATCGTTTGGTGAATTTTTAGATTATGGAAAAGGATATGCGGAAGAAATAAAAGATGCTGGTAACTTAGAAACGGACTTTTTGGTTACATATACAAGTGGTTCTACAAAGATTGGGTTACCAAAGCAAATTATTCATAAAAATCGTAGTTTAATTACTATGGGAAGATTTCATGATCCAGAATTATCAGGTAACCCTAAAATACCAGGATTAAGAGGATTAGCACATATTCATCCAGAATCTAACACAGACATCATTACTTGTATATCAGATAATTTAATGCAAGGGTGGTCTGTTGCACTAGAACCAGAATATGATAAAGATAAAGCTTTAGATTATATCATTTTAAATAAACCAAATTACTTAAATATTACAACTAGTTTTATGTTAGAAGCAGCTAAAGAGTATTTAGTTGATAAAAAACATCATAAAAATGGAACCGGAAGAAAATTACCTTTTCTATTGGCTGCGTTTACTGTGGGTGAAAAAACAACAAAAGGTGAAGAAAAATTTATAAATCGTTTTTTAAGAGAATCACGAGCTGGAAGTGGAATTAGTATCAAAGGATTAAAGCTTCCATTTACTACTTTATCTATTGGTGGTGGAGATTGTGAACATGGAGGTATTTATTATACCTTATGGAAATCTTTACAACAAAAGTTATATTATCCAAAATTAGGTAAAAAAGGACTTGGAATGTTACCAGTACCTTATGTGACAGTAACAGCATTAAAACAAACTAAAGATGGTTCATATGTTGAATGTGATTACAATGAACCTGGAATTATAGTTGCTAACTCTTATACTAATTTATCTTGTTACAAAAATAATGAAGGGGCTACTAGAAAGTTAATTGTAACTGATAATTTAGGAAGAAATTGGGTTTCTTGTAATGTTTATGGATATATTGATAAAATAGGTAGTGTGCACGTTAATGGAAGAATTCCAAGGCAAAAAGAAAATATTTGTAACAACTTTATTATTGATGATTTAATAACTGACGATACTAAAAATATTCTTTCTTGTACAACGGTTGATGTTGATGATAAAAAGGTAATAAATATTCAGTTTCAACCTTTAGCAAAAATTAGTGAATCAAGAGTATTAACAAGTATATATGCTAGATTAGCAAAAATTTTATCAGAAGATGAAATAAATAATATATACGTTAGAATTATTCCTACTAGAAATTCTTTTCCTCTAACAGGCGCCGGTAAAAGAAGCGCGGCTGCTTTAGAGGAAATGAATTTTGAAGATTGTTTTAAATTAAGCAATATGAAAAATGATAATAAAGAAAAAAGCTTAGTTTTGAAAAAGTAATAACGATGTTTATTACTTTTTATTGTTTGTAAAATAATAATTTTTATGATACCATTATAATGGTGACGATAGATGGTATATATATTTGGAACAAGTTTAGTTTATTTGGTTCTTATTGCTATTATTTATTTTTCAAAAAAAAGAATAGATAATTATGACAATAAATTATATTCGACAATACTTATGGTTAATATTTTTGGACTAGTTTTGGATATTTGTCAGAGCCTAGTTATTAAATATAATTATCCAGACACAGTAATACTTATATTGACAAAAGCTTTTTTAGTATATATAACAGTTTGGACATTTCTATTTTGTTCATATATTTTAAGCCTATCTAAAAAAACAAAAATAAACGAAGCACTACAAAAAGTTAAATACCTTGTTTTATTTGTTGGAGTATTAGGTTCCATAATATTACCAATAGACTATTTCCATGAAGGAAATAAAATGTATACATATGGATATTCTGTTAAATTGATATACTTTATTGTTTGTACTTATATGGTTATGATGATATTTAGTTGTTTATACAACTTGATAAAAAATAAAAAAGAAATAAAAAAATATATACCATTATTAATATTTGTAATAACAGGAATTATTTCTACTAGTATTCAATATGTTAACCCTTCAATATTACTTACTTCACCATGCGAAACAATTGTAACAATATTAACGTTTTTCTTTATTGAAAATCCAGATTTAAAAATGTTAAGAGAAGTAACATTTGCTAAAAACCAAGCAGAAAAAGCTAATAGAGCAAAAAGTGATTTCTTGAGTAGTATGAGTCATGAAATAAGAACACCATTAAATGCTATAGTAGGTTTGTCAGAAGATATAGTAACATATAAAGATCAGGTACCTCCAGCGGTTGTAGAAGATTCGGAAGATATTTTAAATGCAAGCCATACACTACTTGAAATAGTAGGTAATATATTAGATATAAATAAGATAGAATCTAATAAAATGGAACTAATAGAAAAACCATATAATTTTAAAGAAGAAATAACAAAAATGTGCAAGGTAACTGCAACACGTATTGGAGAAAAAAATATAAAATTTAATCTATCTATAGCTGAGGATATACCTTATGAATTAATTGGCGATAAAGGTAAGGTAAAAGAAATAGTAAATAACTTACTTACTAATGCGATTAAATATACGAATGAGGGAGAAATAAACTTATCCATAAGATGTGTAAATGATACTAATAAACATATATCAAAAATAATAATAAGTTGTAGGGATACAGGAAGAGGTATAAAATCAGAAAATATTAATAAATTATTTACAAAATTTGAAAGACTAGATATAGAAAAAAATACAACAACAGAAGGAACAGGATTAGGTTTAGCAATAACCAAAGCCTTAGTAGATATGATGGGTGGAAGTATTAATGTTGAAAGTCAATTTGGAAAAGGTTCATTATTTGTAATACAAATACCACAGAAAATAAATCAAATGGTCGGATTATCAAATAATACTACAGAAATAAAAGAAAAAGTAAACTTTGATCACAAAAAAATATTAATAGTAGATGATAATGAATTAAATATAAAAGTTGCAAAAAGAGCATTGAAAGATTTTAATTTTGACATAGATGAAGCACTAGAAGGACAAGTTTGTATAGATAAGATATCTAGTGGAAGTAAATATGATTTAATATTAATGGATATAATGATGCCAAATATGAGTGGAGAGACTGCATTAAAGAGATTAAAAGAAATAGATGGATTTAATACACCAGTAGTTGCTTTAACAGCAGATGCAATGGCAGGAGCTCAAGAAAGATATATAGAAGAAGGGTTTATCGATTATATAGCAAAACCATTTTCAAGGGAACAAATAAAAGAAAAACTAGAAGTTATATTTAATAATAAAAAAGAAGTAAAAGAACAACCAAGAGAAGATATACATGATGTTATAAGTGTAACAGACGAAAACATAGAGGATTTAAATAAATTAGTTGAAAAAGAAAAGTAAAGTGAACTTTTCTTTTTTTGATAAACATTGACAGAAAGGGACATAAATAGTACAATTTTATTGTAGTATGATGTATTTAAATATAGGAGGATATATATGGGAAAAAATAGAATTAATAAACTTATAGTGCCATTAACAATACGATCTGCCTCAATTTTAAGTGCCTTTACAATTATGGCAACATCAATGGGTGGATGTGCCACCAAAAAGAATGAAAATAGCAAGCAAACAGATACATCAATAAACACTTCAAGTGAGACAGAAACGGAGATAACTAATAATTCTAATATAATTACATCTACCCAAGAAGAAGAGTCAACAACTGAAAAAAAGGAAGAGAAACCTGCTACAAGTGCTCCAGAAACAACTGCTAAAGCTCCACAAACAGCCAACAAATCAGATAACACAACCAAGCCACCGACAAGTGATAATAATAATAATAATAACCATGATGAAAAACCTCCAAAGGAAGATGATAATAAATTTATACCTTTAACAACTAGCAATATTAATAATATAACTGTTTTTGAAAGAGCTGTAATGGAAGTTTCTAGAAAAACTAGAGGTGGTTTTGGAGGCATTTGGGGATATTACTATGAAGGTGAAATTTATAGAAGTTTTGGATTACCGTTTGATGAATTAAAATATGTTTTAGTGGCATTGAATAAGAATTATTTAAGTGATGATATGTTAAATTCACTACTTGAAAGTTATAGTGAAGATGAACTAAAAAGATATTATTATGTTCTTGGACCAATGATAGGTTTTGTAGAGAATGCACAATGTGAAAATAATTGGGATGGTTTGATAATAGATCCTCAAACTTTAAATGAATTTAAAGCAATAGAAAAAGCATTTTTAGATTATAGATTTAAAAATAATCCAGAGCCATTAAAAAAAATACTATACAACTATAACATAAATACAAGCAACCCTTTAGTTGGTTATTATATTTATCAAGCCTGTGATTACGCAACTAGAAATTCCTCGATAAAAGCAGATGAAGACGTGGTTGACAAGTATATTGGTTTAATTACAAATGTAAAATCTGAATGTGTTTCACTTGCTGAAAATATTTATAGTAGATCTCATGGTAAGAAAAAAATTTTAGAATAGAGGTATTTAGTATATGGAAACAAACAAAAAAATTTTATTTATAATTTCTGTATTTTGTTTTCTGTTTCAACCAATAACAACGTTTGCTGTTTCTGACATTGGTGGCGGCGGAAGTGGTGGAGCTGGAAGTGTTGAAAACTCTAAAGATGGTATGATTAGTAGTCTTCATGATATAGGAATGAGAGTAACAATTTATGAAGAAAGCGGGAAAAAAGTATCTAACTCTGCTGATGTTGTTTTTTCACAAAACGTTTATGATAGATTTATGAATTATGGAGCTGCTAAAAATACTTTGAACTCGCAAAATAGAAGTAAAATCGATTATATTAAAGGAAGTAGTGTTAATTGGCAATATTCTAGTTTGGCAAATAACATAATTGTTGAACAAAATCATTCTTCAGAAGATGCAGATGCATCATCTGGAAGCTTTCCAGGTAATTTATTAAAAGAAAATGCATTATATTGGTACCAAAACATAGATATTAAAAATCAAAAATACGTTCCTGTCAATGTAATGAATAAACTTCAAGCGTGTAAAGGTAGTTATAAATGTGAATATGGTAAAAGATATTATGCGGTTTTTGAACCTACATTTTATGTTTGGTTTAAAAGTGAAAAATATTATGGAACTGCTTATGAATTAGCTTATCAATTTATGGCAAGTGATAAAACAGCGAGTATGAAACAAGGTGGTAAACAATTATGGGGTTGGGTAAATAGAAAAATCCCTAGAACATTAGTTATATCTGGTGAATATAAAACATTTTATAATAATGTTGGTATAAAAGACTATTGTTATAATTGGGAAACCTGCTTTTCTACTGGTAGTAGTCATGATTTAGCAAAAGAATCAATACTAAATAAGGGCGTAGGAATGTCAGTTTATGACTGGACAGAAATTTTGCAAACACGTGATAATCTTACATGCGGTGTTGATGTTTCAATAAATGAATGTGGAGAATCTAGTATTTATGAGGCAGCTCGTAATGGTAAAACAAATAATAAAGAATGTATAGTAGATAATGCAGCTTATTCTTATATACCAGGATGTAATTTATATTGTTCAGATGAAATTATAACCAACTTTAATGGTTTTTATGGTAATTTTATAGGTAATAATGTTTTAGGGGCTATCAAAAGTGGTAAATACTTAGCTATAAAGTCTAACCCTAAGATCACAATTAATAAAACATGTTATCAAAGCAAAGGCTCTAACGAATGTCCAGATATAAGTCGCTCATTTAGAAATAAATTAGATAGTGAATATAAAACAAATAAAATATATTTGACTATAGACGGTAAAAAATATGAATTTATTGGAAATAGTACTATATCAAATAATGGATATAGTAGTGCCACAATAATATATGAGTATAAATTAGATGAAAATATTAATAAATATATTGATATAGAAACTATGAAGGGTATAACAAATCCGATTAAATTTTCTTATTATACTAATAGCGGTCCAACAATAATAACATCAAAAGGAACATATGGAAAATATAAATATAGTTTTGATGTAAGTGAAACCCCATTAAATAAATATACATCATCATCATCTGCGTTAAGAAAACTAAAAAATACTCAAAGTGAAAGATATAATTTTATAAATAATATAACAATAAATTATACAAGTATAAGTGGAAGTAAAAAAACAAATTATACAAACGATGATTTAAGAAATGCAACATGTACATATGTAAAATATAATACAGATGAAGAATGTATATGTCCACCAAATAAATGTTGTGATTCTGTTACTTGTGAAGAATTAGATCAATGTCCACCAAATCCAGAAGGAGAACCTTGTACATGTACAGGAGAATATGGGTGTTACGATGATGGAAAATGTACACCAATTCCAAAACCAACACCAAATAAAAATAAAGAAGTATGTGATCCAGATAAAAAAGTATGTTTTCCTAATTTGATATATCGACCAATATCGTTAATAGAACCATTTCCAGGAATAAATGGAAATAAAAGAATTCCAGGAAATAACTGGAATAAGGTAATAAAAACAACAGATGGAAAAGTATATAGTTATGGAGATTACTATATAAGAAACAGAAGAGGATATAAGGATTATGAGATATATCAAGCAGAGCCACTGTATGTAATAAAATTAGATGGAACTAAGATTCAAGCAATAAGAAAATATAATGATAAACATGACTATAATGATTTTGAGTTAACATGTGTAAATGGAGAGAATTGTGTAAGTACATTTTTGAGAGGAACAGCACAAGATTTCTCAATAAATCTAATAGATAGTGGTACATGTAAAAATATTAATAATTATAACTTTAATAGTTGTATTAAAAATAAAGGAGAATAATAAATAGAGTGAGCCCGAATAGTTCACAAAATAAAAAGAGAACTCAAGGTTAGTTTCTTGAGTTTTTTGATTTGCTAAAGATTAAAAATTGTGTTAGAATAAAATCTAATTAAGGGGATGTTATTATGAAGATAAAAAAGTTAATTATTTTAAAGAGTGTAGCGTTTTTTAGTGCGATTGTTTTAGTAACAGCACCTATAACAGGATGTAAAAAAAGTATGAAAGAAGATCAAAATTCAGATAATTATATTGCTAACGAAATAATAGATACATCTGACAATCAAGAACAAACAGTTAAAAACAAAGAAGAAAAAGTAATAAATTCAGAAAATAACAATCAAAATAACAATACTTTACATACCAATGACACTACTATTGAAAATAGTACTCCAAAACCATCTGAAACGAAAGAACAATATACTGAAAATGATAAAATCGTAATTGCTACATTTGATAATATTGAAAGAGATGTTGATAATTTATTACAAGTTGAGAAAACAGAATCAACTAAAGATAAATTAAAGGGTACTTTTGTTACAATCGTTGATTTCATTTTCTATGATGCTGAAATCAACGGAATTAAATTTGATGATTTAACTGAAGGAGCAAAACAAAATATTTTAGAAACTGCCAATGCTATAGATAGCAAAATAGAAAAGAATTTTCCTGGATATAAAGAAACAATAAGTGATAAAACTAAAAAAGCTTATAATAAAGCAAGTGAAGTAATAAAAAAAGGTGCAAATAGCGTAAAAACATTTTCTAAAGAAAAATTAGGGGAAGAAAATTATAATGCTATAATAGGTGCTAAGGATGAACTTGTTTATTACACTAAAAATGCTTTTGATATAGTGGGGAATGTAACAAGTAATCTTTGGAAACAAGGAAAGTCAAAAATAAAAAATTGGTATGAAAAATTTAGAAATAATTAATTAAGTAGACGGAAGTCTACTTTTTTATTCTAAAAAATTAACTTCCTAATATATTTATAGGGGAGGACAAACCTATGAATATAAATAATGGACTAAGTGAAGAAGAAGTGTTAGAATCAAGAGAAAAAAATGGAAGTAATATTATAACTAATAAAAAAAAGAATACTTTTTTAGAGATGTTTATTCGATCATTAGGAGATCCTATAATAAGGATTTTAATTATAGCGCTTGGTATAAAACTTGTTTTTCTAATTAAAGATTTCGATTGGTATGAAACAGTAGGAATAGTCATTGCTATATTTTTAGCGTCTTTTATTTCCACTATATCAGAATATGGAAGTGAAAAAGCATTTGAAAAACTACAAGAAGATGCATCAAAAATTAAATGTAAAGTTAAAAGAAGGCAAGAAGTAAAAGAAACTACTATAGATGATGTGGTAGTTGGTGATATAGTTTTACTTGAAGCAGGAGATAAAGTGCCTGCGGATGGAATATTAATTGAAGGAGAACTTTTAGTCGACGAATCATCACTTAATGGAGAAACAAGAGAAATAAGAAAAGAAGCATTAAAATCTAATCAATCAGTTAGTGAAAAAAATATGTTATTTAGAGGCACAGTAATATATGGAAAATCAGGTACTATGAAGATTACAAAAGTAGGTGATAATACTTTTTATGGTAAAATAGCACAAGAATTACAAGAATCTACTCCTGATAGTCCTCTTAAAATAAGATTAAGACATCTTGCTGGAATAATAAGTAAAATTGGCTATGTAGGAGCCTTCTTAGTTAGCCTATCCTATTTATTTTCAATGATAGTAATTAAAAATAATTTTGATATTAATTTAATCAAAGAAACGATAACTAATTTTCCATTAATGATAGGATATATTTTGTATGCTTTAACATTAAGTGTAACAATAATAGTAGTTGCCGTTCCAGAAGGACTTCCTATGATGATAACATTGGTTCTTTCTTCAAATATGAAAAAAATGTTAAAAAGTAATGTAATGGTAAGAAAGATGACTGGCATAGAAACAGCTGGGAGTTTGAATATATTGTTTACTGATAAAACTGGAACGCTGACTAAAGGTAAAATGGAAATGCTATATTTTATGGGAAACGATTTTAAAAAATATCATAAAGAAAGTGAGTTAAAAAAGTATAGTAAATATTATTCTATTATTAAAAAGTCAATTATATATAATAATGCTAGTACTTATACCGGTGATAATAAAACTGTAGTAGGTGGTAATATAACTGATCGCGCTATTTTAAAATTTATTGAATATGATAAGACTTCCAATATTAAAATTATTGATACTGTTCCTTTTGATAGTAGAAACAAATATTCATTATCTTTAATTGATGATAGAGGTAAAGAAGCGTTAATAAAAGGAGCTCCTGAAAAAATACTTCCTTGTTGTACATATTATTATGATAATAATGGAGATGCTAAAAGATTATTAAATGTAAAAAGTATAGAATTAAAATTAAAAGAAGAAACAAGTAAAGGATCTAGAATTATAGCTTTTGCTACATCTAAAACAAAAGAATTAAAAAATTTAACCTTAGTTGGTTTCGCTCTTATAAAAGATGATATTAGAAAAGAAGCTATAGAGGGATTAAAACTTATTGATAAAGCACATATTCAAACCGTAATGATAACAGGAGATAATAAAGATACTGCTTATGCAATAGGAAAAGAAGTAGGAATTATAAAAAACTCATCAGATATTATATTAACAAGTGAAGAATTAAATAAGCTTAATGATGAAGAAATAAAGCAGATATTACCGAATTTGAGAATTGTTGCTAGATCATTACCTCAAGATAAAAGCAGATTAATAAAAATATCTCAAGAAAAAGATCTTGTTGTTGGGATGACTGGAGATGGAGTTAATGATGCCCCAGCTTTAAAAAGAGCAGATGTAGGATTTTCAATGGGAAGTGGTACAGAAGTTGCCAAAGAAGCTAGTGATATTATTATTTTAGATGATAATTTATATTCAATTTCTCAGGCTATTTTGTTTGGCCGTACAATTTTTAAAAGTATTAGAAAATTTATTATTTTTCAATTAACGGTAAATATATGTGCGGTTAGTTTATCAATTATAGGTCCTTTCATTGGTATTGAAACTCCAGTTACCGTTATACAAATGTTGTGGATAAATATGGTTATGGATACATTTGCTGGCTTAGCTTTTTCGTTTGAGCCACCATTAAAGGAATATATGAATGAATATCCTAAAAAGAAAGAAGAGTCAATCATAAATAAATATATGTGGCATGAAATTATTTTTACTGGAACATATTCTTCTTTACTTTGCATATTATTCTTAAAATTACCTATTATTTCAACAATTTTTAGAGATGGGGATAATAATAAATATTTGATGAGCGCTTTCTTTGGACTTTTTATTTTTATAGGAATCTTTAATTGTTTTAATGCACGAACTCATAGATTAAATTTATTTGCTCATCTTTATAAAAACAAGTTATTTATAGCTGTTATATCATTTATTGTGTTAGTACAAATCATCTTGATTTATTATGGTGGAAATCTTTTTAGAACAGCCGGTTTAAATTTTAAAGAGTTTCAAATTATGATTTTACTTGCTTTCAGTGTTATTCCAATTGATTGGATAAGAAAAATTTATTTAAGAACAAAAGGAATTAAAGGCGGAGTATAGCCTTTTTTATTGCAATAATTGACAAAATATGGTAACATTTAAGGTGGTGGGTTTGCTAAACGTGAACAAAAAAGAGATGATGCAATGATTAATTTTATTCTATGTGATGATAATGAAAAGATAGTATCAGATATTAAAAAAATAATTGATAAGTTTATGATGCAAAATAAAACAGAATATAAAACTCACTTGTTTAACGATTTAGATGACAATTTTATGAAAATAGTAAAAGAACCATTGTCTTTTAAAGTATATATTTTAGATATTGAAACACCATCAAGATCTGGTATAGATGTAGCTCGTTCTATAAGAAAAAGAGATGTTGATAGTGTAATAATTTTTATAACTAGCCATGAAGAATTAGGCTTAACGTTATTAAAAAATGAAATAATGTTTTTATCTTTTATAAATAAATTTGATAATTATGAAGAAAGATTGCTGACATCTTTAAACAAATCTTTGGAAGTATTAAAACGTAAAAATATTATACGATTTGAAGAAAGAGGCGTATTATATACTATTGCGATGGATGACATTTTATATATCACTAGAGATAGTGTTGAAAGAAAATGTATTATAAAAACTGATTATGCGGAAATTAAAACCTATAAACCATTATCTAGTATTGAAAAGCTGTTAGATAATAGATTTATAAAGACCCATAGAGCTTGTTTGGTAAACAAAGAAAGAGTAGCAAAAATAGATAAAATTAGAAAAACAATATTATTTGATAATGGTGTAGTTGTAAGTTTATTATCAGAAAAATACAGAAGAGGAATAGGGACAAAATAGTATGGAAATTTTTAGTATACAAAATATTTTAGGCGCATTGATTAACTCATTTGCACACATTTTTATTTGGTCAAGGCTTTTGGATAAAAAAATTGATTTTAAAGATTATAAATATTATATTGTGCAAGTATTATTTGCAATTTTGATGTTATTAAATTTTCTTTTTATTAATACAATTTTTAGAGTATTAGTAATAGTATTTATAATGACTATATTTTGTTATTTTTTATTTAAATGTAATTATAGAATTAGTTTTATAACTTCGATTTTTTCTCAATTAACAATGATGATATCAGAATTAATTTTTGCTATTTTGGCTGTGGTTATATTAAAAATAGATAGTAATTTTATTGTTTCAAACTTGGTTGGAAAATTAATAGCTAATACTTTTATATCAATAATTGCTATTATGACTTGCAACATTAAAATTATTCAAAATCTTTATAATAAAATAGTTTCATCAATAACAGAAATAAAAATTAATTCTTTTGTGATAATTATATTAGCAACAATAATAACGATCAACTTTAATTTTTTATCTGTTTACTATCATTATCCACTATTAAGTATAATAATTGGGAATATTGCTATTTCAGTAATTTATATTTTTATATATTATAAATATTTAATTGCCGAAACAAATTATTCTAAAATTAATGATAAATATAATAATACATTAAACAGCTTGAAAGAATATGAAGAAATTTTAGATGTCTATAGGGTATCCAATCATGAAAATAAAAATCAATTACTAATGATTAGAAACATGATTATAAAAAAAGAAAAAGATATTCCAGAATATATTGATAAGATAATTGATAATAAAATAAAAGATGATGAAAAATTAATGTTTGATACTAACAAAATACCAGCTGGTGGATTAAGGGCGGTTATATATAGTAAGTTATTGGTTATGAAAGATGAGAAAATTGACTTCAATTTGATTGTTGATAGAAAAGTTCGAACTGTTGATCTTATTGAACTTGGGGAATCTTTAATGTTTGATGTATGTCGTATTACAGGAGTTTTCTTAGATAATGCAATAGAAGAAGTTAAGAATAAAGAAGACAAAAGAATCTTTATTGAATTGTTTACAGATGAAGATAAACTCTGTATAAAAATTTCTAATAATTTTAAAGGATCAATAAATATAGAAAAGATATATGAAAAAGGATATACAACTAAATCTGAAGGACATGGATATGGATTATCCTTGGTTAAAGAAATAGTGGATAAAAATAGTAAATTAACTAATTTGACAAGTGTTGAAAATGACATTTTCACACAATTATTAGGAATTAAAGTAAAATAAAAATACTAGGTTAACGAGCTAGTATTTTATTTTAGTTATTTAATTAAACTTTTTGGACATTCAGGTTCATCAATTATCCAACTAAAGCAAGCTTGACTTCCTGCTCCAGCAGCACCAAATCCTAAAGCAGCTAAAATAGATGCAAATAATTTCATTTAAAGTCCTCCTTTCTTTCTATTTTAAACCTTAATAGATTTAATCAAATTTAAAATTTTTATAATTGTTATATGGCAATTTAAATAATTTATAAATTAAAGGGCTTGTTAGAAAACATTGGATAAGCAGTGTAAATAATAAACAGTTTGATATAAAATTATTATTTATAAATATAGATAATATTGTGTATATAATTGAAATTAATACGGAAGAATATTTAAAAAATAATCTTCTTTTTTTATTTACTATAGGTCTTTTATGTGTATCAGCAGGACTATTTTTAAACATTAGTAATATGGAAATAATTCCTATAATTGATTTAAGGTATGTTGGCATTAGTAAATATTTAGATATAAAAGGTAGGCCAACAAATATAATTGTAGAACTAACTAAACATATCCAACTTTTTGTAGCATGCAATCCAAATGATACAGCTCTAATTGGAATATATATGATGGTAAATAATATAACTTCTTTTAATATCCCTAATAAGAAAGCGAGTATTAAAATAATTATTAATTTAGTAACTAATAAATATATAGCAACCAGGCCATATTTTAGTTCTTCTTTTTTTATATTGTCATAATAATAATATTTTAAGATATAATTCATAGTACCATTTATAATATAATTCTTCATAAATTTCTCCTACCACGCTTATAGTTTATCAGATATATTAATAGTGAAAACGAATTTTGTTTTAGAAGTAAGTTTTGAAGAATTATATGTATAAAAAGACAAAAAAATTGCAAATATTACAGTTTTAGACACAAAAATGGCGGTTTAAGACAAATATAATTATATAAATATAAAAAGTATTACAATTTTAATTGTTCTGCCTAAAGCATACTAGTAATATAATGCAAATTTTGTCGAATTAAGTCGTCTTAATTTTGTTGAAAATATAGCATATTAACGGTATATTTATATTGTAGCAGTAAATAGAAGGGAGATTTAAATATGCGTGGTAAAGTAAAATGGTTTAATAATGATAAGGGTTATGGTTTTATTGAACACAATGAAGGTGGAGAAGATATTTTTGTTCACTATTCTTCTATTTTATCTGAAGGCTATAAAACACTTGTTGAAGGTCAATATGTTGAATTTGAACTAGTAAGAACTGATAAAGGTCTTCAAGCAAAAAATGTAGTAGAAATAAAAACAGCTTTAGTGTAAACAAAGCTGTTTTATTTATATGAAAAAAAGTCATGTTGTGTTATAATAAAAGTGGGAGGATGAGAATATGAAATTTAATATTCGAGGAAAAAATGTGGATGTAACACCAGCGATTAAAAGTTACATTGAGGAAAAGATTGGAAGGCTAGATAAATATTTAGAATCTCCAAGTGATGTGTTTGCTAGTGTTGTTGCAAAGGTTAGAGGTAAAGAACAAATTATTGAAGTTACTATACCAGTTAATAAAATAATCATACGTGGAGAAGAATCACATGATGATTTATATGCTGCAATAGATTTGGTTTCTGATAAAATAGAAAGACAAATCAGAAAAAACAAAACTAAACTAAAAAAGCGTAAAGAAAAAAATAACTTTGTTGACTTTAATTATGAATTTGAAATAAATAAAGATGAAGAAAAAGACGAAAAAATAGTAAAAAGAAAATCAATTGAAATGAAACCAATGAATGAAGAGGAAGCTTTATTACAAATGGATTTATTAGGACATGAATTCTTTGTGTTTAAAAATACTGATTCTGAATGTGTATCTGTCTTATACAAGAGAAAAGATGGAAATTATGGTATTATAGATACAAAATAAAAGTATGAGAAATCATACTTTTTTTGTTAGGTAATTTTTTATATATTCATTATAAGCTTTATTTTCGAGTGTTGTATTAAAATTTTTAAATTTGAAAGTTTTATTCTTTTGTAGTACTAGTTTTTTACATATTAATTCTAATAATTCCGAATTTCTTACTAAGATAGGGCCTATCATATATGTTCCATAAAAGTTTTTGTAGTTAATACCTTCAATATTTGAATTAATATTTGAACCAATACCTTTACTTAATTCAAACCAAGGATTTTTAAGTTTAGTTATAATAGAATTTTGATTTTGAAATCCAATTATTTCTTTTTTTAAACTATTACATGTTGCTACAGTCTCTCCAACAAGTCTTAAGTCAGTTTCTTCGCTTTCAAATTCAAATATATTTAAAGTTTTAATCTTTTTACCATTTAAAGGTTTTATACTTTTTCCAAACAATTCTAACGCATTTCCGGTAGCAATAACAAATTTATCATCATCAATAAATCTTTTTATATTTTTTTGATATTTAGTTAAATCTTTAAGAACAATTTTTTGATTATCGTATGTTCCAGGCCCTAAATATATTAAATCATATTTATCAAAATCAATATTATCGCCAATTGTTAAAAAATCAACAATCGTTTTTATACCTTGATTCTCTAGTTGATACTTAATGGCTTTGATATTTCCGTTATCACCATATAAATTCATTAAATCATAATATAAATGTGCAATTCTAATCATTATAAATCCTCCTTCATATTGTTGGTAAAAGGATCAATCAAATCAAAGTTTAATATAGCATATATGTTTTCTTTTGTTTTCTTTTTAAGATAATATGTGGCATCTTCAACATTTTTAAAACAAGCTATTTTTTTTGTATCGATACCAGCAAGTTTTAATCTTACCGCAATATCATATTGCTCAGGACCAATACAAACTACTTTTTCTATCTTATGCTTACTCAACAGCTCGAAGTTAATATCATATAGCCATGATAGATCGTTAAAATTATATCTTCTGCTTATTTCTCTCCATCCTATAACAATTGTTTTACAGTTTTTATCACGATCAACAAATAATAATGATTGATTAAAAGTGGTACTATTTTCATTTTTATTATTTAAAGTATAAACAATTCGATTATTTTCTTCAAAAGAATTAAAGTGTTTAGCTTTTTCCACAGATTCATTTAATATTTTACTAATAACTTCTTTATCATTGTTTAAGGAAATTAATGTTGTATAAGCTGCCAAAACATTATATATAGCAAATAACATACTAAAAGGAATATTTAAAATAGTATTGTCACTTAAAACAATATTATTATTTTCATAATTTATTTTTGTCACACTAATATCATTGTTAGGATGAATAAAGTCACAATTTTCACATCTATAACCACCAATATTTTCAAAGTGATAAAAGTCGTATGCTAATTTATGGTTACATTTTGGACAATAAATTAAGTTTAAATTTTCAAATTTAGATTTATTTGTACTATATTTATTTTTTTCGATTCCATAATAAGTAACTTTATTTTTTTCGCCAATAACAAATTTTTGTAAATAAGGATCATCAGCATTTAAAATCAAATGCATATTTGGAGTTATAGCTTTTTTAATTTCTTTAAAAACCATATCAAAATTACCTTGTCTTGGAGGTTGATCTCTAGTAATATTTGTTATTATAACAGTTTGAGGTTTAATGGCAGGAAAAATATATTTAGCATATCTTTCATCGACTTCAACAACAACAATATCACTTTTAATTTTTCCTGATAAGGAACTGTTTTCTATTAAAGTTGTAAGTATTCCAAGATTTAGATTAGATCCAGAACTGTTATGACAAACAGTGAATCCCATTTTTCTGTAAACTGTGGCAAGTGTGTTTGTAATACTACCTTTACCAGAGCTTCCTGTAACAGCAATTACAGTTTTGGGCATTTTAAATTTATGTAATATATTTTTATCAATTTTTGTTGCAATATTTCCTGGCAAAACAGAGCCTCTTTTTACAAATTTACCTAAAAAAATTAATATTTTACCTATAGCAATAGCGCATATTTTTTTCATAACTCCACCTCTTTTTAATTATAACACATATATTTTATTTCTGTTTATATACTTTATTAAGAGGTACTAATTTTTTCTAATTTTGTCGAATAGCAAGCATTAAAAAAAATTGGTGCTATAGTAATAGAGGAGATGATTTTATGAATCAAGTTGAAATGGTTTATAGTAATGATACTTTATTTATTAACATGAGTGGGATTTATAATTCAAAAAATATAAGCAAGTTAAAAAGAAAAATGTATAATGTAATTAATCAATATGGGATTAATAATGTTGTTATAGACAGAAAGAATATTTCTAAAATTGATGATAATGCATTTTATGATATGTTAGACGACTATGATTTAAAGTATGGAGGAAACCTAAAAGTTGAAGAATAATTGAGGAAATAATAGAAAAAACTATTATTTTTTTTTAATTTTTGATAAAATAGATATGTATACACAAGAAAGGATTGAGCACATGAAATTTTTAAAAAAATTATTTGATCATGAATACAAAGAATTAGAACGTTTTACTGCTTTATCAGAAGAAGTTCTTGCTTTAGATGAAGAAATGAGCAAATTAAGCGATGAAGAATTAAAAGGAAAAACAGATGAGTTTAAAAATAGATTGAAAAAAGGAGAAACTTTAGAGGATATTAAAATTGAAGCTTTTGCAGTTGCTAGAGAAGCTGCGTTCCGTGTTATTGGAGAAAAACCATATAAAGTTCAAGTTATTGGTGGTTTTGCTATTCACTACGGAAATATAGCTGAAATGAAAACAGGAGAAGGTAAAACATTAACTTCTACTATGCCAGCCTACCTAAATGCTTTAAGTGGTGAAGGTGTTCATATCATTACTGTTAATGAATACTTAGCAGGACGTGATGCAGAGTGGATGGGAAGTATATATAGATTCCTTGGATTAACTGTTGGGGTTAATTACCGTGATTTAACACCATCAGAGAAAAAGGAAGCATACAATTGTGATATTTTATATTCAACTAATAATGAGATTGGTTTTGATTATCTAAGAGATAATATGGTTGTAAAAGCTGAAGATAGAGTTGCTAGGCCATTTAACTTCGCCATTGTCGATGAGGTTGACTCAGTATTAATCGATGAAGCTAGAACACCACTTATTATTTCAGGCGGAAGTATGCAATCATTAAATTTATATAAAGAAACAGATCATTTTGCTAAATCATTAAAAGAAAATGATGGGTATTTATATGATGAAAAAACAAAAAGTGTTACTTTAGATGATAAGGGTGTAGAACGTGCAGAAAAGGCTTTTGGTATTGATAACCTTTATGATATTAAGCATACATCATTAGTACACTTTATAAATCAAGCTTTACGTGCTAATTATGCTATGAAAAGAGATTTTGATTACGTAGTTCAAGATGGAAAAGTTGTTATTGTTGATCCATTTACTGGAAGATTAATGCAAGGAAGAAATTATTCTGATGGTCTTCATCAAGCCATTGAAGCTAAAGAAGGAGTAGAGATTCAACAAGAAACAAAGACTTTAGCAACCATTACTTTCCAAAACTTATTTAGAATGTATAAAAAACTTGCCGGAATGACAGGTACAGCCAAAACTGAAGAAGAAGAATTTAGAGATATATATAATATGTATGTTATTCAAATTCCTACTAATAAACCTGTTATAAGAGATGATTGCTCAGATTTAATTTTCCCAACTAAAGAAGGTAAGTATAAAGCTATAGTTAAAGAAATTAAAGAAAGACATGCTAAAGGGCAACCAATTTTGGTTGGCACTGTAGCGGTAGAAACTAGTGAATTAATTAGTTCTATGTTAAAAAAAGAAGGAATTAAACACGAAGTATTAAATGCTAAAAACCATGCTCGTGAAGCTGAAATTATTGCTAAAGCTGGTGAAAAAGGATCTGTTACAATTGCTACTAATATGGCTGGACGTGGTACTGACATTAAATTATCAGATGAGGTTAAAGCTTTAGGTGGATTATGCGTTATTGGAACAGAAAGACATGAATCTAGAAGAATTGACAATCAGTTACGTGGTCGTTCAGGACGTCAAGGAGATCCAGGATTCTCACAATTCTGTGTATCTTTTGAAGACGATTTAATGGTCAGATTCGGTACTGATCGTGCAAAAACATTACTTCAAAGTGTTGGTTTTGATGGCGATGTATCAATTCGAAATGGAATGTTATCAAAATCTGTTGAGTCTGCTCAAAAGAGAATTGAAGGAAACAACTATGATATAAGAAAGACATTACTTCAATACGATGATGTTATAAACCAACAAAGAGAAATTGTTTATGAAAAAAGAAATAATATTCTTGATAAAAAAGATATTCACGATGATATATTAGAAAGTTTCCATAATTATGTGTATGCTTTAGTGTTTGATCACTTACAAGAAAGCGATAATTTAACAGAAAACGACCTTAGTGAAATATTAGAAGTAACAAACGAATTAGTAAAAAATAAAATAAATGTAAAAGATATTAGCGATAAAAATCCAGATGAAATTTCAGATTACATTTATAGTAATTTAGTAAAAGAGTACGAAGCTAAAATTAAAGATGTACCAAAAGAAATAATTCAAGAATTCGAGAAAGCTATATCTTTAAGAATTATAGATACACATTGGATGGAGCATATTAATACTATGTCATTATTAAGAGAGGGTATTCATTTAAGAAGTTATGCTCAAGAAAATCCATTGCGTGCTTATACTAATGAGGGATATGAATTATTTGAAAATTTCCTTGATTTAATTGATAAAGAAATTACTTTCTATTTAATTAAAGCTGAAATCAGACAAAATGTTGAAAGAAAACAAGTAAGTAAAGGTGAAGCTGTTAGAGATACTAACAAAGAAAAGAAGAGTCAACCTAAAAAGGTTAATAAGATAGGTCGCAACCAATTATGCCCTTGTGGAAGTGGCAAAAAGTACAAAAACTGTTGTGGTAAATAACCTCGCAAACCCTTATAAAATAAGGAATTGTTAAAAATAGAAAAAATGATAAATTTGTCCACAGATGACAATTTGTCCACGA
>CAKPHO010000002.1 GCA_934162195.1 uncultured Bacilli bacterium
GTAATGAATACAATCAAAAAATCACAAAAGGGAGCCGCTGAGAGAAGTGCAGAGAACTATATTGATGCTGTAGAAACCACAGTTGCAACTAAACGTTTAGATAATGTTATTTTAGAAGGTGAATATATAATTCAACCAGATGGGAGTTTATGTCCACTATCAGGATGTGGAGAAAATGATAAAGATAAAGTTATTATAGAGATGGAAGGAAATAAACCATCAGGCGGAACAATAACAATAAATAATGGTCAAGTAACAAATAACTCAACAATGACAATAGGAGAATATGATGTAAGTTATGATGAAACAACAAAGAAATATACTGCCACAAAATTAGAAACATATTCTATAAAATATAATCTAACAAATGTAAGTGGAGATAATAATAATGGATCAAGTATAACAACAAAAGGTGTTAAAGTGTTAAAATTTACTGCTAATTCAGGATATGTTTTACCAGATAGTGTAACAGTAGCAGGAGCAACAAGTGTATGGGATAAAACTACCGGAACATTAACATTATCCAAAGTAAATGGTGATGTAACTGTAACAATAATAGGAGAAGAAATGCCTCCATATACCAATGGAGAAGTAGTATATTTTAATGTAACAACAGGAGAAAAATGCTTGTCATCCGATTATACAGAAACTCAAAGTAATATAGGAGTAAAAGAAGGATGTATGAAATTCTATGCTTTTAACGATGATGGCAGCGATAAATTAAATTTAATATTAGATCATAATACAACAGCAGCAGTAGCATGGAATAATACATATAAAAATGATAGCGGTAGTATAATCAGTGCTAAAGGTCCAAAAGAATTATTAGACCAATTAAAAACAGATACAGATGGATGGAAAGGAACAGAAATACCGACAAATTACGGACGAACAAGTAAAGCAAAATATACAATAGATTATAGTGAATATAAAGCAAGATTAATAACAGCACAGGAAATAGCAACAATAACCGGTTATACAGACTGGAATGAATGGTTCTATTTCTTAGAAAGCAAAACAACATCGCCCAGTTCAACATGTAAAAATGGAAATACTAGTGGTTGTAAGTATGGATGGTTGTACGATAGAACAGGCACAAATTGTACAACATATGGATGTTTAAATAATTCAGATAAGTCAATCGCTGGTTATTGGACAGCTTCTTCTGAAGCTAGAAGCTCTTACAATGCTTGGTACATTGCCTTAAGTATTAATGTCACTCAGAATGGTAAATTATATGCTGCTGCCGTGGACAGCACCACCGCTGACCGTTCGAGCCACGGTGTTCGCCCTGTTATAGAAGTATTAAAATCTAAACTAAAATAATAAATAAAACCGTAAAAAATTACGGTTTTTTCTTTATAAAAAAGGAAATAGAAAAGTTATATTGTATATTATAAGTAGAAGGAGATAATCATGAATTACTATAGAGAAATAAAAGAAGAACTTATAAATAACGAGATAACAAAGAGAGTAAAAGATTATAGTAAAAATAGAAGTGATTTAAATACATATTATAATGTTGGTAAGTTGTTGTCAGAAGCAGGCAAACATTATGGGGAAGGTATTATTAAGGAGTATTCAAGGAGATTAACAAACGAATTAGGTAAAGGATATTCAACTACTAGATTAAGGTATATTAGAAGATTTTATGAGATTGGTATAAAATGTCCATCATTGACGGACATTTTGACGTATACTCATTATTGTGAGTTGATATGGTTTAATGATATAAATAAAATTTAAAATAGCTGAGCAACAAAACTTGTCAGTAAGACAATTAAGAGAAAGAATAAAAAATAAAGAATATGAAAGATTAGATGATAAGACAAGAAAAAAATTAATTAATAATGAAGAACCTAAAATAAACGATTTAATAAAAAATCCCATTTTAATCAAAAATAGTTATAATTATAAAGAAATATCAGAGAAGATATTACAAAAATTAATACTTGAAAATTTACCGAGTTTTATGAAGAAACTAGGAGAAGGTTTTAGTTTTATAGATAATGAATATAAAATAAAGCTAGGCGACAAATATAATTATATAGATTTATTACTTTATAATATTAATTATAGTTGTTATGTAGTAATAGAACTGAAAATAACAGAGTTAAAAAAAGAACATATAGGACAAATAGAAACATATATGAATTATATAGATAAAAACATAAAAAGAGTAGACCAAGATAAAACAATAGGAATAATCATATGTAAAAAAGATAATAATTTTATAATGGAATATTGTAGTGATGATAGAATATATCAAAGAATGTATGAGTTGATACGAGTAAAATAAGATATTTTCACAATTTTTAAAAAATAGGTTTTCAAAATATAAAATGTATGTTAAAATTATCTATAGTAGAGTGGCTAAATGCCTATTAGGAGGATAATTATGGGATTTTTAAAAAAATTATTTAAAGATGATGAAAATGATAATATATTTTCAACAGATAATGTAAGTGATGCATATTATAATTTAAAACCAGAAGAAGCATTACAAGAAAATGAAGGTGGAAGTAAAATGATACTTTTAGAACCTCGTGCTTATTCTGAATCGCAACAAATAGTAGATTATTTAAGAAATAGAAATGCGGTTGTTGTTAATTTAAAAAGAGTAACTGGTGATCAAGCTAAGAGAATTGTTGATTTCTTAAGTGGAACTATTTATGCAATTGGTGGTGAAATTCAAAAAATTGGTGGAGGAATTTTCCTTTGTACACCAAATAATGTGAATATTCAAGGTAAGATTACCGATGAAAAAGATGGCAAAGATATTCATGACAACGATGATATTAATATAGAATGGTAAAAAATACTTTAAATTAAAAGAAAAGTGTGCTACAATATCACGTAGTGCCTGAGGTGATAGTATGGAAAAGTTTACAAGAACACTTCGTGGCTATGATCCAGATGAAGTTAATCACTTCATAGATCAGGTTATCAGTCAAGTTGAAATAATGGTTAATGATATTAAGTCTAAAAATAAGAAGATAGCTGAGCTTTCTAGTTTAGAAGAAGAAAATGCTAAATTAAAGGAAAAGTTAGCGACATATGAACGTATGGAAGGTACTTTAAATAGAGCAATACTAATGGCTGAAAAAACTAGTGAGCAGATTAAATTGTCTGCTCATCAAGAAAGTGAAACTATTATTAATGATGCTAAAAGAAATGCTAATAGAATTGTAAATGATGCACTTCTTAGAGCGGAAAAGACTGAAATGGAAGCAGATATGCTAAGACGTAATGTCACTATATTCAAAAGAAAATTAAAAAGTATTATAGAAGCTCAACTTGATATGGTAAATGATATTGAGAAAGTAGATTTTTAAAACAATTGATAGAGACGATATAATAGGGATTTTAAAGAGAGTCTGTGGTTGGTGTGAACAGATAAATGAAGTATTATATAAATCACTCTTGATGTTTTTAATGGATAAGATTAAAACGGTAACGCGTTATAGTTTCAAGGTGTATATACACAAATTAAGGTGGTACCGCGTAACTCACGTCCTTATCTAGGATGTGAGTTTTTATATATTAGGGAGGTAATTATGAATAAGTTTGAAGAGCTAGATAAAAGAAAAGCTAGCGAAGTAGAAAAAGATTTAGTAAAGTACTGGAAAGAGAATAAAGTATTTGAAAAAAGTATAGAAAATAGAGAAGGAAAAAAAGACTTTGTCTTTTATGATGGACCAATATATGCTAATGCTAAGCCTGGTATTCACCATGTTTTTGCTAAAACTATAAAAGATACATTTTGTAAATATAAAACAATGCAAGGATATAGAGTATTAAGGAAAATTGGACTTGATACTCACGGACTTCCTATTGAAGTAAATGTTGAAAAGAAGTTAGGATTTACTGGTAAAGCTGATATTGAAAAATTTGGTGTTGAAAACTTCTGTAAAGAATGTAATAAGGCAACTGCTATCAATATAGATGAGATTAATCATGTGACCGATATGATGGGACAATTTATAGATTGTGATAATCCATATATTACTTGTTCTAATGATTATATAGAATCTGAATGGTGGATTATAAAAGAAATGGATAAAAAAGGACTTTTATATCATGGTAATAAAGTTCTTTGGTATTGTCCTAGATGTGGAACTGAACTTTCTGCTAATGAAGTATCACAAGGTTATGAACAAGTTTCTGTTAACTCTGTTATAGTTCCTTTTAAGGAAGTTGATAGTGATAGTTATTTCCTTGCTTGGACAACAACAGCTTGGACTTTAATGGCCAATGTAGCGCTTTGTGTTAATCCAGATTTAACTTATATTAAAGCTGAATCTCAAGGATATAAATTTATTCTTGCTGAATGTCTTGCTAATAAAGTATTAGGAGATGAATACAAAGTATTAGAAACATATAAAGGTAGTGACTTAGTAGGTCGTAAATATGAACAATTAATGCCTTTTGTAAAAGTTGATGGTAATGCTTTTGAAATAATAGCAGATTCTTATGTTTCCGCAGAAGATGGAACTGGTATTGTTCATAATGCTCCAGCATACGGAGATGATGATAACCGTGTATGTAGAGAAAATAATATTGGTTTTGTAAATCCTGTAGGACTAGATGGAAGATATACAGAAGGTCCTTGGAAGGGAACTTTAGTTACAGATAAAGATTTAGAGTTAGAAATAATTAAATGGTTAAAGGAAAATGACAAACTATTTAAGAAAAATAAAATAACACATGATTATCCACATTGTTGGCGATGCCATAGCCCACTTATTAGTTATCCAAAACCAGCTTGGTATATCAAAACAACTGCATACAAAGATAAAATTATCGAAGCTAATAAAAAAATTAATTGGTATCCTAGCTATGTAGGAGAAAAACGTTTTGGTAACTGGCTTGAAAATATGGTGGATTGGGGTATATCTCGTAATCGTTATTGGGGTTGTCCTCTTCCTGTATGGACTTGTTCATGTGGTCATAAGGAAGTTATTGGATCACTTGATGAATTACAAAATTCTATTATGGAAGATGTAAATGTTCATGAGATGGAATTACATCGTCCATATGTAGATGAGTTACATATTAAATGTAAGGAATGCGGTAAAACAATGAATCGTGTTAAAGATGTAATGGATGTATGGTTTGACTCTGGTTCTATGCCATATGCCCAATTCCATTATCCATTTGAAAATAAAGAATTATTTGAAAATCAATTTCCAGCTGATTTTATAGCCGAAGGTCTTGATCAAACCCGTGGTTGGTTTTATGTTTTACTTGTTATTTCAACAATCATTTCTGGAGAAAGTTCATTCAAAAATGTTGTAGTTAACGATATGATGCTTGATGCAAACGGAAAGAAAATGAGTAAATCGACAGGAAATATTATTGATCCAGTTGAAATCATGACTAAATATGGAGCTGATCCTATCAGATGGTATATGTTATATACTTCTCCAGTATGGACACCATTAAAATTTGATGAGAATGGCGTAAAAGAAGTAAACTCTAAATTTATAAGTACATTAAAAAATACTTATTCATTCTTTGAAATGTATGCTAATGCCGATGGCGTAGATCCAAGAGAATACACAGTAGATTATAACGAACGTGATTTATCTGATAAATGGTTACTTTCTAAGCTAAACAAATTAGTACGTGAAGTAACTGCATCTTATGAAGAATATAATTTAACTGATGTCGTTAAAAATATAACTAATTTCGTTAGTGAAGACTTATCTAACTGGTATATAAGAGGAAATAGAAGAAGATTCTGGGAAAGTGAATTAACACTTTCAAAAAAAGCTGTTTACTTAACAACTTATGAAACATTACTTACATTAACTAAGTTAATAGCGCCTGTTGTACCTTTCATTTCAGAAGAAATATATCAAAAACTTACTGGTAGAGAATCAGTGCATTTAGAAAATTTCCCAGTATGTAATGAAGAATTAATCAATGAAGAAATCGAAAACAAGATGGATTTAGTTAGAGATATATGTTCACTTGGTAGATTTGCTCGTGAAGACGCTAAAATAAAAGTTAGACAACCAATTAGTGAACTTATTTTAGCACATGATAATAAGGCCTTAATTGAAACTTTAGAAGACATGATTAAAGATGAATTAAACGTTAAAAACATTACTTATATGGAAGATTTAACTGAATATATGGATTATGTAATTAAACCAAACTTTAGAGAAGTAGGAAAGGTATTTGGACCAAAAATTAAACTATTCCAAGAAGCTTTAGCTAAACTTTCAACACAAGAAATAGAAACTATAAAAAATGGTACACTTACTATTAATTTAGATGGTGAAGATATTGAAGTTAATAGTTCGATGGTTGAAATCAATGTTAAGATTAAAGAAGGATATTGCAGTAGCAACAATGGTAAGACATTTGTTATTCTAAATACTGAACTTACAGAAGAATTGATTAATGAAGGTATAGCACGTGAATTAATAAGAAAAATCCAAAGTTTACGTAAGGACGCAGATCTCATTATTACCGATCATATTAATGTATATTATAATGGCGATGATACTATTGATAAAGTTATAAAAGTACATAATGAGTTTATTAAGGGTGAAACACTAGCGTTAGATATTATTAAAGATGAATCATTAGAACTTGATTGTGATATTAATGATATTAAAGCAGGTATTAAAATTAAAAAGAACTAGTTTATCTAGTTTTTTTGCATATTATTTAGTACTTTACTTATTTTAAGTTATATATTAAAATATCTTTATAGCGAGGATGATATTTATGAAGAAAATTTTATTATTGATATTAAGCTTTTTGTTTTTAGTACCACTAGCTAGTGCTAAAACAGTTGATTTAAATGATATTGATTTAAAATTAGATTTTAAAGATGATTGGTATGTTTTTACAAGATATAATTTGGATAACAATTCTTATTTAGAAGAATTAAATGTTACTAAAGAATATATGCAAAGCTTTTTTGAACATAATTTAGCGTATATTGATGCTCTTCCAAGTAATTTTAATTATGAATTAATTCTTAGAATAGGTAATGAAAAAAATGAAATAAATAATTTAACTAATTATGATGATGAATTTGTAAAAGGGGTTGCTAAAGAATTAGGAAATCAAACTAATTCGGATAAATATGATATATATAATAATGGAACTTATAAATTTGCAACAGTTGAATACTATGATTCAGAGACAAAGTTTAATGTAGTTGCATATTATACAGTTGTTAATAATAATGGCTATACTTTTCAAATCCAAAAAGAAGAAGTTATTACTGATAATGATAAAGCTGAATTTAAAGAAATTGTTAATACTATAAAGTTTAATGTTAATGAAAAAGATTCAAATAAAGAAAAAGAAGAAATAAAAAAAGATAATAGTTCATTCAATTGGAGTAGTGTAGTAATATATACTTTGATAGGAGCAGTTGCCGGAGGAATTGGTGGAGCTATTGCAAAAAAGAAAAAATTAAACAAATAATACTGTAAAAAAATAGATAAATTTACACAAACACCTTTACAAAGGTGTTTTTTTGTACTAAAATAGTGGTAGACAGTGGTTAAATGTGGAGAAAAGTGGGTGATTTTATGTTTATGGGGGAATATCATTACTCAATTGATGAAAAAGGAAGATTAACCATACCGGCTAAGTTGAGATACGAATTAGGTGAAAATTTTATTGTTACGCGTGGATTAGATGGTTGCTTATTTGTTTATCCTAAAAATGAATGGGAAAATATAATCCAAAAATATAAAGAATTGCCTAATACCAAGGATGCACGTAATTTTATGCGTTTCTTCTTATCTGGGGCTACTGTATGTGAATTTGATAAACAAGGAAGAATCAACATTAGCGCACCACTTACTAAATATGCTGAACTAAAAAAAGACTGTGTTATTATTGGCGTTAATGATCGTCTTGAAGTTTGGAGTAAAGAAAGATGGGAATCATTTATCGATACTAATGAAGATAGTTTATCAGATATAGCAGAGAAGTTATTTTCTAGTAATTTAGATATTTAGGAGGATATATGCATTATTCAGTATTACTTGAAGAATCAATTAAACATTTAAATTTAAAAGAAAATAGCATTATCGTTGATTGTACATTAGGATATGCGGGCCATAGTAGTAGAGTATTAAAAGAAATTAAAAAGGGGTTTCTTTTCGCCTTTGATCAAGATGATGAAGCAATCAAATATAGCAAAGAAAAATTAGATAAAATAGCTGATAATTACGAAATTATTAGAAGTAATTTTGTCAACTTAAAAGAAGAGTTGAACAAAAGAAATATTAACGAAGTAGATGGTATTTTATACGATTTAGGCGTATCTAGTCCTCAACTTGATAATAAAGAAAGAGGATTTAGTTTCCATGCTGATGCAAGACTTGATATGCGCATGGATACTAAACAAAAATTATCTGCTTATGAAGTTGTGAATAATTATAGTTATGATGATTTAGTTAGAATATTTAGAGTATATGGTGAAGAAAAATTTGCAACATCAATTGCTAAAAATATTATAACAACTCGTGAGAATAAACCTATTGAAACAACTTTAGAACTTGCTGAGATAATTAGAAATAGTGTTCCTGAAAAGTATAGAAGAGAAAAACATCCTGCTCGTAAAGTGTTTCAAGCTATTAGAATTGAAGTCAATAATGAATTAAATGTTTTTGAAAATAGTTTAAATCAAGCTTTAGATTTAGTTAAAGTTGGTGGAAGAATTTGTGTTATAACATTTCATTCATTAGAAGATAGAATTTGTAAAGATATTTTTAAACGTGTTAGTAGTGTAGATCCTAGTTTAAAAAATTTACCTATTATACCAGAAGAGTATCAACCAAAATTTAAGGTAGTAGCAAATATAGAACCATCGGTGCATGAATTAGAAGAAAATAACAGGTCAAGAAGTGCAAGATTAAGAGTAATAGAAAGGGTAAGATAACATGGCAAAAAAAAGAAAATTAGTAAAATTTACTAAAGGAGAAAAACTGTTGTATAGTTGTGGTATTTTAGCGCTTTCATTAACCTTCTTGATTAAAATATTCTGTGGGGCTGGAATTGGTCATTTAAATATGAGTGTTGAAAAAATAAGATATAATATTAATACTCAAGAAAAAACTAATGAAAGTTTAACAATGAAAATAAACGAATTAACTTCATTTGATAATGTAAAAAATTTAGTTAAAGATATGGGGTTGGCATATAATAACGAAAATGTTATAATTGTAAATGAAGATTGAGGTGACTAGATGAATACAAGAAATGGTAAAAGTAAAACTTGGAATTTTCCAAAGAAAGTTTTCGTTATCTTTCTTGTTTTTATTTTTATCATTTTTTTACAATATGCATATGTTAGTTTATCACCTAAAGTATATGGTATTGATATGGATCAGTTTGCTAGCAATAGATATACAGTAAGTTCTACATTAAAAGCTAAAAGAGGTAATATCTATGATACTACAGGTAATTTACTTGCTTTAAATGTTTCTTCTTATACTGTAATAGCATATTTATCAGAAAGTAGAACTGGGTCATCTAGTACCCCTTTACATGTTGTAGATAAGGAAGCAACCGCAGAAGCTTTAGCGCCAGTTCTTGATATGAGTAAAGATACACTTTTAAGTTTACTTAGCAAAGATGCTTATCAAGTTGAACTTGGACCTGGTGGTAGGGGTATAACAGAATTAAAAAAAGAAGAAATTGAATCATTAAATTTATCGGGAATTGATTTTATTGAAGATCAAAAAAGATATTATCCAAATGGGGATTTTGCTTCATATATAATTGGATATGCTAAAAAGCAAGATGATGGAAGTATTGTTGGAGAACTTGGAATAGAATCTAAATATGAAGATATATTAAAAGGTACTGATGGTAGTACTAAATATCAAAGAGATAGATATGGTTATAAGATACCAGATACTCCCGAAACAACGATTGAACCTGAGAATGGTAGCAATATATATTTAACTATAGATTCAGGTATTCAAAGATTTCTAGAAGATGCAGTTAAAGCAAATACTGAGGAATATAATCCAGAGTGGACAATTCTTACGGTAATGGATGCTAAGAGTGGTAAGATTTTAGGGAGTGCAACAAGTCCATCTTATAATCCTAACCTACTTAATATGAAAAGCTATGAAAATCCATTAGTAACTTATGCTTATGAACCTGGTAGTACAATGAAGATTTATACATATATGTGTGCTATGGAAAAAGGTACATATAAAGGCGATGATACATATTTATCAGGTAAATACGAAATAGGTGAAAATACTGTTCAGGACTGGAATGGAAAAGGTTGGGGTTATATAACTTATGATTTAGGATTTGAATATTCTAGTAACGTTGCTGTAGTTAATTTAGTTAATAACGCTATTAATAGAGCCGATTTAAAGGAGTGTTTCCAAAAATATGGTTTTGGAGAAAAGACCGGTATTGAATTAAGTCGTGAATTATCAGGTAGTTTAAACTTTTATTATCCTATTGAGGTAGCAACAGCTTCTTTTGGACAAGGAATTGCAACAACTCCAATTCAAAACTTACAAGCTCTATCAATTATAGCTAATAATGGTAAGATGGTTAAACCTAAAATAATTGAAAAAATAGTAAATTCTAGCACCGGTAAGATGGAGTATGAATATAAACTTGATATTAGTGAACAATTAGTTCAAGAATCAACTGTTGCTAAAATAAAAGAACTAATGAGTAATGTTATTAATGGACAAAACGAAGGAACGACAGGATATTACTTTAAAGTTGAAGGCGCAGATTTAATTGGAAAAACAGGAACTAGCCAATACTATGATTCAGAATCTGGATATAGTACTGGTAAGAATAATTATGTATATTCTTTTGCTGGAATGTTTCCAAAAGACAATCCTGAAATTATTATTTATGCTGCATACAAAAATCCAACTTGGAGTAAAAATGTTGGGTTATCAAAAATGATAAAAAGTGTAGTAAAAGATATTGCCAAATATCATAATGTTGGAACTTATAATGAACACCATAATACCGCTACTAAATATACTATTGAATCATTTATTAATAAAGATGTTAAAGAAATAAAAGAAAAGCTTAATTCTTATAATATAAAAACAATTGTTATTGGTAATGGTGATAAAATTATTAAACAATCAGCTAAGGTTGGTAGTAGTGCCGTAAGTGGGGATACAATTATTGTTATAACCAATGATTCTGCTTATACGATGCCAAATATTACGGGTTGGTCTAGAAAAGAAATAATAGAATTTTGTAATATTTTAGGAATTGGCTACGAGTTTGAAGGTTATGGTTATGCTAGTAGTCAAAGTATCGAAGTAGGTTCTAAAATAAATGAAAGTGATATTTTAAAAGTTTCATTAAAAAATAAAGTAGATAGTTAATTATCTGCTTTTTTTGTCAATTTGACACGTATCTCATATTATGGTAAAATCGAACATGTTCCGCCCAAAAAGGGGAACAGAGGTGTAAAGTGAAAACAATTATAAAGATGCTTACTATTTTAACAGCTGCGTTTTTTACAACTTCAGGAGTAAATAGTGGTATCATTACAAAAGTTAATATAAATGAAGAAATTTTTGCAGAACCAAATATAGAAGAAATAGTGGTAGAACCAGAAATAGTTTTTGATGGTTTAACTTTAGATGAGTTATCTGCTAAATTAGAAAGAAACTTAAATTCAAACATATCAGGATATGGCCGTGTATTTGCTACAAAATCAATTGAATTAGGACTTGATCCTTATTTAGCTGTAGCAATTATGTTACATGAGACTGGATGTAAATGGAATTGTAGTTACTTAATGCGAAAATGTAATAATGTTGGTGGTATGAAAGGAAAGCCTGGTTGTGCCGGAGGTTCATACAAACGTTTTGATACATTAGATGAAGGTATTGATGCTTATTTAAATAACCTTTATAACAATTATTATGCTAAAGGATATACAACTCCAGAACAAATTGGACCTAGATATGCAGCAAGTAAAGTTTGGGCTTCTAAAATAAATTATTATATTAACGAAATAAAAAATAGTTAAATTTTAACTATTTTTTTTGTTGCTTGGACATACACTTATATAGGTGATACTATGTTCTTTAAAAATATTCATATACGAATCAAAATAATAAGTTTAGTAATAATATTAGCTTTCATATTTGTAATAGGCAAAGTTTTTTATATTCAAGTTATTCAATATAATAAATTAAATAAATATGCAGAAAGTTTATGGAGTAGAAATTTACCTATTGAAGGTAATAGAGGAATTATATACGATAGGAATGGAGTAGTACTTGCTGATAATATTACAACAACGTCTTTAGTTATTATACCAAATCAGGTTGTAGATAAAGAGACTACAGCAAAACAAATTAGTGATATACTTGGATCTGATTATCAAGATATGTTAGAACATGTTAGTAAAAAATCATCTATTGAAAGAGTTCATCCTGAGGGAAGAAGATTATCTTATGAAATTGCTGATAAAATAGCTGATTTAAAGTTACCGGGAGTATATTTAATAAAAGAGTCAAAAAGATATTATCCATACGATACATTAATGTCACATACGATAGGTTTTGTTGGAATAGATAATCAAGGACTAAGTGGCCTTGAACTTATGTATGATGATTATCTAACAGGAGAATATGGCGCTATCAAATATTTTAGTGATGCTAAGGGTAGTAGACTTGATTTAAATGAAGTGTATGAAAAACCTCAAGATGGAATAAATATAACTTTAACGATTAATTATGATATTCAAGCTTCTTTAGAAAGAGAACTAGATAATGCAGTTACAAAATATAATCCAGATCAAGCTTTAGGGATAGCTATGAATCCAAAAACTGGAGAGATACTTGCAATATCATCGCGTCCTAATTTTTCACCTACTAATTATCAGAATTACACAGTAGAAGAAATAAATCGTAATTTACCGATATGGATGACTTATGAACCGGGAAGTACATTCAAAATTATTACACTGGCATCTTCTCTAGAGGAAAAAATTGTTGATTTAGATAATGACAATTATTATGACTCTGGTGCTACTAAGGTAGAAAATGCGACTATTCACTGTTGGAAACATGGCGGTCATGGTGCTCAAACATATTTACAAGTAGTAGAAAACTCTTGTAACCCAGGTTTTGTTCAACTGGGATTAAAATTAGGAAAAGATAAATTATTTAATTATCTAAAACTATTTGGATTTGGTATGAAGACAGGTGTAGATTTGAATGGCGAAGGTGCTGGTATTATATTTGATCTTGCTAAAGTTGGTCCTGTTGAACTTGCTACTACAGCTTTTGGTCAAGGAGTATCTGTTACACCAATTCAACAAATAACTGCTGTTTCGGCAGCTATTAATGGAGGCTATTTATATAAGCCTTATATTGTAAAAACTTTAAATGAGCCAGAAACAAATTCAGTAGTATTAGAAAATAAACCTACTGTTGTTAGAAAAGTTATTAGTGATGAAACAAGTTCTAAAGTTAGATATGCCCTAGAAAGTGTTGTTACAAATGGAACAGGAAGACCGGCTTTTATTGATGGTTATCGTGTTGGTGGTAAAACAGGAACAGCGCAAAAGGTAAAAGATGGTAGGTATATGGTAGGTAATTATATCGTATCTTTTATTGGATTTCTACCGGCTGATGATCCAGAAGTTGTTGTATATATTGCCATTGATAATGCAAAAGGAGTAACTCAATATGGTGGTACTGTAGCAGCGCCGATTGCTCGTCAAGTACTATTAGATTCAATTGATGCTTTAAATATAAACAAAAGAGAAGGTGCTTCTGATAAAAAATATAATTATAATGATAAAAAGTATATAGAAGTTCCTAATGTGGAAGGTAAGAGTGTAGAAGATGCTATGAAAGAATTAAAAAGTTTTAAAGTAGAATTTAGTGGTAGTGGAAATAATGTTTCTATTCAAACACCAAGTGCTGGAGAAAGAATTTTAGAAGGAGAAACAATAAAATTATTGTTAACTGAATAGGGGTGATAGAGTGTTAATAATGACTAAATCGGTATTAAGTTTAATGTGTAGTTTCTTATTTTCGATTGTAATAGGAATTATTTTAGTACCACTTTTAAAAAAATTAAAAGCAGGTCAAAGTCTTAGTATTTATTTGAGTGAAAGACACAAAAGCAAGAACGGAACACCAACAATGGGAGGATTAATCTTTATTATTCCAACTATTATAATTACTATTATTTTAATTGCTATAAAAAAAATTACCATTACTCATAATTTTTTAATTATCATATTTACATTTATTGGTTATGCTTTAATAGGATTTATTGATGATTATTTAATTATAGTTAGACATAATAATAAAGGTTTAAGTGAGAGTACTAAACTTTTGATGCAAGTAATTATATCAGTGGTATTTTTCTATTTGTTTATGAGAAGCGGTAATGAACCACTTCTATGGATACACACCTTAAATATAAAGATAAATATTGGTTGGTATTACGGTTTATTCATCTTACTAGTTTTAGTATCAAGTAGTAATGCGGTTAATTTAACAGATGGCTTAGATGGGCTAGCCGGTGGTCTTTCAATAATAGCATTTTTAGCATTTGGAATTATTACTTGGAATACAGGATGGTTGGAAGGTTATGAAGATATTGCTATCTTTATCTTCATCTTAATTGGATCATTATTAGGTTTTCTATTGTTTAATTTAAATCCTGCTAAAATTTTTATGGGGGATACTGGTTCTCTTGCTTTAGGAGCAACTTTAGGTAGTTTAGCCATTATTACTCGTCATGAACTATTACTCATTATTATAGGTATTGTGTTTGTTTTAGAAACATTAAGTTGTGTTATTCAAAGAGTGTATTATAAATTTACTAAAAAAAGAATATTTCTGATGACTCCTATTCATCACACTTTTGAAAAACTAGGTTGGAAAGAAATAGATATTGTTAGATTGTTTTGGGTTATAGGATTAATAGGCGCTATGGTATCTATAGCTTTTGGAGTACTACTATGAAAAAGAACAAACCAGAATTATTACTTTTAATAAGTGTTATTGTTATATCTTTATTTGGACTTATTATGATATATTCAGCGTCTTATATTTGGGCAGAATATAAATTTAATGATGCTTTCAAATTTGTAAAAAACCAAGGCATATTTTTTATTGTAGGTGTAATACTTATGATTATCATTAGTAAAATAGATTATCGTAAGTATTATGAAAAAGCAAATCTTCTATTATTAGGATGTGTAATTCTTTTAATACTGGTTTTAATCCCTGGTGTTGGTAGCGTTAGAAATGGTAGTAGAAGTTGGTTTGGAATAGGTTCTTTTGGCATTCAACCTAGTGAATTTACTAAATTAGCGCTTATTATTTTTACTTCTAAATATTTAGTTAATAATGAAAAGAACATGAAGTACTTTAAAAAAGGAGTTCTTCCTATTTTGGGTATTACTCTAGGTATATTTGCGATTATAATGTTACAACCAGATTTTGGAACTGGAACAATTATTGTTATGTCTATCATCGGATTACTTTTTGTTGGTGGTGTTGATTTTAAATTTTTTCTAAAGATTGGTCTAGTTGGTTTAGCGGGTGTAGTAGCTTTAATTGCAGTTGCTCCTTATCGCTTAAGCCGTATTTTATCATTTTTAAATCCTTGGACTGATCCCTTGGGAAGTGGATTTCAAATTATTCAATCGTTATATGCAATTGGCCCTGGGGGATTATTTGGTTACGGTTTTTTAAATTCTCGTCAAAAACATTTTTATCTTCCGGAACCACAAACGGATTTTATTTTTTCTATCATCAGTGAAGAATTTGGCTTTTTAGCAGTCCTACTAGTAACTTCTTTATTTTTAACAATCATTTTAACGGGGTTTAAAATTGCTCGTAATTCTAAAGATTTGTTTGGCAAATATTTAGCTTTTGGAATAATGTTTCAAATATCATTTCAAACTCTACTTAATTTGATGGTTGTCGTAGGTTTAATTCCAGTAACTGGTGTAACACTTCCTTTTCTTTCATATGGAGGATCTAGTTTACTTATTACTTTGTGTGAAATAGGAATAGTATTAAATATATCAAGATATGAGAAATAATTTGGATAACTATAACTTTTAATAGGTAAAGATATTATTGTCAAATGTAATAAAATGTGTTAATATGTATGTAGCAAGAAGTCTTGCATAAAATAAAAAAGAGGAACATTCAATTTTGCAAGTGAATGTCGCCTCACAAATGTGTGTGACACCCTACATATGCAGGGTGTCTATTTTTTTTTAATGCTAGTACCAGTAAGGTAGATAGTAGTAAAATTATAGAAATGTATCTAAGAACTTTTAAAACTAACTTTTTTAAAGAAGCAATATCTTTAATTTTAATATGGAGATATTTATTTGACATAAAAAGTGACAAATGGCAAAAAAATAACAAATTATCTTTATTATCAAAGAAAATATGTTATAATTAATATAGGTGATAATATGAAAGATGTTAGTTTTTTAGTTGAAAATGGAATCGATGTTAAAGGAAGTTTAGAATTGTTTGGAGATATGGACATGTATAATGAAACAGCGTCTGATTTCTTGAATTCAGTTTCTAAGAAATTAGCAGATATAAAAAAATATAAGGAAGCATCTGATATGCCAAATTACGCTATACTTGTTCATTCTTTAAAAAGTGATTCCAGATATTTAGGGTTTACTAAGTTAGCTGAACTTGCTTATAATCACGAAATGAAAAGTAAAGCTAATGATATTACATATGTTTATAATAATTATGATGAACTTATGAGAGAAGCACATCGTATTGTTAACGTTGTTAAAGAGTATATGGGGATGGAAGTAGAGGAACAAGAAGAAAAACCAATAATAGTAAAAGATAAAACGATCCTTGTTGTAGATGATTCTAATATTATTAGAAACTTTATTAAAAAGATATTTAACGATACATATGAAGTTATAGTAGCAAATGATGGAAAAGAAGCACTAGATATGATAGCGTTAAATCAAAACAGTAATATTGTTGGAATGTTGCTTGATTTAAATATGCCAAACATAAATGGTTTTGAAGTATTAGAATATTTTGATAAGCATAATTTATTTTCTAAAATTCCAGTTTCAATTGTAACAGGTGATGATTATCGTGAAACTGTAGATAGGGTATTTGCATATCCTGTTGTAGATATTCTAATTAAACCTTTTAATGAAAGAGATATAAAAAGAATTGTAGAAAAAACAATTAATCGTGGGTAAAATATTAAAAGTAGTTGCAAAAACTACTTTTTTATGATAAAATTTATCTTGTCGTGATCCGCTGGGATTAAAAAATATTATATATTACTTATGATCATAGATTTAAAAAAGGAGAGTGAAATCGTGAATTTAGTTGAAAAAATAACTAAGAGTCAAATTAGAACTGATATTCCTGAATTTCAAGTTGGAGATACTGTTCGTGTTGATGTAAAAATCGTCGAAGGTAAACGAGAAAGAATCCAAGCTTTTGAAGGTATTGTTATTGCTATTCAAGGACGTGGAATTGGAAGAAACTTTATTGTAAGAAAGATTTCAGGTGGAGTAGGAGTTGAAAGAACATTCCCTATTAATTCACCAAAAGTTGCTGCTATTACAGTAGTAAGAAAAGGTGTAGTACGTCGTGCTAAAATTGGTTCTTACTTAAGAAAATCAGTTAAACAACCAAAGATTAAAGAAAGAAATTAATAAGACGTATGAGTCTTATTTTTTCGTATGAGAGGTGAATTATGAAATTTATAAAAGAACTAGTTCCTTATATAGTAATAATAGTCGTAGTAGTACTTATTAGAACTTTTATTGTTACTCCAGTTCAAGTGGATGGAGAATCCATGTATCCAACATTACTTGATAATCAAATATTAATTTTAAAGAAATATGACCATAGTTATGATAGATTTGATATAGTAGTTTTTAAATATAATAATTCTAAATTAGTAAAAAGAATTATTGGGTTACCTGGAGAAACAGTAAGTTATAAAAACAATACTTTATATATCAATGATAAAGAAATAGATAACATAAAATTAGATGCTTACACATATGATTTTAATTTAAGCGAACTTGGTTTTGATAAGATACCAGAAGGATATTATTTTGTTTTAGGTGACAATAGAACAAATTCTTTAGATAGTAGAATGATAGGACTTATACCAGAAGATAGTATCCTGGGGGCAACTAATTTTAGTATTTTTCCTTTCAAAAGATTTGGCAGTATTAAATAATAGAATTTATTTCTATTATTTTTTTTGGTATAATTGATATGGTGATGGTATGAACAAAAAGACAGTAGCGTTAATAATATCTTTGCTAATTATACTTTTTCTAAGTATTTTCTTTATAAATACCAAAAAAGAATATAAAGCAAATATGTATTATATGGATACATATATATATATAAAACTATATAGTAAAAAAGATGCTAGTGAGATACTAAAAAAAATAGATGATATATATAAAGAGTATCACTCTTTAACAGATAGATATAATCATTATGAGGGAATTGTTAATATCTATGATATTTATCATAATACTTTAAGTGATAATGAATTAATAATAGATCCTAAACTATATGATATGTTAAAGTATGCTAAAGAGTGGGAAGAAAAGTATCCCAAATTTAGTATTGAAATAGGTAGTACTATTGATGTATGGAAAAAATATAGAGATAGTGGTAAAGGTATTCCGTCAAAAGAAGAACTTGATAATACTAAAGAATATACAAAATTAATTTTGCTTGAAGATAATAAAATATTAAATAATCATCCTAATTTAGATCTAGGAGCTATATCTAAAGGATATACTACAGAAGTAGTTGGTAAATATTTAGAGAGTATTGGCATTGACGAATATTTAATAAATGCTGGTGGTAATGTCAAAGTAGGAAGTAACTATAAAAAGAAAAATTATAGTATTGGTATCCAAAGTCCGATTAAAGGTGAAGATCTAATGTCAGTAATAAAAGGAAATAATATTAGTGTTGTAACCAGTGGCGGATATGAAAGAAATTATGAATATAATGGGATTACTTATCATCATATTATAGATCCAGATACTTTATATCCAAGTAATAATATGAAAAGTGTTACAGTAGTTACAAAAGATAGTGCATTAGGTGATATACTTTCAACAACATTATTTTTAAGTAGTGTAGAAGAAGTTCAAGAAATAATTAAAAATTATGATTGTGAAGCCATATGGTATACTAATGACAATAAAATAATTAGAAGTGAGAATTTCAATAAGTATGAATAAAAGTGATTGGAAATTAGTTATAAGTTTAGCACTTGTAATAATCGTTAGCTTTGCATTATTATTTTTAGTTAAAAATAATAATACCCCTAAAAAAGCACTAGTATATTATGAAAATGAATTAGTATTAGAAATAGATTTAAGTTTAAAAGGAGAACATGAATATCATGTTTCTGGATATAACGGAGATATATTAATTAAAACAAATGATAATAAAATTAAAGTTGAAGAGGAAAATAGTCCTAATCATATATGTTCTAAACAAGGATATATAGATAGTAGTTATGAAGTACTTGTTTGTCTTCCTAATAAAGTAGTTATCAAAATAGAAGATAATAAAGAAATAGATACGGTTGTGAAATGATGAAAAAATTTACAAGATTAACAATGTTACTAGCACTTAGTGTAGTATTAAATATTATAGAAAGTTTTATACCACTCTTTAATGGTAATATTCCAGGATTAAAGTTAGGTCTTGCTAATATTATTATTTTAATAGTTTTATATATGTTTTCTTTTAAAGATGCTTTATATGTATCACTACTTAGAATAATATTAGTAGGTATTTTAAGAACAGGTTTATTTAGTATGACCTTCTTCTTTTCATTAGGGGGAGCTTTCCTTAGCTTGTGTTCTATGTTTATAGCTAAGAAGACTAAACTCTCTATTATAGGTGTAAGTATTGTAGGCTCTATCTTTCACAGTATAGGACAAATTTTAGTTGCAATTCTAATTATAAAAAATAGGTACATAATTTATTATGTACCTTGGTTACTTTTATTTTCTATTCCTACAGGTATATTAGTAGGATTTACAAGCAAGACTATTTTAAATAACTTGGAGAATAGAAAAATAATATAAAGATACTTGCAAACTGGATGACAATGATGTATACTTAGTACAGTAAAGGACAGTGGTAGTATGGTTAAAGTAGCTTTGAAAATAATAGCAAAAGCACCAACCTGGGGGGGGGTTATTTAATCATACTATAGTATTAAATGATAAAGAAAACACAAAGTTTCTAGACTTTTTAGTAGTCTAGATTTCTTTGTGCTTTTTTGTTGTACCTTTACAAAAAAAGTAAATCTAAATAAAAGAAGGAGGAAGATTATGAAATTAAAAAATAAATACGGATTTACACTTATTGAATTACTAGCGGTAATAGTAGTATTAGCAATAATCGCACTAATCGCAACACCAATAGTAATGAATACAATTAAGAATGCGAAGAAAGGAGCGGCTGAAAGAAGTGCGGATAGCTATGTTAAACAAGTAGAAGTAGCAGTAGCAGAAGAACGACTAAATAAAAATGAAGTACCAGAAGGCGAATATCAAATAACAAGTGATGGAAATCTATGTAGAGATAAAAGTGCAAGTTGTTCAGATGAAGAAAAAATAAAAATTGAAATGAGCGGAACAAAACCAACATCAGGGAAAATAAAGATAACAAATGGAAGTGTTGATCAAACATCATCAAGTATGACAATAGGAGATTATACTGTTTCATATAATTCTACTAAAAAAACATATGAAGCAACAGAGAAAGGGAATACAACTCCTGATACACAATCAACAACAGTAGTGTATAGATGGGCACCAGATACTATAGAAATAGGTGATACAATAAATCCAAGTGATTATACAAAAGATGCAAGTACATTAGGAAAAAGTAATTATTTAAAACATGTATTAGATAAAGATGATAAAGTAATAGAATCATATGCATGTGTTATATTTAATAGTAAAGAATATTGTTTAAGAGGAGGGAACTCATCTTTCTATGGATATGCAGAAAATGAAGCAGATTATACAGGAAATGCGTTAATATTAAAACAAATAAAAGATGCAAAAATAGAGGGAATAAGCTGCTACTTCAATGCTAGCAACTGTAACTGCCATGATGGCTCCGTTAGTTTGAATGTGAATTCGTATGGTGACGTTAGTGCGGGCGATGTTGATGGCGGCTGCTCCGTCGGTGGTGATGGTAGTTCGTATTGCGTAAGCGCGTAGTTGTGCGCCTCTGTTCATATGATTATAGTTATAGATTATAGATAGATTCTATAATCTTTTTTTTAAGTAAAAAATATAATTTAAAATACTTGAAAAAAAATAACTAATATTATATACTTAATGTATAGAAAGTAGGGATAAGATGAAAAAAAGTTTAGGTATTGTGATTGGAGTAGTGGCTGCTGTTTTAATTATAATTGGTTTATTTGGTTCAAGCTACAATAAGATGGTTAAAGAAAACGAAAATGTTGAAAGTAAATATTCAGATATTTCTGTTCAATTAAAAAGAAGAACTGATTTAATTCCAAATTTAGTTAATACTGTTAAAGGTTATATGGAACATGAACAAAATGTTATTGATAGTATTACTACAGCTCGTTCTAATTTAATGAGTGCAAAGACAGTTGAAGAACAAGCTAAAGCTAACTCTGAATTAACCAGTGCATTAAATGCTCTTGCTGTTGTTGTAGAAAATTATCCAGATTTAAAAGCTAATACAAATTTTATACAATTACAAGATGAATTAGCTGGTACTGAAAATAGAATAGCTGTATCACGCAAAGATTATAATGATGCTGTTAAGAGTTATAATCAAATGATTAAAAGCTTTCCAAAAAATTTAGTTGTTGGTATGTTTGGTTTTGAAAAGAAAGCATATTTTGAAATTTCAGAATCAGAAAAAGAGGTACCAAATGTTTCATTTGAATAGGATTAAAAAGTATTTAATCCTTCTTCTTTTATTTATTAGTATAGGTTGTTTTAGTAATGTAAAAGCTTTGGTAAATCCTACAAATGAATTTTATGTAAATGACTATGCTAATATATTATCTGAAGAAACTGAAAAATATATTATTGATAAAAGTTCAAAACTAGCTAATGTTGATGGAACGCAAATTGTTGTTGTGACAGTTCCAAATTTAGAAGGTCAAAGTTTGGAATCTTATGCAACTGCGTTATTTCGTAAATTTGGAATAGGCAATAAAGAAAAGAATAATGGATTACTGTTATTACTTGCTTTAGAAGAAAGGCAGTTTAGAGTAGAGGTAGGATATGGTCTTGAAGGTATACTTCCAGATGGAAAAACAGGAAGGTTTCAAGATCAATATATAATTCCATATTTAAGAGAGAATAATTGGGATGAAGGAATTAAAAATGGTTATGATGCTTTCTATTCTGAAATAGTTAAACAAAATAATTTGGATTTAAGTTATACTGAAGCTACTGCTATTGCGGATAGTCAAGGAGATTCGGAAAATTTAATGTTACTATTATTCTTAGGAGCGGTAATTGGATGCGTAAATGGTGCCATTTTAAAGAATGTGGTAAAAAATAAAGGTATTGGAATAAAGGTTTTAGCATTTATTTTGTACTACGTATTTGTATTTATTGTTGCAGGATGGGCACTTAGTAATAATTTACAAAATTTATTTCTTTGTTTATGCCCAATGAATCCTATCGCATTCTTGTTTGGTTATTTAAATTTGCAAACTCGAATAGGTTCTGGATCTGGTGGATATGGAGGATGGTCATCAGGTGGTAGTAGTTGGGGTTCTTCCGGAGGCGGAGGATTCTCTGGCGGAGGAGGTTCTTCTGGTGGTGGAGGAAGCTCAAGAGGTTTTTAGAAAGGAATATAAAAATGAAAAAAATATTAATTAGTGTTTGTTTATTAGTATGTATGATTGGTATATGTGGTTGTGAAAAAGTAGGCTACAAAGAAGGAAAATATAGTGGTAGTGCCTTAGATACTTATAATAACGAAGAAAATACTGCTACTGCAGATGTTGTTATTAACAAAGAAGGAAAAATCGAAAGTGTTTATATTGATACAACTTATCAAGGAACTACTAAAAAAACTTTAGGATATAATTATAATATGCAAAAATATTATCCATCTGCACAAGGTGAATGGTTTGAACAAGTTGAAAGATTAGAAAAAGCAATTGTTGAAAATCAAGGAACTGAATTCTTAAAATTAAATGAAGATGGTAAGACAGATGCAGTTAGTGGATGTACTATTAAAATAGATGCTATAGTAAAAGCTGTAGATGCTGCTTTAAGTAAAGCAAAATAGAGTAGAATTTCTACTCTTTTTTTATCTTTGGAAATAATTAAAAAAGATGATATAATATTAAAGGTGAGTGAGATGAAAAAGATATTACCAATTAGTTTATTATTAGTTGTAATAGATCAAATAGTTAAAATACTTGTCATAAATAAGATGGCTCTACAACAATCTATTATTGTTATTAACAATTTTTTTAATATAACATATGTTAAAAATACTGGAGCAGCATGGAGTATCTTAAGTGGTAATGTATTACTTCTAATAATGATTTCAATCATTGCTTTAGGTGTTATATATTATTGTTTGATTAAAGGTAAAGAATTAAAAAAAATAGATATAGTAAGCTATAGTATGCTAATAGGTGGTATAATAGGAAATCTAATTGATCGAGTAGTACATGGCTATGTTATTGATTATTTAGATTTTAAAATATTTAATTATAATTTTCCAATTTTTAATATCGCAGATACTTTAATAGTCATCTCTATTATAATAATTGGAATTAGCTTGATAGTAGGTGAATATCGTGAACAAAATAGAAATAAATGAAGAAGTAAAAACAAGATTAGACCAATATTTAAGTGAAAAAACTGAGTATAGCCGTAGTCAAATACAAAAAATGATTAAAGATGGTCTTGTTTTAGTAAATGATAAAAAAATTAAGAGTAGCTATATCCTAAAAATAGGTGATGTTTTAGAAATTGGTGAGCCAGAAGTGGATGTGTTAAGTGCAGAACCAGAAAAAATGGATTTAGATATAGTCTATGAAGATGATGATATTATTGTTGTTAATAAAGCAAATGGTGTAGTAGTACATCCTGCTGTTGGAAATAATCATGGAACACTTGTTAATGGTCTTGCTTATCATTCTAAAAATCTTAGTGATTTAAATGGTGAATTTAGACCGGGAATAGTACATAGAATTGATGCATATACAACAGGCTTATTAGTAGTTGCTAAAAATAACAAAGCACACGAGTCATTAGCGCGTCAATTAGAAGAAAAGTCAACACATCGTAAATATATCGCTTTAGTTTGGGGTGTTATTAATAATGAAACTGGTACTATTGATGCTCCTATCGGTAGAGATGAAAAAGACCGCAAAAAGATGGCTGTAACATCAACTAATAGCAAGCATGCTATTACACATTTTAAAGTATTAGAAAGATATAAAGATGCTACTTTAATTGAAGTAGAACTTGAAACTGGAAGAACACATCAAATTAGAGTTCATATGAATTATATAGGACATCCAGTAGTTAATGATCCAGTTTATGGAAATAAAAAATTAATAGATGAAACAGGACAATGTTTACATGCTAAAGAGTTAGGATTTGTTCATCCAACTACTGGAAAATATGTAGAATTTTCTAGCGAATTACCTAAATGTTTTGTTAATATTTTAAACAAATTTAAAGGGAGTGATTAAATGGAAAGTATAATCAATAAAAATGATGAATTGGTTATGAAATTATTACATTATTTCATAACAGAAAAAGGTTATAATCCAATTGTTTTACATGGTGCTCAAAATGAAATATGGCTTGAAAACTTGGATCAAGACTATAAGATTGTAAGAATTGTAAGTAATTATATTCATAATGATGAACAATTAGATTTTGATATATTTAAAACAAAAAATATTATGAAAAAGATTAAAAGAAAAACCTTTTCTTTTAATATGAATGCTTTAAGTATTTTTCTAAATTTAGGTGATAATGTTCATTTTAATAATGATAAATTTGGTTCTAATTTGATTGCCATTGATTTAAAGAATTTTAATGATTTAGAAAATAACCAAGCAATAATAAAATCATTTCCAGATATTTGTAAAAAAGAAGAAACAAATGAAGATGGTTTTAATTTGTTTATGAAATTGACAAAGGATATTAATGATAAAAACGAGGTCGAAGCTAAGAAAGCAGAAGATATATTTACAAAGAAAAGACCGATTATTACTTATGCTTTAATAATTATTAATGTCTTGGTTTTTATAGCAATGTATATTTTTGGTAAAGGTAGTGAAGATAATTTAACATTAGTATTATTTGGTGCTAATTATCCAGCTTTAGTAAGAGCGGGAGATTATTATCGCCTTATTACAAGTGCTTTTCTTCATTCAGGTTTACTACATTTAATATTTAATAACTATGCATTATATGTAATAGGTTCACAATTAGAAAGTTTTTTAGGTAGAGTTAAATTTTTGATCATATATTTAGTAAGTGCTATATGTGGAAGTTTAATGTCAATGTTATTTAGCAATGGAATAAGTGTAGGAGCTAGTGGTGCAATATTTGGTCTTTTAGGTTCACTTTTATATTTTGGATACAATTATCGTGTATATTTAGGTACTGTTTTAAAATCTCAAATAATACCTCTAATTATTCTTAACTTAATAATTGGTTTTGTAACACCAGGAATTGATAATGCTGCTCATATCGGAGGACTTTTAGGAGGACTTGGTATGACTATGGCATTAGGTATCAAATATAAAACAAGTACATTTGAGAAAGTAAATGGTAAAATAATAATGGCTATATATGTAGGATTTTTAATTTTTATGGCATTTTTTTGATAAGAAAGGGTACAAGGATTTGTACTTTTTTTGTTTATAAAAAAGGAAATAGAAAAGTTATCTTGTATATTATAAGTAGGAGGTAACTATGAACTATTATGATGAAATAAAAACTAAATTAATAGATAATGAAATATATTCTAGAGTAAAAGATTATTCAAAAGAGAGAAATACTGTTATTACATATTTTGAAATAGGTAAATTATTAAATGAAGCAGGCGGTAAATATGGGGATAATATTATAGATGAATATTCTAAAAAATTGGTTTTAGAAGTAGGTAAAAAATATAATAGAAGTACATTATTTAAGATGAAAAAATTATATAATGTATTTAGAAATGAAAAAGTGGCACCACTGGTGCCACAATTAACTTGGAGTCAGTGTTTATTGTTAATACCAATAAATAACATAAATGAAATCCGTTATTATGCAACGCAAGCTAAAGAAAGAAATTTATCAAAAAGACAGCTAGAAGAAATAGTTAAAAATAAAGAATATGAAAGATTGCCTATAGAAACTAAGAATAAACTAATGAATGAAGAAAAACTGGAAGTAAAAGATTTAGTGCCTAATCCAATATTAATAAGAAATAAAAATAATATAGAGATAATTACAGAAAAAGTATTACATAATCTAATACTTGAAGATATAACATTATTTATGAGAGAGCTTGGTAATTCATTTAGTTTTATAGATAGTGAATATAAAATAAAAATAGGAGATAGATATAATTATATAGATTTATTACTTTATAATATAAAGTACAATGCCTATATTGTGGTAGAACTAAAAGTAACTGAATTTAAAGTAGAATATATATCACAAGTACAAAAATACATGAATTATATAGATAAAAATGTTAAAGAAATAAGTAATAATAATACAATAGGTATCTTAATTTGTAAAAAGGAAAATAAATTTGTTATCGAATATTGTTCAGATGATAGAATTACAGTTAGAGAATATGAATTAGTGTAAAGAATAATTAAAAATTTTAAAATATAAAAAATATTTTGTCAACTAGGTTAAAATCAGAGACAATCCTTTGCGATTGTTTTTTGTTGTGGTAAAATAAATGTGGTGATGGAAATGCAAAGATATTTCAGTAATAAATTAAAAGATAATAAATTTGAACTTAGAAATGATGATATTTATCATATAACTCGTGTTATGCGTATGAAAAGTGGAGATAACATTGAGGTTGTTTATGATGAGAAAGTATATTTGTGCTGTATAGATTTTGTAAATGGAAATCTTGAAGTAAATGTAGTTAAGTGTCGTGAAACAAGTGATGAAAAGATAATTGAAAAAGTATTAATCATTCCACTTTTAAAAGAAACAAAAATGGATTTAATTTTACAAAAGGCAACAGAACTTGGAGTAAATAAGATTATTCCAGTTGAAATGGAACGTAGTATTATCAAGTTAAATAAAGAAAAAGAAGATAAAAAAATTGAAAGATGGATGAGAATAGTAAAAGAAGCTAGTGAACAATCTATGCGTGTTAATATTCCTATAATAACTGAAGTAAAAAAGATGAATGAATTAGAAAGCGAAACTGGCTTAAAACTAGTTTGTAGTACTAAAGAAAAAGAAAATACTATCAAAATGGTTTTGCAATCACATAAAAGTTATGATAAAATTAATATAGTAATTGGACCTGAGGGAGGAATATCTCCGAAAGAAGAAGAGTACCTAAATAGTATTGGGTTTAAAAGTGTTAGTTTAGGGAAAAACATTATGAGAGTAGAGACCGTTCCTCTTTATATACTAAGTGTATTAAATTATGAAAATATGGAGTGATATTATGAATTCATTAATGAATATTATTAATAATTCAACTTTTTATTATGTTGTAGTCGCATTAGCGTATGTTTTAGTGATTCTTTTTGTTATATTTTTACTTGTTAGAAACAAAAAGAAAAGAATTGAAAAAAGAATAATGGAAGAAGAGAATAAAAAAGATATAGAGGCAGTTGATTTAGAAGCTGTTTTGGATAAGATGCAAGAAGATGTAAATAAGACCAAAGTTGATGAAGTAAAATCTTTTGAAGAAGAACAAGAAGAAAAAGCTATTATTAGTTATCAAGAATTATTAAAAGCTGTAAAAAAAGATGTTGATAATGTTACAAAGGTTGAACTTCCAAAAACAGAAATAGAAGTTGAAACAGAAGAAGAACCAGTTCAAATTATACCAGAAGAAACTATTGAAAAAGCGGATAATGCTCCTGAATTAGAGGTTATGGAAGAAAAAGAAATTAAAAAACCATCAAAATTTCAAAATAGTGAATTTATATCTCCAATATATGGTAGAGTTAACAGTGATATGAAATATCCTAAAATACCTGCTTTTAGAGAAGAAGAGCAAACCAATCATGAAGAAGATTTAGAAAAAACTATTGTTTTCGATGCAATTAAAGATGATGATAGTGATGAATTTTTAAAAGCGCTAAAAGAATTTAGAAATAACTTAGAATAAGCTTAGGCTTATTTTTTTACGAGGAAGTGATAAGATGAAATTTTACATATATACACTAGGGTGTAAAGTAAATACATACGAGAGTAATGTTATGAGTGATTTATTAAAAGATAAAGGATATAAAGAGGTATCTGATTTAGATGATGCGGATGTTTATATAATAAATACGTGTACAGTAACAAATACAGCTGATAATAAGTCATTGAAAACAATTAGACAGGCGCATAGAACTAATCCTAACGCATTAATTGTAGTTTGTGGTTGTATGAGTCAACACCGCTTTAAAGATCTAATAGGCATGGAGGGTGTTAGTGTAGTACTAGGAAATAAAAATAAAAGTAAAATAGTTGAGTATATTGAAAAATACCAAAAAGATAAAAAGCAAATAGTTGATATATATGATTTAACTGATGTTCCATTTGAAACAATGAAATTAAATAATTTCGATAAAACAAGAGCGTTTGTTAAAATTCAAGACGGATGTAATAACTTTTGTTCTTATTGTATAATTCCTTATACAAGAGGAAATGTTCGTAGTAAAAAACCAGAAGATGTTTTAGAAGAAATAAAAACTTTAGTTGAAGGTGGACATGAAGAAGTAGTTTTAACTGGAATTCATACCGGACACTATGGTTCAGAATTTGAAGACTATTCCTTCTCTGACTTATTAACAGATATTTTAAAAATAAAAGATTTAAAGAGACTTAGAATATCTTCAATAGAAATTACAGAGTTGGATGATAAATTTTTAGATATATTAAAAAATAATAAAGTATTAGTTGATCATATGCATATACCTCTACAATCTGGTTCAAATAAAATATTAAAATTGATGAATCGCAAATATGATAAAAAATACTTTATTGACAAGATTGAAAAGATAAGAAAGATTAGACCATTAATTTCTATAACTACAGATATTATTGTAGGTTTTCCTGGAGAAACAGAAGAATTATTTAATGAAACACTAGAAACAGTAAAAAAGATAAGATTTAGTAAAATCCATGTTTTTCCATATTCTCCACGCGAAGGAACTAAGTCGACACTTATGGATGGACAAGTAGATGAAGTAACTAAAAAAAGAAGAGTTAAAACTTTAATTGAACTTAGTAAAGAATTAGAAATAGAGTATATGGATAAGTTTATTGGTCAGGAATTAGAATTTATTCCAGAAGTAGAACGTGATGGATATTTATTTGGCCACACTGGTAACTATTTATATATCAAAACTAAAGGATGTAAAGAACTATTACATCAAAGTATAATGGTAAAGATAGAAAGTACTAACTACCCTTATTCAATTGGAGAGATTATTTAATCTCTTTTTTTGTTAACAAAAATCTTTTTATGCATAAACTATATTAGGTGGTTATCATGGATAAAAAAGAGGAATTTAAAGCTTTTGTTAAAGAAAATCCGAAACTTTTAAAATATGTAAAAAGTGGAGAGATGACATGGCAGAAGTTTTATGAAATGTATGATATGTATGGTAAAGATGATAATGTATGGAATGATTATCTAAAAGTAGGTGTTGCTACCGCTGCCGCAAGTGCAAGTGCCTTTTCATTTAATGATGTTATGAATTGGGTGAAAGGAATAAACTTGGATAGTGTTCAAACAGGAATAGGTAACCTTCAAAGAGTAATTGGGATGGTTCAAGATTTAACTAGTAAAGACTCTACCAATACAAAAAAAGAGGAATATAAACCAAGACCTCTTTATAAACATTTTGATGATTAATGATTCTAAAACTACAATTTATGATTAAAAATAACCCCAATTATGTTAAATATTTACATGAACACTCTGAGTGGTATAAGATATTAAATCGTAACCCTAATGCCTTTTCTTTGTTTGAAGAAAAAATGAAAGAAGATTATAAGTTAAGACCAAGTGATAAATTTGAAAGAGTTATTAGTACAATTGATATGTTACAAACAGTTCTTTCAACTTTAAAATAGATGTGGTAAAATATTGTTGGTGGTAATATGCGAATTATTAGTGGCAAATATAAAGGTAGAGAAATTAAAGGCTATAATATAGATGGTACTAGACCAACAATGGATAGAGTAAAAGAATCTTTGTTTGCATCTATTCAAAATTATGTAAAAGGTAGTATATGTTTAGACTTATTTGCTGGATCCGGTGGCCTTGGAATAGAAGCTCTAAGTGAGGGAGCACTATCTTGTTATTTTGTAGATAATAATAAAATAGTCATTGATACTTTAAGGCAAAATCTTACTAAGTTAAAAGTGGAAGAAGATTATTTTTTAATAAAAAAAGATTATGTGGAAGCTTTAAAAACGTTTGATACAAAATTTGATATTATTTTTTTGGATCCACCATATCATTTAAATATGATGAACAATGCTATTGATTTAATAATTAAAAATGACCTATTAAATGATGGTGGAATTATTGTTTGTGAATATGAAGAAGGAACAGTTAACTGTGACTTACAAATATTAAAAGAGAAGAAGTATGGAAGTAAAAACGTTACTATTTTAAAAAAATAGTAATTTTTTTTTGTAAAAAAAAGGATATAGCAAAATTTTAGCGAATGTTATAAGTGAGGAGGGAAAAAATGACAAAGTATCCGTTTGTTAAACAAGTAGATTTAAAAGATTGTGCTAGTTGTTGTCTTTTAATGATTATTAAATATTATAATGGGTTTGTCTCGTTAGAAAAACTTAGGGATATAACAAAGACAACAAAGCTAGGAGTTAATGCTTATAACTTATGTGAAGGTGCTAAAGAAGTTGGATTTGAAGCCGAATGTTTAAAGGTAAGTATTGAAAATTTAGATAAAAAAGAAATTTTTTTACCTATAATCGCTCATGTTAAAATAAATAACTATGGTCATTATGTGGTTATTTATAAAGTAAATAAAAAGAAGAAATATTTGATTATTGGAGATCCGGCTTCTAAAGTAAAAAAAGTTACATTTGAAGAATTTCTTAAAATATGGAATGGAATTATAATAAATTTACATCCTTGTAGAAAAATGCCCATGGAAAATGATAACTCAATTTTTTATTTCATTGTAGAATTAATTAAACCTTTTAAAACTATCTCTATTTTCGTTTTCTTGTTATCTGTTCTTGTTATAATTTTTTCATGTGCATCATCTTTATATTTTAAGATAATTTTAGATAATATAAATACCTCGTATAATTATCTCTTGTTTATTTTTATTATTTTTTTGATTATTGAAATTATAAAGTTATTAAACACTTACCTCAGAAATAGACTTGTAATTTTTTTAAATCAAAAATTAGACATGAATATTTCTAGTAATGTTTTTGATAAAATCATTGACCTTCCTTATCAATATTATCGCAATAGGACAACTGGAGAAATAGTATCTCGCTTTAATGACCTCAACTTGATTAAAGATACTATTATCAAAATAATAGTTAGTGTAAGTACTGATTTACCACTTTTGATTGTTTCACTTATTATTATGTTTTTCACAAGCATTAAATTAAGTATAATCCTTGTTTCATTTGTCGTTTGTTATGTAATCATGGTTATTATTTTTCACCCCTTAACAAATAAAAAAATCCATGATTTACAGTTTCAAAAAGAAGATTATACATCAACCATAGTAGAAGCAGTAGGAGGATTTGAAACCATTAAAAACTTAAATATTGAAAGTAGTATAAAAAATAAATTTGGACTCAAGTATTATAATTTTCTAGAAAAATATTTCAAATTTCAGAGCATGATTAATTTTAAACAACTGTTAAGTGATTTAATACTTGGAGTAAGTATCACTATTATAATTTATTATTCATCAGTTCAAATATATGATAATAATTTTACGATAGGCACTTTGATGATGTTTTATACTCTTGCTAATTATTTTATCGATTCTATTAAAAATATTTTAAATTTAGATGTTAATTTTAAAGAAGCTATTAATTCACTAAAAAGAGTAGTAGGACTTTTCATTGATTATAAAGATAGTGGAATTGTTAATAATTTCAACTTTAAAAAAATTGAAATTTCTAATCTTACATATTCTTATGATAATTGTGAAACTATTCTTGATAACATTAATTTAGAAATAAATAGAGGAGAAAAAATATTAATAACCGGATCTTCTGGTAGTGGTAAATCAACACTATTTAAAATATTGATGAAGTATTATCCAATAGATAATAATAAAGTTTTTGTTGATGATATTGATTATAATTATTTTAGTAAAAAAGCTATATCTAGTAGTATCACTTATATAAGTCAAAATGAAATATTATTTTCAGATACACTTTTAAATAACTTAAGTGTTTATAAAAAGGATAAGTTAGAAGAAGTAATTAGTTTATGTGAGATAGATAAAATCTTGAACAAAAGAAAAATTAATTTAAATTACGTTGTAGAAGAAAATGGATTTAATTTTTCAGGAGGAGAAAAGCAACGTTTTATATTGGGACGCTCTTTACAAAAAGACTTTAAAATTTTACTTATTGATGAAGAATTAAATCAAATGGATGTAAATTTGGAAAGGAGAATCTTAAAAAGATTATTTTCTAAATATCATGATAAAACAATAATAATAGTTTCTCATCGCTTAGATAATTTAGATTTGTATGATCGAAACATAGAAATTAAAGATGGCAAAATAGAGAAGGATGTGAAAAAAAGTGAATAAGTATCAAGAACTAATATTTAGAAAGAATCCTCACTGTATTTTCACTACAACAATAAGTCTAACTATTATATTACTAACACTTATTATTATTAGCTGCTTTTATAAATATAATAGATATTATTATTTTAATGGAATAAAAAACGAGGAAGGAGGAAATAATTGTGTTAATATCTTGGTTCCACATGATGAAGTGGATATTATCAAGAATAATGATCTCTTTATAAATAAGAAAAAGATTGGTTTCTCTTATGAAATAACAAGTGATTATTATAATGATTCTAATAAAATATATAATAATGTAATAATGCACTTTGATACTAATATTGATGTTAATGTAGTTAAACTAGTTTTTGAATCTAGTAAAACAACATTTATGAAAGAAATTATAAAAAAAATTAAGAAGGGAATGATATAATGAATAAATTAAAAAAAGAAGAAATGTTAAAAGTTAATGGTGGTGGATTTAGTTTTGGTTTTTGGGCTTTAATTGGTAGTGGTATTGTTTTTATAGTTGGACTTATAGACGGGTTTGTTCGTCCGCTAAAATGTAATTAGGAGGTACTATGAAATTAGGAAAAAAAGAAATGTTAGAAATATATGGTGGAGCTATTTCAGGAACTTTATTTAGTTCTATCGTAAGAGGAATTAGTGCAATGTTAGATTTAGGTAGAAGCTTAGGTTCTGCTATCAGAAGGCTAACTGCTAATCGTTTATGTCAAATATAATAAGTTTTATAGAAAAGAATAAAAAAATCTTATTACTCGTATTATTTATTCTTTTAATACCAATTATAGAGCCAATTGTAGAAGTACTTGGAAAGATTCTATTTTACCTTGGTAAATATATAGGAACTTTTACGAGAAAAATAATGATTTAACTAAAAAAGTGGTTTTTTATGCCACTTTTTTTGCAAATTACTAAGTAAAACAACGATTAAATAAAATTTTTCTTGTAATAAATAATAATTGGTGTTATAATATTGACAGTCAAGAAGGGAGGGATATAGATGTCTACAGTAGTAGTAAAGAACGGAAACGTTGAAGGTGCATTACGTACTATGAAACAAAAAAATATGAGAGACGGCCTCCTAAAAGCAGTTAGAGAAAGAAACGAAGGTTATATGAAACCAGGCGTTAAAAGAAGATTAGCTAAAAAAGAAGCAATCCGTAATAGTCGTAAAAGAAATAGAGAAAGAGATTATTAGTAGAACCAATTAAGGTTCTCTTTTTGAAAGGTGATACTATGAAAGAAAAGATTTTAATTGATTTAAAAAATGCGATGAAAAATCAAAATAGAGATTTATTATCAGTAATTAGAATGGTTAAGGGCGCTATCCAATTAGAAGAGATAAAAGTAAAACATGAACTTAATGATGAAGAAATTATTACTATTATTGGTAGAGAAATAAAAACAAGACGTGAATCAATTAAAGAATTTGAAAAAGGTGGAAGACAAGATTTAATTGATAAAACACAAAAAGAAATTGATATACTAAGTAAGTATATGCCAGCTCAAATGAGTGAAGAAGAAGTGTTGAAAGTAATTGATGAAGTGTTTGCAAAAGTAAATCCTACCGGTCCTTCAGATATGGGAAAAGTCATGGGAGCAATCGCACCAATGGTTAAAGGTAAAGCTGATTTAGGTTTTGTTAATAATAAAATAAAAGAAAGATTAGCTAATTTAAAATAGATATATTTATTTATATCTATTTTTTTGTTATAATGTCTTTGTAATGCTGAAATAGCTCAGCTGGTAGAGCAGCTCCCTCGTAAAGAGCAGGTCGGGGGTTCAAATCCCTTTTTCAGCACCATATGCCGATATAGTTTAGTGGTAAAATAGGTCATTGGTAATGATCAGCGGATAGTTCAATTCTATCTTTCGGCACCATTAGAAAATTTATTTATATTTTTATAAGTTTGGATTTGACATAAAAAATATCAATTTTAAAATAGATTGATATTTTTTGTTGACTTAAAATATTATAGTAGAAAAATTTTAATTGATTTCTGTTAGAACAGTTAATTTTCATGTTATAATAAAATAGGTGATAACTCTATGGAAATAAATTACAATGATGCACTTCAACAAACAATGCTTAATTGGAAATATTATGATAAAAATATGGATCCATTTTATGGTTGCCTAATATCATATCTAATAGAAGTTGGCGGTTACAAATTAAGTAAAGATGGAAGTGAACGTGATCAAGTAAAAAAGATAGAAATTATTTTAAAAAATGAACCCAAAATATTTAAAGGTATACTTAAAATATTGATGCAAAATGAATTTTCTGGTAATTTAGGTTTTAGATATCAATATAGAAACACGCTTTATAAAGGGCGTGATGAAGAAAATCATTTTAGTATACTAAAATTTAAAATAATCGATGATAAATTATATGTGTATGACTTAATTGTCAGTAGAGAAAATAGAAAATATGTAGAAATTAAAAAAATAAATAACGTTGATGCTAATGAGCTTATAGCTTTGTTAAAAAATGATGGATATTCTGAGGAAGAAATAGAAATTCTACTTCAGCACAAAGAGGTATTGCAAGCTTATGGTATTGACAGTTTATCTTATACTATAACAGTGTTAAATAATAATTTAATTAACATGCAACTAGATGATCCAAATATTAAATTAGATTTTTCTATTTTCTACAAAGAACACGCTAAATCTAATTTGCTCACTAAGACTAATTTTTCTTTAAAACCTGGAACAAGTGATAGTAATGCTTCTTATGGTTATGATAGTAATATAAAGTTATTATTTTTGTTGCATGGTCTATGTAAAAGCCAAAAAGATTTATCTTTTTTTGAGAATGCATATAAGAAAAATGTTGGTTTGTTAGGCGATGGTAGTAATACAGATATTAATGTAGATTGGGTGTTTTTGAGTAGCTTCTTTTTATTTAATCGCGAAGAAAAGAATACATTGCCTGATTACTTGTATCTTGATTTAGAAAGAAAACTTAAATTGGTTAGTCCATATGGGGCAATGTGCATATTTTTAGATGAAAATAATAAAGAAGTATCTTATCAATCTAACTCAACACAATTAGATTATGGAAGTAATGATTATATACTAAAAGATGGAAAACTTGATTCAAAAATGTTATTTCATGCTATAAGAAACGCTTTAGCTCACTCATCGTATGAAGTTATTGATAAAAATTATATTCGTATTTTTGGATATAATAATGAAGGTGTAATGAATTGTAATTTTAAAATTCATAGAGATATGGTAATTGAATTTATTAATAAATTATCGGCCTATAATAACTTTGGAAATATATTTCCAATATGCACATTGGAAAAACCAAATTATGCTAATAATCCCATTTTAACAAAAGAAGATTTAAAAAGCTATTTAGAAAGCATTATTATTTCAGATATTACTAATGTTAAGTATCAAGACTTAGACGCCTTAAAAAAGCTTCAAATGTATGCACAGCGTTTTGTCAAAGAGGAAAACAAAGAGGTAAATAAAAATATAGATTATAAATTTTTAGAAGTGCTTGAATATGATTATGAACGAAAAATTCATTACCTAAAACAAGAATTACAAAGCCCTATGACAGTAAAGCCTGAATTTGTTGAATTTATTACCAAATCACGACTTAAGTATTTCTTAGATTATAAATTAGAAGAATATAGGTTATCCGAAATACAAATTAATAAAATTGTTGAAAAAATAGAACAAATATCTGATACTTTTTATGGACATAGTGCAACAAACCAACATGCAATAATAACTGAATTAATAAGAAATCAAATAAATCCAAGTAGAAATATATCAATGATTATAGAAGATATTATTGAAACAAGTGATAAATCTAATGGCACAATTATGGATATGTTAAATGATACTTCTATAAAATATATTGATTATGATAAAGTACTAAAAGCAACCATTATAGCGTATTTAAATAATATACTTTTATATAGTTATAATGGTACAAAAATTGATTTGAGTGATTTAAATTTTTCAAAATTAAAGTGTGATATTGATTTTGAAAAATTGATTTCTGATAAGCAAAAAAGACTCAATGATTTGAGAAGAGAAAATAGTAATATTTGCAAGACTAATAGAAAGAAGAAAAAAAGAATTAGTGATATAACTATTCGACTTAAAAAAATAACTGATGAAGAAGAAAGAAATAGGTTGATTGAAGAAAAACAAATCCTTGAAGATAGCCTTCGCCAAGATGATAACTCTAAACAAGAAGAAAACATTAAAGAAATGACTGATTTAATAAATGATTTAGAAGATTTAAATAACAGGAGATTGGATAGTCCTTTTATAAGTGCTTATATATTAGAACATTTGAGAAATTCTCTTGCCCATGGAAATATATTCTTTTCTGATACAATTGATTTAAATGATATAGGAGATTTGCAAATAACATTTATAGATTATTATCCTGATACAACAGACGAATCGTTTAAAGCCACAATTAAGCTTGAACAATTATTGACTATATTGAATAATGATAAATTTATTAGCAGTATTTTTGCAAATACACATAAAAAATCTATTGATAATCATTCTCAAAAAAACTAGTGAAAACTAATTAAATTGCGTTTAAATTAGAATTTGACAAAAACAAAAAAATGTATATAATATATAGCAACAACGGGGATAAAGACTGATTTGACAATATATAAGTAATGTGTTAGAATATAGCACATTCAGTAAGAAGAGGGGGATTTATATGAAAAATAAAGATACTTTATATGAAGAATCAAAAAAAGCTGTTCAAGAAGGTGAAAACAACAAATCATCACAAATAGTTGTGTATACACCACAAGAAGAAATGGCTAAGAAAAAATTTAAGTTAACTAAAAATAAAAAAGTAAGAGTTGTTGCTGGTACTTTAGCGTTCCTTGTTCTTTTAGGAGCAATCGTACTTGGTGCTAGATCTTGTAAAAAAGATAATAGAAATACTGGCGCTGAGACTACAGTTTCATATAGTGATGATGAATTAAAAGTAATTTATATTGATAAAGAAACATATTTACAAAATGTTCAAACTTTAGCTCAATACTTAAATAATTACGGTAATAAAAATGTTAAACCTGTTGATGTAAATAGTTTTTATTACCTAGCTAACATGGATAATATTAAATCTTCTACTTTTAAAGAATTAGTTGAAGAAGGATATTTACCAGAAAGTGAAACTGATATTATTATTCAAGCTTTAGGTATCATGGATGATTTAAGAGATACAGTTGCTTTAGAAGGTATTGCTGGAAAAGAAGCTTCAGTTGATTATTCTAAAATATTTGTAAACTCTAGAACAGCTAAAGTATTTAGTTCTGCTCAAGATGTATACAATGACGCTGTAAGAACATCACAAGGTGATACTAGAGATAGTATTTTAGAAGATAAAAGTGCTCCAATTAAAGATCAATTAACTAAATTAGGTGAAATAGAAGATAATTATGAATTAGGAGAAAATACATTAAATGTAAATATTCCTGAATTTGGTACATTATCTGCTGCTGAACAAGTACTTTATTACAATCTTCAATCAAAAACATTTGATATATTATTAGCTAATTATGGTGTATCAGTTGGTGGAGAGGCAAGAGATTATCGTATCGATGATATTTCTAACTTAGTAGTTTCATTACGTGATGAATTTGCTTGTCTACAAGATGAAAAGGGAAAAACTTATCAAAAATAGTCAATGTGACTATTTTTTTTCTTTTTCATAAAATATATTGGTGATGATATGAATAGTTTAATAGGTAATACACCTCTAATAAAAATAAAATACGAGTATAATAGTAAAATTGAAGAAATATATACTAAGTTAGAGTATTACAATCTAACAGGTAGTATAAAAGATAGAATGGCTGATTTTATTATAAAAGAAGCTTATAAAAGTAAATTGTTGGTAAAAGGTCAAGCTATAATAGAAGCTACTAGTGGTAATACTGGTATATCGCTTGCTTCAATAGGGGCTTTCTATCATAATCCTGTATATATATTTATGCCTGATTGGGTAAGCAGTGAAAGAAAAAAGATAATGGAAATGTATGGAGCTACAGTAACGTTAATAAGCAAAGAAGAAGGGGGATTTAAAAGATGTATAGAAGAAGCTGAACGTTTAGCTTCTAAAATTAATGGTTTTAGAGTTAATCAATTTAGTAATCCAAATAATCTTTTAGCCCATTTTCAAACCACGGGTGCAGAAATAATAAATAAGTTGAAAAAAGTAGATGGGTTTGTTAGTGGTATTGGTACTGGTGGAACTTTGATGGGTACTGCTAGTAAGATAAAAGAGGTTAATAATAATTTAGTAGTATGTGCTGTAGAACCTAAAGAACTTCCTATATTAAAAAATGAAAATAGTGTAGGAAGTCATAAAATAGATGGTATAGGGGATGATTTTATACCTGAACTTTTAGATAGAAATAAAATAGATGTTATTTATGATATTAGTGATGAAGATGCAATAAATATGTCGCGATTACTTTCATCTAAACTAGGATTAGGTGTTGGAATATCAAGTGGATGTAATTTTTTAGGTAGTATTTTATTAAATGAAGAACTAGATGGTAATATTGTTACAGTATTTCCTGATGATAATAAAAAGTATCTTAGTACAAATTTAAGTAAAGGAATCAGCAAAGATGAGAAATTAATATCAAATAAAATAAAACTAATATCTTACGAAATAGTTTAAAATGTAATAAATTATGATATAATTAATATGGAGTTGATTATATGAAATTATATAATACATTAACAAGAACTATAGAAGATTTTATTCCAAACAAAGAAGGTCATGTATCAATGTATACTTGTGGGCCTACGGTTTATCATTTCGCACATATTGGAAATCTTCGTACATATATATTTGAAGATGTTTTAGAAAGAAGTTTAAACTTTTTAGGATATGATGTAAAGAGAGTCATGAATATTACTGATGTTGGACATTTAAGTAGTGATTCTGATAGTGGTGAAGATAAAATGCTTAAAGGTGCTAAAAGGGAACATAAGTCAGTTTTAGAAATAGCCGATTTTTATACAGAAGAGTTTAAAAAAGATTGTGCTAAATTAAATATTAAGTGGCCTAAAATTGTTTCTAAAGCAACAGATAATATTGATTTTTATATAAAGATAATAACTAAACTACTTGAAGATGGTAAAGCTTATATAGCTGGTGGAAATGTTTACTTTGATACTTCTAAGTTAGATGACTATTATAAATTAACTAATCATAAGGAAGATGAGATGGTAGTTGGCGTACGTGATGGTGTAGAGGAAGATTCTAACAAAAAGAATCAAGCTGATTTTGTTTTATGGTTTACTAAATCAAAATTTGATTCTCAAGAATTAAAATGGGATTCTCCTTGGGGGTATGGATATCCTGGTTGGCATATTGAATGTTCTGGTATTTCATTGAAATATTTAGGAGAATACTTAGATATACACTGTGGTGGTGTTGATAATATTTTTCCTCACCACACTAATGAGATAGCTCAATCAGAAAGTTACCTTGGACATAAGTGGTGTAATTATTGGGTTCATGGGGAACATTTAAACGATAAAGATGGAAAGATGAGTAAATCAAAAGGAGAATTTTTAACTGTATCTTTACTAGAAAGTAAAGGTTATAATCCCTTAAGTTATCGTTTTATGTGTTTACAATCTCATTATCGTAAAGTGTTAGAATTTAGTTATGATGCTCTAGATAATAGTACTAATGCTTATAATAAATTAAGAAGCAAGATTAGTGATATTAAAGAAAATGGTGATATTGATTTAGATGGCTCTAGTAAATATATGAATCAATTCAAAACTGCTCTAGAAAATGACCTTAATACATCTGCTGCTTTAACAACTTTATATGATGTTTTAAAAAGTGATTTAAATAATACAACTAAATTATATTTAACTAAAAAGTTTGATGAAGTGCTAGGTTTAAATTTATGTGTAAAAGAAGAACTTGAGATAGATTCCCAGTTAGAACAATACATAAAAAATAAAATAGAAGAAAGAAATATAGCTAAAAAGAATAAAGATTACTCTTTGGCTGATCAGATCCGTGATGAATTAAAAGAAAAAGGAATAATAATCAAAGATACAAGGGAAGGAACTATTTTTGAAATAGTATAGGTGATATTATGAATTATGGAACATGGGGATATGAAGATGGATTAACTTTACTTCTTAGTTTAATTGGTTTTATCATTGTTATTTATGCCCAAATAAAAGTAAATCTTAGTTATGCAAAAACCAGTAAAATTAAGTCAAATAGAGGATTATCAGGTCAAGAAGTAGCACGTAAAATACTTGATAGTAATGGACTTAATAATATTCATATTGTTGAGGTACAAGGCAAACTAACAGATCATTATGATCCAAGCAGAAAAGTATTAAGATTATCTCACGATATTTTTAATGGTGATAGTATTGCTTCTGTTTCGGTAGCGGCTCATGAATGTGGTCATGCTATTCAAGATAAAGACGGTTATGTTTTTATGCGTATTAGAGGCTTTTTAGTTCCTGTAGTTAATTTTGTTACATATATAGGATATTTTGTTGCTATTATATCTCTTATAGGAGGTATTACAGGTTATTTAAAAGTAAGTTTATTAATTATACTTGCAGCTGTTTTATTTCAACTAGTAACTCTTCCTGTTGAGTTTGATGCTTCAAATCGTGCAAAAGAAGAATTGTTAAAACTAGGTTTAATAGATAATGAAGAACAAAAGAATGTAAAAAATATGTTAGGTTCTGCTGCGCTTACTTATGTAGCAAGCTTAGTATCTTCTATTTTAAATGTACTTAGAATTTTAATAATGTTAGGAAGAAGAGATGATTAGTCTCTTTTATTGTCGGTGAAAATATGAATGGAATATTACTTGTAAACAAGGAAAAAAATTATACTAGTAGAGATATTGTAAATAAAGTTGGAAAGATTTTAGGAACTAAAAAAATTGGTCATACCGGGACCTTAGATCCACTAGCAATAGGAGTATTAGTTTTATGTATAGGTTCAGCAACTAAACTAAATGAAATTTTAACATCTACTTATAAAGAATATGAAGCAGAAATTACCTTAGGCCTTCTTACTGATACCCTAGATATAACTGGTAATGTGTTAAAAGAAGAAAGTGTGAAGGTAAATAAAGGACAATTATTAGAAGCTTTAAATAAAATGATTGGCAAATATATACAAGAAGTACCAATTTATTCAGCAGTTAAAGTAAATGGTAAAAAACTTTATGAATATGCTAGAAATGGTGAAAGTGTTGAACTTCCTAAAAGAGAAGTTGATATAAAAAAACTGGAACTAGTAGGAGATATTAGATATATAGATAATAAAACTGTTTTTAATATTAGATGTTTAGTTAGTAAAGGAACTTATATTAGAGCCCTAGTTAATGATATAGCTACTAATTTAAATACAATTGGTGTTATGTCAAAACTAAAAAGAACGAAACAAGGAATCTTTAATCTTGAGGATTGTTATACGTTAGATGATATAGAAAATGGTAATTATAAATTAATTAGTGTTGATGAAGTGTTGAACGAATATCCTAGAGTTATGGTTGAAGGAAGAGAAGAAAAATTAGTAAGTAATGGAGCAATTATAGATAATAGTTGGAATAAAGATAAAATATTATTTATAGATAAAAATAATATTCTAATAGCGCTTTATAAAACTTATGAAAAAGATAAAACAAAATTAAAACCATGGAAAATGTTAAAAAACAAGTAAGAAAGGAGGAATTTATGAAAGAAATATATCGAGGTGACATTAGAAGGTTAGATCATGGAAAGACACCACTTGTTAAAGAAAGTGCGACTTTAATGAAAATAAATCAATACCATTATTTAGACGTTGATTGTATTTTTAACGGAAAAAAGAAAGTTTATAATGTACTACCAAAAGAAGGTAATTGCTTTGTTGATGTTTATTCATTAATAACAGTAAAAGAAAAAAGTTATCAAAAAATAAAATAATACTTGCATGTTTTTAAAAACTCGTGTATATTATTAGTAGTACTTATTCTTGGATTGAGGATTCTCCGTCCCTGTCTCAGTTTAAGCAAATAAAAAGAAAAGGAGAGATAATATGGCATTAAGTAAAGAAAAGAAAGCTGAAATAGTTAAAAATTTTGGTACTTCAGCTAACGATACTGGATCTTGTGAAGTTCAAATTGCAATTTTAACAGAAGAAATTAAAAATTTAACTGAACACTTAAAAGAACATCAACATGACTTTCATTCTAGACGTGGATTACTTAAAAAAGTAGGTCAAAGAAGAAGTTTGTTAAATTACTTAGTTAAAAACGATGTTACAAGATATCGTGAAGTTATTAAGAAATTAGGATTAAGAAAATAATCATAAATAGTAGGCACTTATTTTAAGTGTCTTTATTTTTAATTAAAGAAGGAGGATTTAAATGAAAAAAGTATTTGAAATGGATTTTAGAGGAAGAAAAATAGTTGTTGAAAATGGAGAAATGGCTAAACAGGCAAATGGTGCAGTTTTAGTTAGATATGGTGATACTGTAGTACTATCTACAGCAGTTGTAAAAAAAGAAGCAAATATTTTATCTGACTTTTTTCCTTTGATGGTAATATATCAAGAAAAATTATATTCAGTTGGAAAGATTCCAGGGGGATTTATAAAAAGAGAGGGAAGACCAACGGATGCGGCTACACTTGCTGCGCGTATGATTGATCGTCCTATGCGCCCAATGTTTAGAGAAGATTTTAAAAATGAGGTTCAAATTGTTAATACAGTATTATCTGTAGATACTGATAATTCACCTGAATTAACAGCAATGTTAGGCTCTTCTCTAGCAGTAGGAATTAGTGAAATACCTTTTGATGGACCAATTGCTGGTGTTAAAGTAGGGCATGTTAATGGAGAATTTATTATTAACCCAACTCCTGCTGAACTAGAATTATCTGATATCGATTTAACTGTTGCCGGAACTAAAGACGCTATTAATATGGTAGAAGCAGGAGCTAAACAAGTATCAGAAGATTTAATGTTAGAAGCATTAATGTTTGGTCATGAAGCAATTAAAGAACTTGTTGAATTCCAAGAAAAAATCATTGCTGAAATAGGCGAAGAAGACATGGAATATGAAAAACTAGAGATAACTTCTGAATTCAAAAAAGAAATTAGAGATCTAGTTGAAGATAAATTAAATAAAGCTATGCGTATTAAAGAAAAGTTAGAAAAATATGCAGCTATAGATAATGCTAAAGAAGAAGTTGTAGAAAAATATCGTTTAGAATATGAAGATAAAATAAAAGAAAAAGAACTAAACGAATTATTAACTAAAGTTAAATTAGTACTTGAAGAAATAGAATATGAAATATTTAGATGTATAGTAGTTAAAGAACATACTCGTGCAGATGGACGAGCTATGACAGAAATTAGACCATTATCAACTGATATTGATATTCTACCACGTACTCATGGTTCAGCGTTATTTACAAGAGGAGAAACACAAGCTTTAGCAATTACAACACTTGGAGCTTTAGGTGAACACCAAATATTAGATGGTCTTTCTTTAGAAGCCGAAAAGAGATTTATGTTACATTACAACTTCCCAGCATTCTCAGTAGGAGAAACAGGAAGATATGGAGCTCCTGGTAGAAGAGAAATTGGACATGGAGCATTAGGAGAAAGAGCTTTACTTCAAGTAATGCCAAGTGAAGATGAATTCCCTTACACTGTTCGTGTTGTATCAGAAGTATTAGAAAGTAATGGTTCATCAAGCCAGGCAACGATTTGTGCTGGATGTATGAGTTTAATGGCTGCTGGTGTTCCTATTAAAGCCCCAGTTGCTGGTATAGCTATGGGATTAATTACTGATGGTGATGATTATACTATTCTTACTGATATTCAAGGTATGGAAGATCATTTAGGAGATATGGATTTTAAAGTGGCAGGTACAAGAGATGGTATTTGTGCTTTACAAATGGATATCAAAATTAAAGGTATTACTAAACAGATTTTAAAAGAAGCTTTAGCTCAAGCAAAAGCAGCTCGTATGGAAATTCTTGATGTTATAGAAGCTCAAATAAAAGAACCAAGAAAAGAAGTTAGTAAGTATGCACCTAAAACTTTAACATTTACAATTGATCCAAATAAAATTAAAGATGTTATTGGTAAAGGTGGAGAAACAATTACAAACATCATTCTTGAAGCTTCAAATGTAACAGCAGTAACAGATATGAATGCCGTTAAAGTTGATTTAGAAGATGATGGTAGAGTAATTATTTATCACTCTGATAAAGAGATAATTGAAAGAACTGCTCAAATGATTAAAGATATTGTTCGTGAAGTAGAAGATGGCAAAGTTTATACTGGTAAAGTAGTAAAAGTAGAGGACTTTGGATGCTTTGTAGAATTATGGCCTGGATGTGAAGGATTAGTACATGTTTCACAACTTGCTAATGAAAGAGTAGAAAAACCTAGTGATGTTGTTAAAGTAGGGGACGAAATAATAGTTAAGTCATTAGGATATGATAAAAAAGGAAGATTAAATCTTTCTCGTAAAGAAGCTTTAAAATAGAAGCTTTATGGAAAAAACTACTTGTCAATATATCTAAAAAATGATACTATTGATATAGTAAAGGTAGTGATAGTATGGTTAAAGAGATAAATATGAAACTAGCTCAAAATCCAACCTGGGGGGGGGTTATTTAATCATACTATAGTATTAAAAAATAAAGAAAACACAAAGTTTCTAGACTTTTTGATAGTCTAGATTTCTTTGTGTTTTTATGTGTACCTTTATAAGAAAGGGGTTGTTGTATAAATACATAAATATAGATAAAACATGTATTATGACTAGATGTTTATAAGAAATAAAACAAGGTATAATTAAAGTATAAAGTAAATAAGGAGGTATAGTATGAAAAAGAAAGGATTTACTTTAATAGAATTACTAGCGGTAATAGTAGTATTAGCAATAATAGCACTAATTGCAACACCAATAGTAATGAATACGATAAAAAGTGCAAAGAAAGGAGCTGCAGAAAGATCTGCGGATAGTTATATTGGAGCCGTAGAAACAGCAGTTGCAACAGCAAAATTAGATGGTAAAGATATACCAGATGGAACATACCAAATAGATAGTGATGGTAATTTAACAGGAGAAGGGTTACCAGATGGTAAATTAACAATAGATATGAAAGGAAATAAGCCAACAGGAGGAACAATAACAATAAAGAATGGACAAGTAACAAATGATTCAGAGATGACTATTGGAGATTATGATGTTAAATATAATGAAGATAACAATAAATATGAAGCAACCAAGTTAAAAACATATATAAATGGAGAGGTAGTATATTTTAATGTAACAACAGGAGAAAAATGTACATCATCAGATTATACAGAAACACAAAGTAATACAGGAACAAATAGGGGCTGTATGAAATTTTATGCCTTTAATGATGATGGAGGAAATACAGTAAACTTAATATTGGATCACAATACAACAGCAACTGTAGCATGGAATTCAAGTAATAGTAATACAAATGGGCCAAAAGAAGTATTAGAACAATTAAAAAAGGATACTGAATCATGGGAAGGGACAATAACACCGGCAAATTATACAATGGATCAAACAGGACAACCAAGTAATGCAAAATATACAATAGATTATAGTAGTTATAAAGCAAGATTAATAACAGCTAACGAAATAGCAAAAATTACAGGAAATACTTCTTGGAACGAGAAAACTGCAAGTAACATATTCTATTTTGATACCAATACATCAACGATAAGTTCAACATGTGCTAAAGGAAATACAAGTGGATGTTCATATAGATGGTTATATGATAGATCAAGCACCTATTGTACAACATATGGATGTTTAAATAATGCTGATTCTGCAATGACTGGAATTGGATATTGGACAGCATCTTCTCATGTCGGCTACGTTGGCACCATCTCTAACCGTGCTTGGTACGTGAACTGCCGCGCTCACGCGAACTACGGCGGCGTTTTCGATTCGAGCAGCCTTGGCGTTCGCCCAGTTATAGAAGTATTAAAATCTAAACTTTCATAAAAAGAAGATAAACTGTGTAAGAACACAGTTTTCTTATGATTTTAAAAGTGTTTACTTTATAATATAATTGTGGTAGAATACATTCACGAGGTGAATGTATGAAAAAAGCAAGTAATGACGTAAATGTAACTAACACAAAAACATTAACAATAATTAAACCAGATGGAATGAAACATATCGATGAGATTATTAATATGTTTTATGAGAATGGTTTAAAAATAAGTTCTTATAAGATTGAACAATTAACAGATGAAATTCTTGAAGAGCATTACTCTCATCTATTAGATAAACCATTTTATCCAAAGTTAAGAAATTATATGATGAGTGCTCCTGTAGCAATTATGGTTTTAGAGGGAGAAAATGCGGTTGAAAAATTAAGAAATCTAATGGGACCTACCGATGCTACAAAAGCTGAACCTAACACGATTAGAGGTAAATTTGGAACAGATATAACTTATAATGCTATACATGGTTCAGATTCTGATGAAAATGCTAAAATAGAAATAGAAAGATTTTTTAAGACAAAACAAAAGAGGATTTAATCCTCTTTTAATTTTTTATAAATATTTTCTACATTATCTATAGCACTATCATTTTTAATTAACTTAATTGATATATTATCTTTATAGTATGGTTTTAAGTGCATATGATAATGTTTTACTTCTTGAACACATCCATTATTTTGTAGTAATGAAATGCCATCACACTGAAGTTTTTTTTCTAACCTCTTTTTTATTTTTTTACTAGCTTCATTGATGTGAGTTAAGGTTTCCATATCGATATCATCTAAGTCTTGAAAATGTTTTTTGGGAATTATCAAAGTATGACCATTAGAATCAGGGTTGATATCTAAAAAAGCAAGAACATAATCATCTTCATATAATTTATAACATGGTATTTCTCCAGCAATAATTTTACAAAATAAACAATCCATTTTATCATCTCCTATTTTGATTATAACAAAAAAAGAAAGAGAGATAAACTCTTTTTTGTTTACTTGATAAAATTTTAAACAAGAATCGAGAGTAGTAATGCCCATCAAAATTCAAGCTTGTAGAAAATATCAGTAGTGATATCTGTGAAACAAAAAATAAGAACCTAAGGTTCTTAAAATAAATTAAAACATTTATTATATGTTCTGAATACTGCGAATATTCATTATATTATTAGACAAAATAAATAAAAATATACAAAATAATAAGAAATTAATGTATAATACTAGTTGGAGATGATTTTATGCATACATTAACAATTAAAAATTTAAGTGTGGAAGTTAATCATAAACAGATATTAAAAAATTTAAATTTAGAGATAAATAGTGGTGAAATACATGCCATTATGGGTCCTAACGGAACCGGTAAATCAACTCTTACTAAAGTGATAATGGGTGATAGGAACTATAAAGTAACTGAAGGTGAGATTCTTTTTGATGGAAAAAAAATAGATACTTTAACAACTGATGAAAGAGCCCGTTTAGGTATTTTTTTAGGTCTTCAAATGCCTTTAGAAATAGAAGGAGTTAGTAATGCCGATTTTATGAGAAGTGCATTACATGCTAAGGAAGGAAATAATTTTAAATTATTTAATTTTATTAAAGATATGGACAAATATGTCGAAAAATTAAAAATGAATAAAGACATGATTCATCGTGGTGTTAATCAAGGATTTTCTGGTGGCGAAAGAAAGAAAAATGAAATTCTTCAAATGTATTTATTAAAACCTTCTATGGTTTTGCTAGATGAGATAGATTCTGGTCTTGATGTTGATAGTTTAAAAATAGTAGGAGAAAATGTAATGGATTATTATAATGAATCAAATGCAGGAATTTTAGTAATTACTCATTACCAAAGATTACTTGACTACATTAAACCTACACATGTTCATATCATAAAAGATGGAACAATTATCAAAAGTGGTGGTAATGAACTTGTTAAATATATTGAAGAAAATGGTTATGAAAAAATAGAAAAAGAAACAATATCTGGTACTTGTATAATTAAGGAAATTACTAATCATGAATAAAATAAATATAGTTAATAATGAATTAAAAAAAACTAAGTTAGACAAAAGTATTGAGTGTAGTTTTGATATTAATGATCGTTATGGTATTAATGTTTTAAAATTAATTATTAAAGAAAGTACAGATATAGAGTTAGATATTGAAGCACTAGAAGAATTAACTATTGAAATTAATGTTTTGGTTTTAGATAATGTTACTTCAAATATATATGAAAATATAAATGGTAAAAAAGCTAAAATAAGAAGTAAATATGAATTAAAAAAAGATAGTAACTTGATAATCAAAAAAATTAATAATATAGATTCAATAAAGGAACAATGCATATTTTCACTGAATGGTGAAAAAGCTAGTGTTAAAAGAGTATTGAAGACAATCAGTTGTAGTAATGAAAAGTACGATGTTATTGTAAATCATAATAGTAGAGCAACTAAAAGTGATATTATAAATCATGGTGTAAATATTGAAAAAGGAACATTGGTTTTTGATGTTTCTAGTATTGTTCCAGAAGATATGGATAAGTGTTACGTTAATCAAAGCAATAGGATTATTAATTTAACTAACAATAAATGTAGTATTAGTCCTAATATGTATATTGATTGCTTTGATGTTATCGCAAACCATAGTGCATTTATAGGAACATTTAAAGATGATGAACTATTTTATTTACAAAGTAGAGGAATAGATAAAATAGGAGCTACTAAATTATTAATTAGAGGATTCTTGACAAGTGAATTAAGTGAAGAACAAAAAGAAACATATAATAAGATAATTGATAAGTATTGGAGGTGAATTATGAATAGGGAAGATTTTCCAATTCTTAAAAAGAATATAATTTATTTTGATAATAGTGCTACAACGTTGAAACCAAAAGTATTATGTGATGGTTTAAATGATTATTATATGAATTATAGTGCTAATGCACATAGGGGAGACTATGATATTAGTTTAAAAGTGGATAAGATGTATGAAGGCACTAGAGAAAAAATTAGAAAGTTTATTAATGCTAAATATGCTCGTGAAATAATATTTACAAGTGGAGCAACTGACTCTTTAAATAAAATAATTTTTGGTTATTTCAGAAATTATTTACAAGAAGGCGATGAAGTTATTTTGAATCATGCTGAGCATGCATCTAATCTGTTACCTTGGTATGAATTAAAAGAAGAAAAAAATTTAACTATTAAATATATTGAATTAGACAGTAATTATGCTGTAACACTAGAAAATGTAAAAAAAGAAATTACGGAAAAAACAAAAGTAATTTCTATTGCGCAAATAACTAACGTTGTAGGTGACGTAAGAGATGTAAAAGAGATAATAAAATATGCGCATTCTAAAGGAATATTAGTTGTTGTTGATGGTGCTCAAAGTGTTCCACATTTAAAAGTTGATGTTCAAGATTTAGATTGTGATTTCTTAGTTTTTTCAGCTCATAAAATGTGTGGACCTACAGGGTTAGGAATTATGTATGGTAAGGAAGAATATTTAAATAATACACATCCTATTATCTTTGGTGGAGGAATGAATGCTTCATTTGATGAGGATGGTGTCCGTGTTTATAAAGAGATTCCAGGTATTTTAGAAGCCGGTACACCAAATATAGCGGATGTTATCGCTTTTGGAAATGTTATTGATTATTTAAATAATATAGGGATAGAAAATATTGAAAAATATGAGCAAGAGTTAAAGGATTATGCTATATCTAAATTAAAAAAGGTAAAAGATATTATTATTTATAATGAGAATACAAAGAGTGGTATTGTAACATTTAATATGAAAGATATTTTTGCTCAAGATTTAGCTATTTATTTAAATAAATATAATATTTGTGTTAGGGCAGGTAATCATTGTGCTAAAATATTAAAAAATGATTTAAAAATAAAAAATACATGTCGAGCTAGTTTCTATTTTTATAACACAAAGGAAGAAATAGACAAACTAGTAGAAGTTCTTAGCAATCCTAATATAAAAAATGAACTTATATACTAGTATTATATTTTACAAATTATAATATATATTTTAGATGTATAATGAAAAATTTAATCCAAATGGTTATTTTTTAAAATCTGTATGACTGAATATCTAAATTTTTAAGTTTATAAAATTTAATAAAAAGATGACAATTCATCTTTTTTTTGATATAATGTTTAAGTCTTAAAACGAAATGAAAGGAGAATTTATGAGTAAAATAAAAATATTTAGTTTAGGCGGATTAAATGAAATAGGTAAAAACATGTATGTTGTAGAAGTTAATGATGATATTTTTGTTTTTGATGCAGGATTAAAATATGCGGATGATAATATGTTAGGTGTTGACTATATTATTCCTAACTATGATTATTTAATTGAAAACAAAAATCGTATTAAGGGGTTGTTTATAACTCATGGACATGATCAACAATTAGGGGCTATATCAGACATATTGCTTGATATTCCTGATTTAAAAATATATGGTACAACATTTACTTTAGAAATATTAAAAGAACAATTAAAAGAAGATAATATTAGTACGGACAATTTATTTGAAATAAAAGCTCATAAAAAAATTTATTTTGGTGAAAATAGCATTTTTCCAATTAGTTTAACTCATGCTGTACCAGATGCTGTAGGATATGTTTTGTATACTGTTGATGGAGCTATTTTTTATACTGGAAACTTTGTATTCGATCCTAGTATGCAAGGGGCTTATAAAACAGATGTAGGAAAGCTTGCTTATGTTGGAAAACAAGGTGTACTTTGTTTATTAAGTGAATCATTATATGCGGATAAAAAAGGCTTTACTTCACCAAATCATCGTACCTCAAGTATAATTCGTGAGGCTTTATTTAAAAATAATAATTCAAGGATATTATTTAATACTTTCCAAGCTCAGTTATATCGTATTCAAGAATTATTTACAGAGGTTATGAAAACTAATCGTAAAGTAATTATTATGGGCAAAAGATTAGAATCTTTACTTGTAAAAGCAATTGATAATGGATATATCAATTTTGATAAATCAAGAATAGCTAGTTTAAAAGAAATTAATGATAAAAATGTAGTTATAATTATTTCTGATGAAAGAGAAAAACCATATTCTAATATTAAGCGTATTATTAGAGGTTATGATAAATTTATTAAAATAAGTGAAGAGGATACTATTATTTTTGCATCTCCTGTTTATGATGGGATGGAAAAAAGTTCAACTAAAGTATTAGATGATTTAGCATCATTAGGAGTTAATATTGTAACTATCCCAACTAAGAAGTTTTTATCACTCCATGCATCTAGTGAAGATTTAATGTTAATGTTGGATTTGATGAAACCAAAATATTACTTTCCAGTAATTGGGGAATATCGACATCAAGTTGCAAACAAAGAAGTTGCAGAACAAATTGGTATGAGTGCTGAAAATGTAATTTTAAATTTGAATGGTGATGTGGCAACTTTTATAGATGGTAAATTAGTAGAAACTGGGGAAAAAGTAAAAGTTGATGATATTTTAATTGACGGTAAAACACCAGGTGATATTGGAGAGTTAGTATTAAAGGACCGTGAACTTTTAAGTGATAATGGTATTGTTATTGTAACTGCTACTTTAGATAAAATAACTAAACAGATTTTAGCTGGGCCTGAAATATTAACACGCGGTTTCATTTACGTTAAGGAAAACATAGATTTAATAAAAGAGGCTCAAAACATATCTCGTGATATCATTGAAAATAATATTAAACCACATTATGTTGATTTTAATAAAATCAAAATGGAAGTTAGAGACAAAGTAGGAAAATACTTCTATGAAGAAACAGAATGTAAACCTATGATTTTAATCGTTATACAAGAAGTTTAATCTTCTTGTATTTTTTTTTATTTAAAGATATAATAAATATAGGTGATAGAATGAAACGAGGATTTACTTTAATAGAATTGATGGCTGTTATTGTTGTTCTAGGTATATTAGCAACAATATCAATAATATCTGTAGATAAGATAATTAAAGAAAATAAAGAAGAAACATATAAGGCACAAATTGCAACAATAGAAGATGCTGCCCGTACCTGGGGAGTAAAGCATATAAAAGAACTTCCTGATAGTAATGGTGCTATATCTGTACCACTTCTTTATTTTAAAAATGAAGGAATAATACCACAAGATTTTAAAAATCCCAAAACAAATAAACCATTTAATGATGATTTATATGTAAATATTAGTTATGAAGGCGGTATATATAAATATGAAGTTGATGAAGCAAGTGGTCTTGGAACAAATGCTAATCCAACATTATTAAAAAGAAGATATAGTTTATGTAAATTAGTAAATGGAACAAAGGAAACGGTAGGAGCAAAATATACATGTCATTTAGATAGTGATAGAACATTCTATGTATTAGAAACAAGTAAAGATAATGTATCACTAATTATGGATAGAAACTTCACAGATGCTATTGTACCTTCCAAATTAGCGTGGTGTATAGATGGTGGAAGTGATGGTTCAACATGTAAGAGTATAAATTCGAAAGAATATGGAACACCATTAAAACATATTCAAGATATATTTGGAACGGAGGTAGAAGTAAGTATTCCAAGTCCTAATCAAATAGCTGCTGCATCTGGAAAGACATTTTCTAGTGGAGACTTAATTTCTGGCTTATCATCTTGGTTATATGATTATTTAGATGGTACAACTCACCCAGTATCTGGAGTATTAGGCTATTGGATATCAACAACTATAGATTCTAATTCTTCAAGTGCTTATATTACCATATACACTGGAAATATGTATGGAAGCAATGTTAACTCTAGCGATGGAGGCCTTCGCCCAGTTATTACAGTTGCAAAATCACAATTACAATAAAAAGGTATCTTAAATACCTTTTTTTGTGATAAAATTAAGAAGGAGGGATAATATGATTTATACATCGACAGATAATAAAAAAATTAAAGAATTAAAAAAATTAAATATTAAAAAATATCGTGATCAAAGTAATTTATTTTTAGTAGAGGGAGAACATCTTGTTTTAGAAGCTTATAAAAAAGGATTGTTAGAAGAACTTTTTTTAGAAGAAAATGCTGTATTAGATTTAGATGTAAAGACATCATATTTATCTCGTAATGTAATTAAATTTATAAGTGAATTAGATAATCCAAGTAATATAATAGGATTGTGTAAAAAAGTAGAAAAAAAAGAAATTGGAAATAAAATATTAGTTTTAGATAATATACAAGACCCCGGCAACTTTGGAACAATTATTAGAAGTGCGGTTGCGTTTAACATTGATACTATTATTGTTAGTAATAATACGGTTGATCTTTATAATTCCAAAGTTATTAGGGCAAGTCAGGGAATGCTTTTTAATATAAACGTAATAAAAAAAGATTTAGCTGTTTTTATACCAGAATTAAAAAATAATGGTTATCAAATATATGCAACAAAGGTAAATGGTGGTAAAAGTTTAAAAACTATTGAAAAGATGGAAAAATTTGCTATAATAATGGGTAATGAAGGCGCAGGGGTTAGTGATAATTTAATAGATTTAGCAGATGAGTATTTATATATTGATATGAATACTAATTGTGAAAGTCTAAATGTTGCTGTTGCAACAAGTATTATTTTATATGAATTAGATAAGTAGGTGGATTATGAAAGAAGTATATATTGGTAGAATAGTAAATACTCATGGAATAAAAGGAGAATTAAGAATTATATCTGATTTTCAATATAAAGAAGAGGTATTTAAACCAAATTTTATACTTTATGTAGGAAAAAAAAGAGAACCTCTTACTATAGTTTCTTGTCGAAAACATAAAAATTATGATATGGTACAATTTGCTGATATTAATGATATAAATGAAGCCTTACCATATAAAGGTGAAGAGGTTTATATAAATAGGGATGATCTTAATATTGATGGATATGTTAATGAAGATCTTATTGGATTAGAAGTTTACAGTAATGATAAATATGTGGGGGTACTTATCAATATAATCAATAATGGAGCTCATGAAATATTAGTTATAGATAAAAATGGAGTTAATAATTTAGTTCCTTTTGTAGATGAATTCATAAATAAAATAGATATTAATAATAAAAAAATATATATTAATGAAATAGAGGGATTAATAAATGAAGATTGATATTTTAACACTATTTCCAAATATGTTTACAGGTTTTTTAACTGAATCAATTATTAAAAGAGCAATAGAAAATAATAAAGTAGAAATAAATATACATGATATTAGAAATTATTCTAAAGATCCACACAAAAAAGTAGATGATTATGGGTTTGGCGGGGGAGATGGAATGGTTCTTATGCCTCAACCTATATTTGATGCAGTAAACAGTTTAAAAAATGAGGATTCACATGTTATTTTGCTTACACCTCAAGGTACTCCATATCATCAAAGTAAAGCGCACCAACTATTAAATTATAAGCATATAATTATGGTATGTGGACATTATGAAGGTTTTGATGAAAGAATTAGAACTTTAGCAGATGAAGAAATAAGTATTGGAGATTTTGTCCTTACCGGTGGAGAACTACCAAGTATGGTTATAAGTGATAGTATAATTAGACTTTTGAATGGTGTTATAAAAGAAGGATCACATCAAAATGATTCTTTTGAAAATGGATTACTTGATTATCCTGTTTATACTCATCCTGTAGATTACGAGGGAATGAAAGTCCCCGAAGTATTATTATCTGGACATCATGAAAACATTAGAAAATGGCGTTATGAGGAACAGATAAAAAGAACAAAAGAAAGAAGACCAGAATTATTAGAAAAGAGTTGATATTATGGTACAAGGGAGAACTTATAAATTACATAAAACTAGTGATAATAAAAACTTATTAGATTTAAAAGATGGAAAAATAGATGGTTTTAGATTTGCTCCAAAATATACCAATGAGTATATGGGAATGGAAGTAAATAAAATGGTAGTTATAAATCCTAGCCTTATTGAAAAAGTTTTAAAGAAAAAAATAAAAAGAAAACTAGATTTATATTTACAATTTATTGTTAGTGTAATTGATGATGAAGATACTGATCCATCTAACCTAAGATATGTTTTAGATGATTTAGAAAGATATCGACGTACAATTATCAATAAATATCAACATTATTTAGATGAAAAATATATAAATCTTCTTCTTAAGAAAATTGAGGTTTTAAATAATGAATTAAAAACAAAATTAATATATATGAGAAAGTCTATTGAAAAAGAAGAAGAAAAAGAAAATAATAGAACCCGTTAGATTTTTCTTGGGTTGTTACACTCTTAAACATTTTTATAAAAATCATGAAATTTAAAAATTTTATGATTTTTTTTTAAAATAAAAAGGATATATGATAATTTTGTGGAATATTAGAAGTGAAAGGAGGAAAAAATGAAAAGTATTTTAAATTTCATCAAAAAATATAAATATTTAATATTAAGTGGATTTATTATTTTAATTATGTTAGTAGGGGGTATGATGATATATATTTTTAAAGAATCTGAATCAAAAGAAATAGTTAATGAAGATAGTATTAATGTAATAGAAGAAGTACATGCCATAGAAGAAGATGATGATGTAAAAGAAGAAACTATTACAATTGATATTAAAGGTGAAGTAAATAAACCTGGAGTATATGTTTTACCAATGGGTTCTAGGGTAATAGATGCTATAAAAATAAGTGGTGGAACAACAAATAAAGCAGATACTTCAATGTTAAACTTAAGTAAGGTTCTTGCTGATGAAAATGTTATTATTGTTTATAATAAATATAACCAACAATCTATTAAATATGTAGAAAAAGAATGTAATTGTGATGCTTGTATTAATAACAGTAATGTTTCTTCTAATAGCAGTAAAGGTAGTACAAACAAAAAAATTTCTATTAATAAGGCTACTAAAGAAGAACTTATGAATTTAAGTGGTATTGGGGAAAGTAGAGCTATCGATATTATTAATTATCGTAATGAAAATGGTTCGTTTAAGAGTGTTGAAGATTTAAAAAAAGTAAGCGGTATTGGAGATAAACTATTTGAAAAAATCAAAAATCAAATTATTATTTAGTTTTTTAATTATTTGTTGCTTTATTTATTGTTACTGGTACTTAAATAGTTATCACAAATCAAAGTATGATATTAAAGAAAGTGAATTTATTATTAAGGTTACAAAAATTAATTATAAAGATGATAGGATAGTAATTGAAGGAAAAGGAAAAGAAAAGTTGCTTATTAATTATAAAGGCGATTTTAAATATGAATTAGGTGATAAAATAATAGTTCATGGAGTATTAAATGAACCATCAGTAAATACTAACTTTAATTTATTTAACTATAAAGAATATTTATTAAGTAAGAAAATATATTATATTTTAAATGCTGAAGAAGTGAAACTTTTGGAAAAGAACAAAAATATTTTTTATAAAATAAAAAATAAGATAATAAATAAATTAAATGGAAATATTTATTTAAATGGTTTTATATTAGGTGATAACAGTTATATAGATGAAGAAGTAAAAAAGTCGTATCAACTAAATGGTATTAGTCATTTGTTTTCAGTATCGGGTATGCATGTAGGTTTTATTGTTTTTATATTAACAGCTATTTTTAAGAAGTTTAAATGGTATGAAATTTTTCTTATTTTAGGATTATTATTTTACTCTTTCTTAACTAATTTTTTACCATCGATTATGAGATCAGTGATATTTTTCTGCTTATGTTTAATTAAAAAAAAGAGAAAATGGGAAATTAGTACATTTTATTTGTTTTTGATTATGACCGTATTCTTTCTTTTTTATAATCCATTTTATATTTATAATATAGGATTTGTTTATAGTTTTGTAATATCAGGTTCTTTAATATATTTTAGTGATAAGTTAAAAGAAAAAAACTATTTTAAAAGTTTATTTAAAATATCTCTTTTTTCTTTTTTATTTAGTTTTCCAATAACAATGTATAATAACTTTTCTATTAATCTTTTAAGCCCTATATTAAATTTATTTTTTGTTCCCTTTGTATCCTTAATTATATTTCCATTATCATTTATTATTTTCTTTTTATCTTTACTAAATACATTATTTTTGTTTTTAATAAATATTTTAGAACAAATAAGTTTATTTTGTTCTAAAATTACTGTATTTAATTTAACATTTGCCAAACCATCTATTTTATTTTTACTAGTTTATTATATAATTATTGTTTTTTCTATTAAAAATAAAAAAGGTTTTATCGTTTTATTTATATTTGCAGTTATTCATTATAACATTCATTTTTTTAAAGTATCACCAGCAGTAACAATGTTAGATGTTGGACAAGGTGATTCATTGTTATTAGAATTGCCTTTTAATAAGGGAAATATGTTGATAGATACAGGAGGAAAGTTATTTAATGAATCTAATAACATTAGTAACAATGTAATTATTCCATATTTAAAATCAATAGGTATAAACAAGATAGATTATTTAATAACTACACATGGTGATTATGATCATATGGGGGAAAGCATTAATTTGATAGGAAATTTTAAAATAGATAAAGTTATATTTAATTGTGGTAATTATAATGATCTAGAAAACAAATTAATTAGTATTTTAGATGATAAAAAAATGAAATATTATTCATGCATTAAAGAATTGGATTTAAATAAATATAAACTGAAATTTTTAAATACAAGAGAATACGATAACGAAAATGATAATTCTAATGTCATTTATATTGAATTAAATGGTTATAAATTTTTATTTATGGGTGATGCAGGAATTTACAAAGAAAAAGATATATTAGAAAAATACAATTTGACTAACATTGATTTTTTTAAAGTAGGACATCACGGTTCTAATACATCATCGAGTGAGGATTTTATAAATAGAATAAATCCTAAATATTCATTAATTAGTGTAGGTAAAAACAATAGATATGGTCATCCAAAAGAAACAGTCTTGAGCATTTTGCATAATTCTAAAATTTATAGGACTGATTTAGACGGAAGTATTAAAATAAAACTAAACAATAATGGGTATGAGATAAAAACTTGTGATTCATAGGAAGGAGAGAGATGATGAATTATTACAATGAAATAAAAAATAGAATAATAGATAATGAGGTATATTGTAAGGTTAAGGATAATTCAAAAGAAAGAAATACTGTTATTACTTATTTTGAAATTGGTAGATTGTTAAATGAGGCAGGTGGAAAGTATGGTGATAATGTTATTGATAAGTATTCTGAAAAATTAATTATAGAGGTTGGTACAAAATACAATAGAAGAACCTTATTTAGGATGAAACAATTTTTTCTTTTGTTTAATGATCAAAAAGTGTCGCCACTGGCGACACAATTAACATGGAGCCATTATTCTGAACTGTTATCCATAAAAAATAGAAATAAATTAATATATTATATAAATCTTACTATAGAAAATAATCTTTCAAAAAGGCAATTAAGAGAAAAAATCAAAAATAATGAATATGAAAGATTGCCGTTGGAAACGAAAAGTAAGCTAATTAATAGCGAAAAAATTGAAATTAGCGACTTGGTTCCTAATCCTATATTAATCCAAAATAAAAGCGGTATAGAAATTGTTACAGAAAAAGTATTGCATAGTTTAATATTAGAGAATATAGAAGAATTTATGAAAGAACTTGGTAATTCATTCAGCTTCATAGGTAGTGAATATAAGATTAAAAACGGGAATATTAATATGTAAAAAAGAAAATAGATTTGTAATAGAATATTGTTCAGATGAACGAATTACAGTAAGAGAATACGAATTTGTATGATATAATTGATACATAATAGGAGATGAAATTATGGCTTCAGCAGTAATTCATTTAGCAGTAGCTAATGAAATAAACAAAAAACTAAATAGAGATAAAAGTAAACTATTGATTGGATCAATCGCTCCAGATATATCTAAGCTGATAGGAGAAGATAAAAGTATAAGTCACTTTATAAAAGAAAAGGAAAACAATATTCCTGATATAGAAACCTTTGTAAAGAAATACAGAAATAATTTGAATGATGATTTTGTTATGGGATATTTTATACATTTATATACTGATTATTTGTGGTTTAAATATTTTATTACTGAATTTTATAATAAACCAATGATCACTAGATTAGATGGAACATCAGTTGAATGTGATGAAGAATTGTTAAGTTTTTATATTTATAATGACTATACAGATTTAAATATTAAGTTGCTTGATGAATATAATATGGATTTAAAAATTTTTTATAATGATTTACCATATTTAAACAATATTATAGAAGAAATTCCAATGTCAAAGTTACAATTAATAGTTGATTACATGGGAATAATAATCAAAAACAGCAGTAAAAAGAAGAATTATGTTTTCAATATAAAAAATGTAGAAATGTTTATTAAAACTAGTACTGAATTGATTTTATCAAAAATAAATAATGGAACTATCAAGTAGATAGTTTTTTATTTACACATAATAAAAAAATAAGAATATACTATTAATGAGTAAAAAATTTATGAATATCTTTTGCAAAATATGGATATATTAAAAGTAGATTGTTAAAAGTTGGTACGCTAACGTGTTAGCGTTTTATATATAGATGGGTAAAAACCCTAAAAAAAATCAGATATTCTGGTTTTTTTTATTTGATTAAATAATTATTTATTCCATATTTTTCATTTAATGAATCTAAAAAGAAATCATTATGAAGAGGATAATATGTGAAATATGCAAATAAAATTATGAATAAAATAGTAAAGCCAAATGATAGATAGTTTAATACTTTATTATTTTGAGATGAAAGAATATAATAACTAGTTATTTGTGATATACATATCGAGATTAATAAAACAATTAATGTGATTATCATATTTTCTCCAATCTGATAGTATATTGGCAACCAAATGATTAAAAATGATATTATAGAAATAATAGAACTTAAAAATAGAGAACTAAAAAAGTTATTAAACTTAATATTTTTCTTTCTTAAAAAAATATATAAAATAATTCCATCTATCAAGAAGGCAGTATAAATCATCTTCATATGTTCAAATATACTTTCATTGACAGGAAAAAAGATTGCAAATAAATCAATAGGTATAATTTTATATACAAAATGAGTAAAAAATGATAATCCAAAAATTATTAAAATATTAAATTTTAAAATCTTTTTTAAGCCCATTTTTATCACTTCCTACCCAATATTATGCCTTTTTTTAAAAAAAATATAAAAAATTTCAATAAAAAAAAGGAAATTGAAAAGTTTTGTCGTATATTATAAGTAGGGAGTGTGATATATATGCCTAAATTAACAACAGAACAAATTAATGATATTCGTAGTAGTGTTGATATAGTTGATGTAGTTTCAAAATATGTATCACTAACTCAAAGAGGAAAAAATTATTTTGGAGTTTGTCCATTTCATGATGATCATTCTCCTAGTATGAGTGTTTCCAAAGACAAACAAATATATACTTGTTTCTCGTGTGGTGCTACAGGAAATGTTTTTAAATTTGTAATGGATTATGAAAACATATCATTTATTGAAGCTATAAAAAAAATAGCTGATATTGGTGGAATAAATGTTAAACTTGATGATTATCACTTCTCTAAAAAAAGTGTAAATAATTCTTTGTATGATATTTATGATTTAAGCTTAAAATTTTATCAGAACAATTTAAAAACTAAAGATGGTGAAAAAGCCAGAAATTATTTGTATAAAAGAAAAATTACTGATGATATGATTAAATATTTTGAAATAGGGTATTCTTTGAAACAAAGAGGATTATTAACCAAATTGTTATTAAAAAAAGAATTTTTAGAAAACGATATTATAAAAAGTGGTTTAGTTATAAAAAATGAATATGGCCTAAATGATATATATTGTGACAGAATTATGTTTCCATTACATGATTTAAATGGGAAAGTAGTCGGATATAGTGGAAGAGTATATGAAGGTACTGATAGTTCAAAATATATAAATAGTAAAGAAACTGAAATATTTAAAAAAGGTGAATTGCTTTATAATTATTATCGTGCTAAAGATGAATCTAGAAATGTAGGACAAGTTATCATTATGGAAGGATTTATGGACGTAATGAGAGCTTATTCTATAGGAGTTAAAAATGTAGTAGCTACTATGGGAACAGCGGTTACTAAAAATCAAGCATTACTTATTAAAAGAATGGCAAATGAAGTAATATTATTATTTGATGGTGATAGAGCAGGAGCCAAAGCAACGTTTTCATGTGCTAATGAACTTTCTAACATTGGAATTAATCCTAAGATAGTTAGACTGGAAGAAAACTTAGATCCTGATGAATATATTTTAAAATATGGAAAGGACAAGTTCCTTGAAAAATTAAAAAATCCTATTACTGTTATGGATTTTAAGCTTGATTATTTAAAGAAAGATAAAAATTTAAATGATAGTAATGAAACAGCTCTTTATGTTAATGAAATATTAAATGAACTTAATACAATTTCTGATGATGTTTTAAGAGAGATAACGTTAGCAAAATTAAGTAAAGATTCTGCTTTAGATATTGATTTTCTAAGATCTAAGCTTAATTTAGAAAAAAAACCTAAAAAGATAGAAAAGCCAAAAGAAGTTAAGAAAAATGGTTTAACAAAATATGAAAAGGCAGAAATATATTTAGTTAATTATATGCTTAAGAGTAATGAAGTAGTAAATATATGCATGAATAAATTGTCTAATTTGCCAACTAAAAAATATCGTGATTTAGAAAGATTAATTATAACTTACTATAAAGATTATGGTTATATAAATGAAGTTGATTTTCTATCATATATTTTGGATAAAGACGACGAATATATGAATACAATAAAGGAAATTAATAAGTTAAATATTAAAGAAAACTTCACATTAGATGAAATTAATGATTATATAAATGTTGTTTTGGATTATAATATTGAGGAAGAAAAAAAGAGGTTAACTGATTTATTACATTCAACAAACGATGGTACTAAAAGAACTGAAATAGGACAAAAATTAGTAGAATTAAAAAAGTTAAGAGGAGAAAAGTATGATTAATGAAATTAAAAGTTTTGATGATAGAAAAAAAGAATTAGTAAAAAAAGGAAAAGAACAAGGATTTATAACTTATGAGGAATTGGCAAATTCATTAAAAGGTTTGGATTTAGATGCAGATTCTCTAGATGAATTATATAATTTATTTAATGAAAATAATATAGCTATTGTTTCAGAAGATGATAATGATGTTAATGCTGGTGCTGATAAGACATTATTAGATGATGGGGCGCTTACTAAAGATTTAACAATAAATGACCCAGTTCGTATGTATTTAAAAGAAATAGGTCAAATTAAACTTCTTACGATGGAAGAGGAATTAGAACTTGCTGATCGTATTTTAGCAGGTGACGAAGAGGCTAAAACAATTTTAGCGGAAGCAAATTTACGTTTAGTTGTTAGTATTGCTAAAAGATATGTTGGTAGAGGAATGTTATTTCTTGATTTAATTCAAGAAGGTAATATTGGACTTATGAAGGCTGTAGAAAAATTTGATGTTAGTAAGGGATATAAATTTTCTACTTATGCAACATGGTGGATTAGACAAGCTATTACTCGTGCCATAGCAGATCAAGCTCGTACAATTCGTGTTCCTGTTCATATGGTTGAAACAATTAATAAACTTGCACGTATTCAAAGACAGTTAACACTTGAATTAAATCGTGAGCCATCAGAAGAAGAACTTGCCAAAAAAATGAATGTTAGTGTTGAAAAAATTAGAGATATTTATAAAATTAGTCAAGAACCAGTAAGTTTGGAAACCCCTATAGGTGAAGAAGACGATTCCCATTTAGGTGATTTCATCAAAGATGAAAGAAATATGAGCCCTGAAGAATATGCTACGCATGAAATGCTTAAGGATGAAATTTCTGATGTTTTACTAACATTAACCGAAAGAGAAGAAAAAGTAATTCGTTTACGTTTTGGCCTTGAAGATGGTAAATCAAGAACTCTAGAAGAAGTAGGGCAAATGTTTGGTGTAACTCGTGAGCGTATTAGACAGATAGAAGCTAAGGCTTTAAGAAAATTACGTCATCCTTCACGTTCTAGAAAACTAAAAGATTATATGAGTGAATAAAATGAGATTAAGCAAAAGATTAAAAACTATTGCTGATATGGTTGATGATAATTACCGAGTTATCGATGTAGGATGTGATCATGGGTTACTTGATATATATTTAACTATGAATGATATAGAATGTGTAGCTATTGATAATAAAGAAAGTGTCTTAAAATATTCGAGGAAAAATATTAATGAATATGGATTAAGTGATAAAATAAAAATACTACACAATGATGGATTAGAAAATATAAATATAAATAATAATGATTTAATTATTTTGGCTGGCCTTGGGACTAATACCATATTAAATGTTATAAAAAATAAAAATGTTGGCCAAATGATTGTTCAAAGTAATGATGATGTTTATAACTTAAGGTTAAATTTATTAAACCAAGGTTATAAGATAATAGATGAAAAAATAGTTTACGAAAAAAAGTACTATGTTATTATAAAATGGGTTAAGGGTAAAGCTAAATATAATCAAGCGCAATTAAAATATGGACCATTACTCTTAAAAGAAAAAAGTAAAGAGTTTGTAAACTACTTAAAAGATAGAAAAAAATATTTAGAAGATTTATTAAATACAATACCTAATAAATTTATGATAAGAAAGTTAAAGGTATTAATTGAAATATATAGAATAAAAGCGATACTTAAATGATATCGCTTTTAATTTAAGAAAAAAGTAGGCCCATTATTATATGAATTTATATTTTCATGATTAGATGTTGTGTTATTAGTACTTTCTATAGTACTTGTTACATTATTAGAAGTATCTTCTTTTTTAAATTCATTCATAATTCTAAACATTGTTTTAGCGTTTTTTACAACAGGAGACATTTGTTTAAACATTGGAATTGCTTGATTTACAATACCTAAAGTTTTTTGTGTATTGCTTAGTATTGAACTCCAGTTTAATCCTCGTCCTAATAATCTTGAAAATAAACCACCATTAGTAGCTGCGTTACTTAAAGCAGGAGTTACCATGTTTGGATACATATTAAAGTATGGGACATAATAATTCATATGTAAGCTCCTTTCTAAAATATTATATGAATTTGTAGAAATATGTTTTACAAAAAAAAAATATATGGTATAATGGTTATGATAGAAGGATAGGGAGATTGGAAGGTGTTTTTTAATGGACAAAGCAAATACTTCATTTTTTAAACTTGTCTATAAAATACTATTATATATATTATTAATACCAGTCAGAAGTGTTAAGCTTTTTTGTTTAGGACTTTTTTACTGTTTTTATGTATTTACCAATTTTATTATAAACACTGTTATTTTAATATCATTTATTTTATATAAAGCAATAAAGTACTGTCTATTATCTTTAACTTTGCCAGTAATGATTGTTAATAGCTTAAAAAGAAAAGTTAAACATAAAAAACAATATAACAAAGATGATGAAATTGTTAGAATACCAGATAATGCTCTAGAAATAGAAAATAATTATCAAATTAATAATTCTAAAGAGTTAGAAGATAATTCTGATGCGACTGTTCCTGATTTAGAAGAACCAGAATTAATGCCTGAAGAAGATACTTCAGTTCCAGAAGATATAGTTGAACCTATTACTGAGGATACTGTCGCTGATAGCGAACCAGATGAAAGTCTTGAATCATTAGATGTTCCTGAAGTTCAAGATGATGTAATGCCTATTGAAAATAATGAACCAATAGCTATATCAGAACCTATAAATAGCTCTGATGAGATAATAAAAATAAACGATATTCCTAAAAAGAAGCGTCATATAAGTTGGAGAAAATTATTCTTACCACTTCAAATTATTTCTTATCCCGTTTATAAACTAGTTAAATATTTTACTTTTGGATTAGCGGTATTATTAAATTACTTTATAAAGGGATTTACAGTTGTAAGTTTTTATGTTTATAAATTATTTAAATATTTATTGTTCTCATTAGGTATTTTCTTGATGTTATATAATATTTTTGCTCGTAAAAATGAGAAAGCTAGAGCAATTAAAGCTAAAATTAAGCTAGAAAGAGTTCAAAAAAGAAAAGAAGCACAATTTAAAGCTAAATTACTTGTTCAACAAAAACAAGAAAATAAATTAAGAGAAGAATTAAGAAAGAAAAAAGAAAAAGAAGAAAACGAGTATCTAAGCAAAAGAACGCCAACTGAGAAAAAAACATTCAAAGAAAAAGTAGATGCTTTATTAAATTCAATTTTCTCTTTCCCTAAAGTTGTTTTTAACAAGATTAAATATGGATTACAAAATTCCGTATTTGTTAAAGATTATAAGAACAAAAAAGATATGAGTAGGCAAGTTCTTTTGATTAATTTTGAAGGAGAAGATGCTGAAAAGAGTGATATTAAAGTTGTATATCAATATACAGCTAAGGATCCTAATGGAAAGATTGTAACAGATTATTTTGAAGCTTATTCAAAAGTAGAAGTTCATTCATTCCTTTTAAGTGAAGGTTACGAAGTATATAATATTAAAACTAATAAGTGGATTCAGTTTGCTCATAAAAGCGCCTCTGTATCGTCTGCTAAAATGAAAAATAAGGATTTAATATTTTTCTTAACACAACTTTCAACTTATATTAAAGCAGGTATACCTTTAGTAGAAGCTTTAAAAATTTTAGCTAGACAATATTCTAAAAATAAAGCATATCAAAAATTATTTAGAACTATTATTTATGATTTGTCTATGGGAGAAAGCTTTAGTACTGCACTTGAAAAACAAAAAGATGCTTTTCCTAGAATCTTAATAAATATGATTAAAGCATCAGAGTTAACTGGAGAGTTGCCAGAAGTATTAGATGATATGGCAGAGTATTTCACTGAAATGGAGAAAACAAAAAAACAAATGGTTACAGCGTTAATGTATCCAATGATTATTTTAGTATTTGCCATAGGTGTTATTATTTTCATACTCGTTGGAGTTATTCCTCAATTTGTTGAGATTTATAGCAGTATGGATTCAGCGCAAATTCCAGGATTTACATTATTTATCTTATCAGTTAGTGATTACTTAAAGAATAACTATTTAATATTAATTGTTATTGTAACGGTAGTAGTAGTTACTTTAGTATATTTATATAAAAATGTAAAAGTGTTTAGGACTCTAGCACAATGGTTCTTTATGCATATGCCAGTTATAGGAAATGTTATCATTTATAATGAAGTAACAATATTTACTAAAACATTTTCTTCATTACTATCACACAATGTATTTATTACAGATAGTATGAATATTCTTAATAAAGTAACAAACAATGAAATTTATAAAATGATTATTCTAGATACAATTACCAACTTAGCTAAGGGTGAAAAAATATCTAAGTCATTTGAAAACCACTGGGCTTTTCCAATACCTGCATATGAAATGTTAGTAACAGGGGAAAAGACTGGACAACTTCCAGAAATGATGAAAAAAGTTTCTGAGTATTATCAAGATTTACATAAAAACTCAGTTACAAGAATCAAAACATTTATTGAACCAATATTGATAATATTCTTAACGGTAATAGTTGGTGCCATTGTATTAGCTATCGTTATACCGATGTTTAACCTTTATCAATCAGTTCAAAATTATAGTTAGGGGGATTTATGGAGTTATATTATTCTTTATGTTTCTTTGTATTAGGAACCATTCTTGGTTCTTTCTACAATGTAGTAGGTTATAGATTGCCAAAAGGGGAATCAATTGTTTCCCCTCCATCTCATTGTCCAAATTGCAATCATAGACTTAAATTTTGGGAATTACTCCCAATTGTGTCGTTTATATTACAAAGAGGTAAATGTACAAGTTGTAAACAAAAAATATCATGGTTTTATCCAATTTTTGAATTTAGTTGTGGCCTAGTATTTGCTTTAGCTTTTTTATCATTTGGGTTAAGTTGGAATTTGTTAATAGCTTTAACGTTTGTATCAATGTTAATTATAGTAATGGTAAGCGATTATATTTATATGATAATCCCAGATGAAATTTTACTATTTTTTGGAATAGCTCTATCTATTGAAATGTTATTTATAGATGGATATCATAGTCTTTTATTAAGTCTAGGAAACGGCTGTATTGCGGCTTTATTCATTTATTTATTAAAAATGTTAGGAGATTTGATTTTTAAAAAAGAATCCATGGGTGGAGGAGATATAAAGCTATTATTCATTTTTGGTCTAGTATTAGGCTGGCAACTTTCTGTTTTTTCTATTTTTTTAGCATCAATTATAGGGTTGCCATTATCATTATTAATTTTGTATAAAAACAAAGATCATGTTATTCCTTTTGGACCATTTTTAAGTATAGGGGCGTTAATAATTTTGATTACTAGAATAGATTTAAATTGGTTATTGAATATATTGATTAAATAATATAAAAACAAGGATGATTAAATTGATATAAACCCAATTTCTTTGAATAGAAATGGTATTTAGTTCAAAACATCCTTTTATAGTAAACTAATTTAAAATATTACAACAAAAAACGTATTTTATAATACGTTTTAATTTTTTTCATTTTTATTAATTTCTTCAATATCATCGCTCTCACTGTAACCTTCTGTTTGAGCTTCTGCATTAGTATCTACCATTTCAGTTGTTTCTTCTTCATTGTCATTATTTGATGTTTCTATCTCTTCAGAATTATCTTCTGTTTTATTATCTGTGTCTTCATTAATATCTTCTTTTTTCTTTTTGTTTGTATTTTCGATTTCGGCTTCGTTTTCTTTCTGTATTCTTTCATGTTCTTCATTGTTTATATTAGCATACTTAAGCGCTGTTTGTAAATCGTAATCTCCAGCAATTTTATCATCATCATCTAATTCAATAATTTTTAGTAATTCTTCAAAAGTAGTTAAACCATTAGCAACTTTATCAAGCCCATCTTGAAGTAGAGTAACAACATCTGATTTATAAACTAATTCACGTAATTTATCACGTCTAATACCTCTACTTATAGCATCTTTGATTTCATCATTAATCATTAATACTTCGTGAATAGCAATACGACCTTTATAACCATTACCACATTCTTCACAACCAACAGTAGTATATACTTCATCAATTTCTTTACCGATTACTTTTTTAAATAATTCTTTTTCATAATCATTAGTAGGTCTTTTTTCTCTACAGTGAGGACACAATCTTCTTGCTAATTTCTGAGAAACAATACCAGTTAAAGCACTAGAAAGTAAGTATCTTTCAACTTCCATATCAAGTAAACGTTCAATAGTATTTAATGAGTTGTTGGTGTGTAATGTAGAAAGAACTAAGTGCCCAGTAATTGATGCACGAACGGCAATTTTAGCTGTTTCAGTATCACGAATTTCTCCAATCATTATTATGTTAGGATCTTGACGTAAGATTGAACGAAGAGCAGTAGCAAAAGTTAACCCGATTTCACTGTTTGTTTGAACTTGGTTAATACCAGCAATATCCATTTCTATTGGATCCTCAACTGTAATGATATTTGTTTCTTCACGGTTTAAACGTTGTAATATAGAATATACTGTTGTAGATTTACCACTACCAGTAGCACCGGTTACAAGAATAATTCCGTTAGGAACATTAATCATCTCTAGCATCTTTTTGTAGTTACTTTCACTAAACCCTAGATGTTCAAGCCCTGATAAACTCATTGAGTAATCAAGAATACGAATAACTATTTTTTCTCCTTCGCTAGTAGGTAAGCTAGAAACACGGAGGTCTAAGTTAATACCTTGAAGTGTTGCTTTAATCGCACCATCTTGAGGTAATCTTGATTCAGTAATATTCATACCAGAAATTATCTTAACACGAGTAATTAAATTCTTTTTAATAGTATTAGGAACTTCTGTATAATCAATTAATTGACCATCAATACGGATTCTTATCTTTAAGTATTCTTCATATGGATCGAAGTGAATATCACTCGCTCCACGTTTACTAGCGTCAACTAATATTTCATTAACAACCTCAACGACAGGTATTTTTTCATAATCAAAAATTTTGAGCACTGTACTCAACCCCTTTAATAAATTTTTTCTATTCTTCCATTTAGGACTAGTATTAATCCTAAAAATATTATATAATAAAAATATAATAAATACAATAATAACGAGGTAAAAAATATGAAAAAAAATAATAAAGGATTTATGCTTGCAGAAGTATTTATAGTTTCTAGCTTTGTACTTGGAATTTTAGTTTATATTTTTGTTCAAACAAACAGTATTATGAGAAATTACAATAGAAGTTTTTCATATGATACTGTACAAGGTCTTTATATTACAAATGAAGTAAAGAAGTTTATAGGTTATAGTGGATATGATAAAAATGAACTTGCTAATGCATGTGATACTTATCAATTTTTTGATGTATCTGATTATTATTATCAACGTATAAAACGAGCAGCAAATATCAAAACTGTTATATTAGGTAATTTGAATTATATGAAAGAAAATGTGGCAAACGATTCTAATATTTCTGCAAAAGAGAAAGATTATATTAACTATCTTAGTAACAGAGGTAAATGCGTTTTATTATTGGAATTTAATGATGATACTTATGCATCATTAAGTATGTAGTGGAGGAGTTATGAAAAAAAATCAAGGTTTTTCAATTATAGAATTAATAGTATCTTTTACTTTAACGATGATTATTGTTGTTATTCTGTTTGAAATTATTATTTCTCTTAAAAATGTATATGAAAATTCTGTTACTAAATCTGCATTAATTAGTAAACAAAATATTTTAACCGATTATATATATTCGGATTTTTATGACTATGGTTTAACAAATATAGATGTTTGTGGGAATAATTGTATTCAATTTACATATAAAAATGGAGATGTTAAAAACTTATCATGGGAATACGAATATGATGATACTTCACAAAGACAATCATTTCAAAAAATTAAATATGGAGATTATACAGTTGATTTAATTGCTAATTCAAAGTTTGATTTAAGTTTAAGTGCAAGTCATAATACTTATGAATTTAAAGGCGCAAAAGTTTGTAACTCTTCAAAAACTTATTCTTCAAGGCTTATATATTTCTTAGATATTAAATTACCAGTTTATAATAATAAATTTGAAAATCAAGATTTTGGTTTAAATATTTTGTATGTTTTCCCTTATGATGGTACTGATGCTATAGTTTCTAGTTTACCTTATTCGCAAGGTTGTTAACAAAAAAACAAATCAAAAGTTAAAAAGACTATTAAACCTGAAATTAATGCATGTATAACTCTAGCAACTAAATATGGGAAATATTTGATTTTAGTATCACTCAAAATACTTATTATTTGCATATGAACACTTATGCCACCAAAAGATATAAACATGACTGAAATAATTGTTTTGATTTTTAAAGGTAAATCAAGAATGCTGATGTATTTTAATCCTTGAGTCATCTCAATAGTCCCATTTAAAATAGCTTGGTAATATGGCGTAATATTTATTGTATTATTAATTATTGTTGTTATTATTAAAAAGATAGTAACTGTTCCTAATATTAATAGAAGCGTATTAATTGTGTCTTTGATGGCGATGCTTAATATTTCTCCAAAGCTTTTTTGTTTTTTATTCATTATTTTAAATATATTATTAAATGAGAAGTTATTATTCTCATTTTTGCTAGGATATAAATTTCTAATAATTAATCCAATGATAATGTTAGGTAAATAATGTACTATAAGTATTAAAAAACCAACCTCTTTGTTATTTAAAAAAGTTAAAGATATAGTTCCAAGTATAAATAAAGGATTAGAAAAATGAGTGAACATTAAAATCTTTGTTCCTTCTTTTTCATCTATTAGTCCTTTTTTATATATTTCTCTTACGTATTTAGCACTTGATGGAAAACCGGAAATTAAACTCATAATAAATATGAACGCTCCAGCTCCATTAACTTTAAAAACTTTATTCATAACTGGCTTGAAGATTTCACTTATCAGTTCTACAAATCCATAATTAATAAGTATTTCAGACATAATAAAAAAAGGAAATAATGATGGAAAAATACTACCTTTCCAAATAGAAAAAGAAAACTCAACAGAGTTCATTACTTTATCGGATGTAAGTAAAATTTGAGTTGTAAAAAAAATTAAAATACTTATTGTAATAAAATTGATAATGATGGTGATATTTTTTTTCATAATTGTCCCTCATTTACTATAGAATATAAAGAAAGGAATGAAAATATGATAAAAAAATTGTATGAAGAAATAAAGATGACAATAAAAAAAGATTATAAAATGTTTATTATTTTCGTGGCTATTTTTGTATTATGTATAATAGAATTTCCTTTTTATATAGAGGCTCCGGGTGGCGTTATAAAGGTAGATGATAGAATAAAAATAAATGATAGTTATAAATCAGCTGGTTCGTTTAATCTTGCTTATGTTTCTGAGATAAAAGCAACTATTCCGACTCTTTTATATTCACTAATAAATAAAGACTGGGATGTTTTAAAAAAAGAAGATGTTATATATGATAATGAAACTATGAGTGAAGCAAGCTATCGTGATAAGTTATTGTTAGAAGAAGCTAAAAATAACGCTATTGTAGTGGCATATACCAAAGCGGGTAAAAAAATAGAAATTTCTAATGAACATTTATTTATTATTTATGTAGATGAAGATTCTGATACGGATTTAAAAATAGGTGATGAGATATTAGAAGTTGATAATATAAAAATTACTAGTAAAAAACAATTGGATGATATCATGGTTACTAAAAATGTAAATGATAAAGTCATTATAAATGTTAAAAGAAATAATAAAGAAATTGATTGTTATGGTAAAATAAAAGAAGTAGGAGGTAAAAAATTAATTGGTTTATTACTCTCTAAAACCAGTGATTTAAAAACTGATCCAGAAATAAAACTTGAATTTAAGAAATCAGAATCAGGTCCAAGTGGAGGTTTAGTTTTAGCACTTTCTATTTACAATAACTTGATTAGTGAAGATATAACAAAAGGTAGAAAAATTGTGGGGACTGGCACAATTGATATTAATGGAAATGTTGGCTTAATTGGTGGAATTGAATATAAAATTAAAGGTGCGGTGAAAGAAAATGCGGACATATTTTTAATTCCCGCTGGAGAAAATTATGAAGAAGCAAAAAAAATTATTGAAGAAAACAATTATAAAATCACTTTGATACCAATAACTACTTTTGATGAAGCGTTAGAAAAATTAAAATAAGCTAACTTTTAGTTAGTTTTTTTGTTATAATAAAAAAGAGGTGTTTACTATGATTAAAGAAAAGTTATCGCTAGTTCCTAATTTGCCAGGATGTTATTTAATGAAAAATAAAAATGGTATTGTTATATACGTTGGTAAAGCAAAAAAACTTAAGAATAGATTAAGTTCTTATTTTCGTGGTACACACACTGGTAAAACAGCTAAATTAGTAAGTGAGATTGTTGACTTTGAATATATTGTTGTTGGTAGTGAAACTGAATCATTGATTCTTGAAATAAACTTAATAAAAAAATATGATCCTAAATATAACATTTTGCTTAGAGATGATAAAAGTTACCCTTATATTGAACTTACAAGTGAAGATGTTCCAAGATTATTAATTGTTAGAAATTTAAATCGTAAGAAGAATAAAGGGAGATTATATGGACCATATCCTAACGTATATGCGGCTCGTCAAACTGTTAATCTTTTAAATCGTATGTATCCTTTAAGAAAGTGTAGTACTTATAATAAAAAGCCATGTTTATATTATCATATAAATCAATGCCTAGGTTATTGCACTAATAATATTGATAAAAAGATAATAAAAGATATGGAAGATGAAATAATTAAGTTCTTAAAAGGAGACCATACTATAATTTCTAATAAGATTAAAAATGAGATGTTAAAAGAAAGTAATAATTTAAATTATGAAAAAGCAAAGGAATTAAAAGAATTATATGATTACATAAACATTACTTTAGCTCGTCAAAAAGTAGAGGTAGAAGATAATGTAGACCGTGATATTTTTGGTTACTTTGAAGATAAAGGAATGTTATCAATTCAAGTACTATTTATTAGAGGAAGTAAAATTGTTGGTAGACACTCTAAAATCACGCCTATTATTGATGAAGTAGGCGATGAACTTAATAGATATATAGTATCGTTCTATGAGAAAGGTGTTTTAAAACCAAAAGAAATTCTAGTTCCTAATATTGCTGATGAAAAAATACTTTCAGATGTTCTTGAAATAAAAGTCAAAGTTCCACAAAAAGGATTAAAGTTAAAACTAGTCGATATGGCAAATGAAAATGCCAAAATAAGTTTAGAAAATGAGTTCGAAATGATAAAAAAAGATGAAAAGAAAACAATTGGCGCTAACGAAACATTATCTAAACTTCTTAATATAGAACCTCTTGATAGAATTGAAATATTTGATAATTCAAATCTTTTTGGCAGTTTCAATGTGTCGGGAATGGTTGTTTTTACAAATGGACGACCAAATAAAAATGAATATCGTAAATTTAAAATAACAGTTGATAGGAATGATGATTATGGAACAATGAAAGAAGTTATATATCGTAGATATTTTAGAGTCCTTAGAGATAATCTTACTATGCCAGATTTGATTATTGTTGATGGTGGTATAGGACAAATTAATATTGCTAAAGAAGTAATTGATTCTTTAAATTTAAATATCCCTGTAGTAGGATTAAAAAAAGATAATCATCACCGTACTGAGGCTTTAATAACTTCTGATAATATTGAAATAAAAGTAGAACATAATAGTGACGTATTTTTCTATCTAGAAAGAATGCAAGATGAAGTACACAATTTTACTATCAATTATCATAAACAATTAAGAAGTAAAGGAGCTATCGAAAGTATCCTTGATAGTATTGAAGGAATAGGAGAAAAAAGGAAAAAAGAACTATTAAAAAAATATAAAAGTATAAATAAGTTAAAAGAGATAGATGTAAAAGAATTGGAAGAAATACTGCCAACTAGCGTAGCTATTAATTTAAAAGAATTTCTAGATAGTATGAATGATAAATAATTTTATTGAATGCCAATAAAAAAGAATGTATATTTAAAATAATTTGGCATTACTTCCCCCTGAAGAGGACACTTTTTCAATGTGTCCTCATTTTTGTGCCGTAATTACGCCATTTGTTAATTTTTGAGTTAATTTTTTTGGCCCAATTTTGGTCCGATTTTATTTAGCGTTTTAACGAATATTTGCCTATTTTATAAAGAAATTAAAGAGATTTGTTTGGTACCAAGTAAATTATGTATCATACATAAATTTCGTACCTAAATCGTATCTATTACAATAATATTGTAATTTAAATATAGCAGAAGTCCTTATAAATAAAGAGATTGAGTAAAAAAGTTGCTCTCTTCTAATAGAAATGGAAAATAATGGATTCAGATGCTCTTAAAATAACCACATATGTTATAATTAATATGGTGATAAAAATGACTAATCATGATAAATTCGTTGTAGAAGAAATGCCAGATTTAACTACTAATATAAAAAATAATCCATATGCTTCACAATTTAGAAATGAATTATTGAGATATTCATCCAATAATATCGTTTTAGAAAATGGCCAAATGATATATATAGATTTATCTCAGGAGCTTATAAAGTCTATAAGTGAATATAATATGGAAATTTTTATTAATATTCTTAGAAGCGAAAATAAAATTATAGAATGTGAAAAAATTATTGATGACTATAAAATTAGTGGTAAGAATAATTCGAATACCTATATTAAAAATTGTTACGACGTTATAATTAACATGGATCAAGTTTATAAATATGTTTGGAATATTTGTAAATTATTAAATGATGATGTAGAAGGATATAATGATTATCTACAATGGCAAAAGGATAAAATTAATATAGATTCTAAAATATATGATGATTGGTCAATAATTTATAATATTAGAAATGAAATTGAACATCCTGGAAATAATTTGTTTCCCACTTTAATTACTAAAGTAAATAATGTAGTTATTATTCCTACAATAACATATAAAGGTAAAAAATATGACTTATTATCGTTAGCTAAACAATCATTAGAAATAGCAAGTATTTTTGCTCGTTTAGTAATAGGTGCATCATTTTTATATAGTAAATATACAAAAGCTTTTACAGATGAGAATAGAATGAATATATATATTGGAAAAGAAGATAAAGAAGTTTGATAAATAGTTAAACAATTATAGTATAATAAGTCATTAAGGAAGTGATATTATGATGACAAAATATAAATATAGCAAGAATTCAATTGCATCAGTTTTTAACGATTTAAAACTGTTTGAACAAAGTTAGCTATTATTATGAGTATATAAGAAAAAAATATGACGAAATAGAAGAAGCAAAGATTAAAATTCATGCAGAAATAGCATCTGCTTGCTTCAGACAAGCAAGTGAGTATTATAAAATTGCATCTATGGCAAGCATCAGTACAAGTTCATTACTATATTCATATGCGCTAAATAATTTGCTTAAAGGGGGGGTATGTTACTTGATAAGTTTTGATGATGAAATTCTAGATGGATTTAAGGCACATGGATTTAAAGTAGACAATGCTTTTTTAACAGATGATGCCATGAATTCTAAAGTTACAGTTATGAAGCAAAAGGTGGCTGTTCATTCGTTACTCAAACTATATAATAATGAATTAAGAAAACAGGAAATACCTTTATATAAGGTATTTCGTCATATTCCAGGAATTGAAACGTTCTATTATCACTCTTTAGGAAGTATTTCATTATTAGCAACCAGAAAAAATAAAGGCGAAAACTATTTGATAACCAAATGAGAATTGCTATGATTACTGAATATATAATAGACCATTTTAGTACAAAAACTAAAACATCTGAAAGCTATGTATATTCAACTCTAGATAACGTTGTAGCAGTAGCTAAAAAGCAAGATGCTGAAGAAATAAAGTCTAAGAAGAGTATTAATGGCTTCAACTCAATATTCGCCGTATCAAGCATTAAAATGGCTAAAGAATACTATGCTGAATTTAAAAAACAGTTGGATATTAAAAAGAGTAATCTTAAAGTAGCTATAATATATTCTTATGGTGTTAATGGAGAAGATGGAGTAATTGATGAAAACTCTGAATCAACAGAAGCATTAAGTACAGATGATAGAACATTCTTAGAAAATGCTATTAAGGATTATAATAATATGTTTGGAACAAGTTATGATACATCATCAGAAAGATTCCAAAATTATTATAAAGATGTATCTTTAAGAATGAAGAATAGAGAAATTGATATATTAATTGTTGCTAATATGTTCTTAACAGGCTTTGATGCAAAAACACTAAATACATTATGGGTAGATAAGAACTTAAAATGGCATGGATTAATTCAAGCATTCTCAAGAACTAATAGAATCCTTAATAGTGTTAAGACATATGGAAATATTGTCTCATTTAGAAATTTAGAAGATAGATTAAATGAGGCACTTGCTAAATTTGGTGATGAGGAAGCTCATGGAATAGTTTTATTAAAACCATATAACGATTACTATTATGGATATGAAGATGATAATGGTAAAACATTTGAGGGATATAAATCATTAGTCGAAAAATTAACTTCTAAATTTGCACCTGGAGAACTTATGCAAAGCGAAGCAGAACAAAAAGAGTTTATTAAACTATATGGTGCAATATTAAAAGTAACAAATATTTTATCTTCATTTGATGAGTTCAAAGATGATGAATTAATCAATGAAAGAGATAAACAAGATTATCATAGTATTTATATTGAACTTTATAATGAATTTAGAAATAAAGCTAAGCAAGAAAAAACTGATGTTACTGATGATGTAGTATTCGAAATGGAATTAATTAAATCCATAGAAGTTAATATCGATTACATCTTAGGATTAGTTAAGAAATACCACGATAGTAACATGGAAGATAAAGAAATTCTTGTAACTATTCAAAAGACAATCATGGCAAGTCCAGATTTAAGAAATAAGAAAGATTTAATCATGGTATTCATTGAATCATTAGATCAAGACTCAAATGTATATGCTGACTTTGAATCATTTATGAATAGTAAAAAGAAAGAAGAATTAGATAAGATAATTTCTGAAGAGAATCTTAATAAAGAGGGAACATATAAATTTATCCAAAGATCATTTGAACAGTGAAGAGTTGAAACTAATGGTACAGAAGTGTCTAATATCTTACCTCCTCTGAATATGTTTACCCCTAATAATGAACGTCAAGAAAAGAAAAATATAGTAATCGATAAAATATTAGAATTCTTTGATAAGTTCTTCAGCATTACTGGAAAATAATTATAGTTTAATCTAAAGTTCAGATTATATGAACTTTTTTCATGATATACTTATAAAGTAGTATGATGATAATTGCTAGATTTTAATAAATGGTGTAAAATATATATCAATTATTTATCAGGGGTGATGTTATGAATAGTACACAGGCAAGTGCAACTATATTCGGATTTCAATTTCAAATAAATGCTGCAATATATTTGATGCTTAAACATTTTTCTGATTTTGATCAAATAAAGGTTGAAGGAAGTCAAGAAGATATAGAATTGTTTTTACATGATAACAAAAAAATATATGCACAAGCTAAATCAAAAGAATTTCCTACCAAAGATAATAAAGGACATTCTGAAAAATTAAAAGATGCACTTAGAACACTATCAAATGTTGATGATAGAGGGAATTATAATTTGATGTATATTAGTAATTTAGAAGAAAATCCGCTTAATTCTGGAACTAAAGAATTTGATGGTATTAGTTTTTTAAAATATGATGAACTAAAGGAAGAATCTAAGAAAAAAATTGATAACCAAATATCAAATGAAAACTATAATATTGATACAAGTAGATTGATTATTGCTAAGATACCATTTTATGGTGATGATTGGGAACAAAGACATAAAGAAATTAGTAAAAAAATGTCAGAGTTTGTTTCTAATGTTAGCCCAAGTTTAAGTTCATTTGCAAATAGAATAATTACTATATGGGAAGAAGAATTTTTACATAACGCTTCAGTTAAAAGCCCAAAAATAACAATAAATAAGGAAAATGTGGTTTGGGGATTAGTAGTTTGTAAATTGCAATTAGATGATGTAAAGAAATTTGATGAAAAACTTGAAATTGAGGAAACAGATTTCTTAGAAGCAATAGATGAGTATGAAAAAATAATTGATATAAAGAGTTCGACTTTTCTAGATTATAATAAAATAATATCATTATATTCACAATATAAATTAAAGAGTGATAAATCGGTTTCGATATATGAATTTATTCAAGGGAATAAAGACGAGATATTTAATTTGATTTTTCCTGATAAAAATAAGGACGATATTGTTTTACAAGCATGTGCTAAAATTATAGCAAAGGAAATAATTCTAAGATCAAAAAGTATTGAAGAAATAAAGAGAGGAGTTGAAATTTATGGTAATAAATAGTATTGAAATTTCATTAGGTGATAAAAGCAAAAAATACAATTTAAAAAATGATTTTAATCTAATCTTTAGTGAAAAAAATTCAAAAGGTAAAACTACACTTTTGAGGTTTATATTATATGGACTTGGTTATAATATTCCCCCAACAGAGGGAATTGGTGAGTTTGATAAGTACAATGTTAACGTTGTATTAACAATTGATAAAAAACAAGTATTCTTAATTAGAAAAGGTGAATCAATAACCTTAAAAAATGATAACGATGAAAAAGTATTTTTGCTACCGGAAGAGCAATATGAACTTCAAGCATTACTATTTGGAATAGAGGATTTATTAATATTAGAAAATCTTTTGGCTGTATTTTACATAGATCAAGAAAAGGGCTGGACAATGTTAAACAGAGGTAAAATAATAGGTAATAATAGATTCAACATAGAAAACTATATATCTGGTTTATCAGGTAAGGATCTAGGAGATTTATATTATGAAAAAGAAAAAATAAGTCAGGAAATTAGAAAATATAAAAATTTATTAAAAATATCTGAATTTAAAGATGAAATTGTTGATAACTTGACTATTAGTAAAACAAATGAGGAAATTAGTCTATTAATAAAAAATAAGAATAAACTTGCATTTCAAATAGAATTAAAAGAAAAAGAAATCTCTGAAATAGATGATATTATTAAAGATAATAAACAGTTCATAGATTATATTGAAAATATGAAAATTATTGTAAAAGGAAATAATGGAGAAAGAATAGAATTAAAAAAAGATAATATAGTAAATTATGATGAAAACGAAATGTATCTAAAATATAAGAAAACTTTATTAAATCATCAATTGTTTAAGTATAAAGCTGAATATGATAAAGTAATAAAGAAAATAGAAGAGAAAAATACATTATTTGATATGAAAACAATTTTAGAAAACATGGAAGATAATATAAAAAATCTCAACCTGGATAAAAATGTAGTCGAAAATGTGTTAAGTAATCTTACAAACCAAAGGAATAAAGTGAATAATAAGATTAAAAATTATTTATCCACTAATAATAATTACTTAAATTATTTTTACGATATTATAGATAAATATGCTATTGAGCTAGAAATTAAACAATTCATAAATAAGGATCATAGTATTGTACTTACAAGTAAGTTAAAAGGATATAGCGGCAAAATACTAGCGCAGTTAGCATTTGTATTTAAGTTAGCTTATCTAAAAACTATTGAGGAAAAATTTGGAATAAAATTGCCATTTATAATAGATTCCCCAAGAACAAGTGAAATGAAAGAAGATGCTGCAACTGATATGATGAATATTTTACAAAGGGATTTTCATGGATATCAAATAATAGTAGCTTCAGTTTATGAACATTTTGGTGATATAAAAATGAATAAAATAACTCTTGAAACAGGTGTTATAGATTAACAATTGGAAACAGTAGAAAACAACTCTACTGTCTTTTTTTAGGTACAATTTAGGTACAAAAATACTAAAAAACCACGGTAAATGATGGTTCATGCCAATGTAAAAAGGCCGAAGTTAAAAGGAATTAACACATACAAAGAATAAAAGGGTGAGCCCCCTGAAGAGAGCAGGCTCCTAAATTATCTTTTTAAATTTTATAATACCTAATTCTTGCTTTTTTGTCATATTAAATAGATTTCATAATATAATCTAATAGATAGTACTGGGAGGAATAATATGATAAATAAAAAAAGTATTTGGTTTTTAACACTATTTAGTTTAATTTTAGTTTTAAGTGTATATTATGTTACTATGCCGAGTGAATTACTATTAACAAACAATAATAGTTATGTTGGTAAAATAGAAGAAAATACAGAAACAACAGGTAAAGAAGAACCTACTGTTGAAGTAAAAGAAAGTAGTGTTTTAGTTGCGTTACGAGTTGAGGCAGAAGAAAAGATGTTGGAAGAAATAGAATCATTAAACAAAGTAATCAATAGTCCAGACTCAAGCACTGATGAAAAAAATGTAGCTTATGAGAAAATGAAAAATTTAAATGTTATTCGAGGAGAAGAAGAAAAAATAGAAAAACAAATAAATGAGACATATAATTTAAAAGCCTTTGTTAAAGTTGATAATAATCAAATTAGAGTTGTAGTTGATAGTAAAGAACATAATGCAAGTATGGCTAATAATATAATGCGTACAGTTCAGGGAAATTATGATAATCAAATGTATATCTCAGTAAAATTTAATAGTTAAATAGGCGTATTCTCTCACTAAAAACTTATTTATTCATAAAATAATATGAGTAAATATAAACCACCCAACGAGGAAGTGAGGGAAATAATGGCTAAAAGTATATTAACCAAAAGGGAAAAGGAAGTCTTTGAGCTTTTAATTAAAAACAACACCACTGTTGAAATAGCTGAAAAACTTGGCATTAGTGAAAAAACTGTTCGTAATCATATTTCTAATTCAATGCAAAAGCTAGGCGTTAAGGGACGTGCTGGGGCAGTGGTTGAACTTTTAAAAATTGGAGAAATATCTTTGTAATATGAAAGGTGCATAAATATGTACCTTTTTTCATATTCTTATATAGAGGTGAATCTATGTTAAAAAAGGCATCTATTAGAAAGATTTTAGTATCTATTTCTGCGTTATTCGCATTATTTTTAATATATTTGATTCCTAATAATGCAAGTGATAATAAATTAAATATTGATTATGAAATAAGTTATGTTGAACAAGATTTGAATAAAGAAGTTGTATATTTATTAGATTCTTATAATATGCTTGGGAGAAGTGAAGTGGTAGTTAATAGTGAAAACTTAAGTGTTGAAAATAAAGCTCGAGAGCTTATTGAGGTTCTTATAAAAGGTGGAGCAGGTGAGGACCGGATTCCAAATGGATTTAGATCTATTTTATCTAGTGAAACAAAAATACTAAGTTTAAAATTTAATGATGAGATTATTAAAATAGATTTTTCTAAAGAACTTTTGGATGTTGATAAAGAAAACGAAGAGAAAATGATAGAGGCAATAGTATATACGCTTACTTCTATAAAAGGTGTTAATAAAGTAATCATTTATGTTAATGGTGACATTCTAACAAAATTACCACAAACAAATAAGAACTTACCTGCAACATTAGATAAAAGTTTTGGTATAAATAAAGAATATGATATTACAAGTATGAATGATATAACAATGACAACAATTTATTACATCAATAGATATAATGATAATTATTATTACGTTCCGGTTTCTAAATTCAGTAATGATGATAGAAATAAAATAACCATTATTGTTGATAGTTTGAGTAGTTCGCCTACATATAAAGCTAATTTAATGAGTTTTTTAAACTATAATACAAAACTTTTATCCGCGACCCAAAATGTTGACACATTATCTCTAAATTTTAATTCATATATTTTTGATAATGCAAGTGAAAAGAAGATTTTAGAGGAAGTGATTCATACCATTAGTTTATCTGTTGAGGATAATTATGAAGTTAGCGAGCTTATATTTAAGGTAGATGATGAAGAAATTTATAAAACAACGTTTAAAAGTATTGAATAATTTAAAAAAGTATAGTATAATTTAAATGTTCCTGAGTTGGAGCATTTGTCTCAGTAGCTCAGCTGGATAGAGCAACGCCCTTCTAAGGCGTGGGTCAGGGGTTCGAATCCCTTCTGGGACACCAGTTGATAAATAACCGTTGAAATTCAACGGTTTTTATTTTTTATAAATTTGACAAAACTAATATTTATGGTAGAATATACATCACGAAAAGAGGGGTTATATGTTTGAATATATATTAGAACATTTTTGTGTTGATAGTAAATTTATAAATGATATAGATGGCGTAATAGAATATTTAAACTCTTTAGAAGTGACAAACGAAGAAAAAATAGATATATTGAAAGATATTTCAAATTATAATGAAAAAATGCGTTCGTTAATGATAAAAGAAAACAAAGAATTAGAAAAAATAATATCTAATTGTACAGCTAGTAATACAGGAAAAGAGCTGGAAATACCTAAAGAAGAATTAGAAAAAAAAGAAGACATAATAACCCTAGAAATAGATGCTAAAAGATATATAAGTAGAATAATAAGTAGTAAAAACTATGATGAGATAAAAGATATATTGCCATTAAAGGGTAGTCTTAACTATAACCATATTATTAATGTTATTATTCTTGGACTTTATGAAGAAGTAGTAGAATATAAAAAATTATTAGTTATGGATAAAAGTAGTATGTCTGAAAAAGAAATAAAAGATGTAAAGTTAGAAATAAACTATTTATTGTTAAAGATAAATTTCTTGAAAAAATTAAATCAGAAAACTTCGGTTGTTATTGAAAATGATAGTAGAGAAATAAATGATTTGTTATTTTTAAAAACATCGAGTGGAAATTATTCAGTATTTTCTGATTTAAAAGAAATTGCAATAGATCATTACAATTTATTTCACACATTATTAACAGAGATGGTAAATGGTAAATTCAGAAATTTAAAAAGATTTAATGACAATAATGCTATTCAAGGTATGATGGAAGTAAGATATAATCAAGCTAGAATTACGTTTATACCAATGTCAAAAGATAAATATGTAATTTTGGATATGTTTATTAAAAAGACACAAGTTGATGCAGCCTATAAAGCAGCGTTAAAAAACAAATATGATTTATTTAAAGAAAATCATTTAATAATTAGTAATTTAATATTTAATGATGAATATCTTGAAGAAAACAGAAAAGTGTTAGATAGTTTATTATCTACATTAGAAAAAGATACAAAAGTAAAAAAGTTGGGTGGTTTTGATGAATAAGATTGATAAACTTGTAGATGCAGTAAAAAGTTATATCAGTTATTTGGAAAATGTTGATATAGATAAAATAGATGAGTTTCATTTTTTAGAACAATTTTTAAAAGTTTATAATATTAATGATATAGAATCTTTTTCTAAAGTTACTCATACTTCTTATTTGATAAGCACTTTAATAGCAACTGATATGAAAATATCGTTTGATGATTTATTAGAAGCAATAGATGAAATAAAAGAATTTATTGATGAAGTTGAATTTGATAATTCTACGTATATGGAATATTTATATTCATTAGAGAAATTATATTATTTAGGTATTATTGATAAAATAAAAAGTTCTAGTGAAGTTGTAAAATTTAATCAAGAAGAGATGGAAGTTTATAAGAGTTATGTAAGTGCAAGACAAGAGTTATTTGAATTTGAAAACGAAGATGGTGAAATGGTTTATCATCCTAAGATAGATGCCACATTTATTAAACTATTTAAAATATTACCAAGTCCAGACAAGTATCAATGTTTCTTAGATCTTGATATTTCTGCAGCGATGACAAATAAATCATTAGATGATATATTTGATGAAGCACTAGATGCAATACCACTTGATGATTATAATGTAGATAGAAGAATTGTTGATAGAATTGTTTCAAAAGAAAGAAAAAAAATAAAAACAAGAATATTGCAAAATTTTTTTGAAAACGATTTTGGAAAACAAGTGAAAGATAGTCATGATAATTTAGTTAAATATTATATGTCTTTAAGAAAACAGGTTAAAGATGAAGTTTCAAGTATCAATAAAAGAATGAGAAAACTAGAAAATTTTTTATATAAGATATCTTATATTGATAAAAAAAGTATTATTAAAATTGAAGAATACGAGGAATATTTGTTTGATTCAGAAATAAAAAAATTATTTATTGAGTTTTGTCTAGAACATAATATTGCTGCTTATAGATTAGTAGAAGAAAAAAACAAAGAATATAAAAATAACAATTTAAATAAGTTAGAAGTATTATTTACAAAATATGGATTTAATTTTAATAATCTGTTTATTGAAGAACAAGAAGCGGTTATAAAGATAAGTGAATCAAGAAATATAGAAGATGTTTTAGCGTTCATTAAGTATTCTGATTTAGTTTTTTTAACTGATTATCATAAAGAGTTTACAAAATTAATAATAGCTGCTGATATTAAAATTATTAAAGCTATAGATTGTGCTTTGAAAAGTAAGATAATAGATAAGAATTTTATTGTTAATAATCTAGATATTTTATATGATGAAGATAAATATAAAAACTTATCTAAAAATATTAATTTATTAACTATTCGTAATGTTGACTTAATAAATATTACTAAGAAAAACCCTAGAGTATTGGTGGTTGATAATAATCTATTAACTGTTATTTTTGAAGTATTAGATGAATATAATTTTACTTTGGGAACAGATAATAACTATGACATATTGATTAATGGTGACTTATTAGATATTATTGATAATTTTATTGAACTTGGATTATATCCAATTTTAAGAGGAAATCAAAAGTATTTAAACAATAACTCAAATAATATTGTAAAAAGAATTATAATTAGTAATCTAATAGGTTTTAATTATATAAATAGTAGTAATAAAATAATTGGACAGGTCGTATCAGGAAATAAATTTTATGTTAGCCCTGAAAAGTATGATAATTATATTGTCAATGAAGGGAATTGTTACTTAAATCCAACATGTACAAAAAAACTGGAAAGTAATAAAAGATTTGTTATTAGTGATGAAGTGAAAAATAGTGATATTATTAGTAAATTAGATGAGTTTTATCAAAGAAGTAAACTAGTCTATGAAATAAATGGGGTTATTATTTCAAGAAATAGGGTATTAAGAAATTTAGAAGTTTTAAAAGATATGAATGGTATAGATATAATAGATATTTTATATCAAGCTATTATATATAAAATGATACCTAATATTAGTGATGAAAAATTAATAGAAATATATAATTCGTTGAAAATATTAGATTTACAAAATAATAAAACTTATAAGAAATAAACTGCCTTTTAGGTGGTTTTTTTCTTAGAAAACTAGATTTTTATTTATTTAATGTGTTATAATCTGTATAGGTGATAGAATGGCAAAGTATGATGAAAGTTCAATTAAGATACTAGAAGGTTTAGAGGCTGTTAGAAAACGTCCTGGTATGTATATTGGATCAACTGACAAAAGAGGGTTACATCACTTAGTGTGGGAGATTGTTGATAATAGTATAGATGAGGTTATCAATGGTTATGGTAATCGTATTAAAATAACTATTCACAATGATAAAAGTATTAGTGTTGAAGATGAGGGAAGAGGAGTACCTGTTGGAAAACATTCTAGTGGGATGAGTACGCCTGAAGTAATATATACAGTATTACATGCTGGTGGTAAGTTTGAAGAAGGCGGATATAAAGTGTCTGGAGGTCTTCATGGTGTTGGTGCTAGTGTTGTTAATGCTTTATCTAAATGGATGGAAGTAACAATCAAAAGAGATGGTTATGAATACTTTATTAGTTTTAAAGATGGTGGTAAATTAGATAAACCATTAAAAAAACTAGATAAAACAAGTAAAACAGGTACAAAGGTAAGATTTTTACCTGATCCAGAAATATTTTCAACGACAGAATTTTCTTTTACAACGATATGTGAAAGAATGCAAGAAAGTGCTTTTTTACTTAGTGGTTTAACAATTGAAGTAGATGATTTAGAAGATGATAAACATCAAGTTTATCATTATGAACATGGTTTAAAATCATTTGTTGAATATATGAATGAAGATAAAAAAACACTTCATCCTGTAGTTTCGTTTAGTGGTATTAAAGATAATATTAAAGTAGATGTTGCTTTTCAATATACAGATACATATAGTGAAAACTTAATATCTTTTGTTAACAATGTTAAAACCAGTGATGGTGGTACACATGAAGTTGGTTTTAAAACTGCGTTAACGCGTGTTTTTAATGATTATGCTAGAAATAATGGCTATTTAAAGGCAAAAGATAAAAACCTTGAAGGTAGCGATACAAGAGAAGGTATTGGTGCAGTAATAAGTTTACAAATACCAGAAAACTTATTACAGTTTGAAGGACAAACAAAAGGTAAATTAGGTACTCCACAAGCTCGTAATATTGTTGACAGTATTGTTAGTGAAAAATTACAATTTTTCTTAGAGGAAAATAATGCTATTGCAGAATTAATCATGGATAAAATGGTTAAGAGTAAGCTAGCTCGAGAAGCTGCTCGTAAAGCTCGTGAAGAAGCACGTAATGGGAAAACAAAAAATAAAATTGAAAAAAATCTTTCTGGTAAGTTGGCACCTGCCCAAAGTAAAAATCCTAAATTAAATGAATTATTTTTGGTCGAAGGAGATTCTGCAGGTGGTAGTGCTAAAGGTGGAAGAAATAGAAAATTTCAAGCTATTTTACCCCTTCGTGGTAAAGTAATAAATACGGCAAAAGCTTCAATGGAAGAAATAATTAAAAATGAGGAAATAAATACTATGATTCATACCATTGGTGCTGGAATCGGTAGTAACTTTGATGTATCAGAATCTAATTATGATAAAGTAATAATTATGACCGATGCTGATGTTGATGGTGCACATATTCAAATTCTTCTTTTAACATTCTTCTATTACTATATGAGAGGATTAATTGAAGCAGGTAAACTATTTATTGCCCTTCCTCCTCTTTATAAAATAGAGTCAGGGAAGAAACATGTATATGCATACACCGATGAAGAGTTAGAACAGTTAAAACGTGAATTTACTGGTAAATATTCTATTCAAAGATATAAAGGTTTAGGTGAAATGAACGCTGATCAGCTTTGGGAAACAACTATGAATCCAGATACAAGAAGCTTAATTAGAGTTAATATTACTGATGCTTTACTTGCTGAAAAAAGAGTAAATGTTTTAATGGGAGACAAAGTTGAGCCTCGTAAGGAATGGATCAACGAAAATGTTATTTTTACGATGGAAGATAATTATGAGATATAAAAGAGGGGTATAATGTATAAAAATTTTGTTAAGAGACTATTGGATATATTATTTTCGTTAATACTTATTATTTTACTTCTTCCATTAATGATTATTGTAGGAATTCTTTCTAAAAAATATACAGGAAATATAATATATAAACAACCAAGAGATGGTAAGTTTAAAAAAAGCTTTACAATGTATAAGTTTAAAACAATGCTTGATATAGAGGGAAATTATAAAACAAGAACTCCTGTAGTGATGAGAAAAGTAAGATGCTTAGGCCTTGATGAACTTCCTCAACTTTTTAATATATTAAAAGGAGATATGTCGTTTGTTGGACCACGCCCATTTATAACTGGAGAACCACTTCCAAAAACTCCAGACCTTATTACTTATGAAGTTTCTCCAGGTTTAATATCTCTTGCTATTTCTAATGGCAGAAGAAATATAACACATGAAGAAAGATTAAAATATGATATTAAATATGTCCAAGAAATTAGTTTTAAATTAGATGTAACAATTATTTTTAAAACAATATACATTTTACTTAAACAAAACATAAGAGGTGAATTATGAACGAAATAATAAAGAAAATCTATGACTATTCACTAGAAGATATTATGGGAGAGCGTTTTGGAAATTATGCTAAGGAAATTATTCAAGACCGTGCTATTCCAGATGCTCGTGATGGATTAAAACCAGTTCAAAGAAGAATACTATATGCAATGTATAAAGCAGGTAATACTCATGAAAAAGGTTACATTAAATGTGCGGCAACAGTTGGAGATGTGTTAGGTAAATTTCACCCACATGGGGATTCTTCTGTATATGATGCCATGGTACGTATGAGTCAGTGGTGGAAACAAAATCATATTCTAGTAGATATCCATGGTAATAATGGATCTATGGATGGAGACTCTGCTGCCGCTTATCGTTATACAGAAGCACGTCTTGCTAAAATTAGTAGTGAACTTTTAAAAGATTTAGATAAAAATACTGTCAACTGGGCTCCAAACTTCGATGATAGATTTATGGAACCAACAGTTCTTCCTGCTAAGTTTCCTAATTTGCTAGTTAATGGGGCTAATGGAATAAGTGCTGGTTATGCAACTAACATTCCTCCACATAATTTAGGAGAAGTAATAGATGCTACTATTAAAAGAATTGAAAGTCCTAATTGTCGTTTAGATACAATTTTAGAAATTATGAAAGGTCCAGATTTTCCTACTGGTGGTATAGCTTGTGGTAAACAAGGTATTATTGATGCTTTTACAAATGGTCGTGGTAAAGTAATTGTTAAAAGTAAAACTGAATTTACTAAAGAAAAAGGTAAAGAACAAATCGTTATTACAGAAATACCATTTGATGTTAATAAAGCTAACCTTGTTAATAAAATAGACGCTATTAGAATCGAAAAGAAAATTGAGGGCATGGCTGAAGTTCGCGACGAAAGTGATAGAGAAGGATTAAGAATTGTTATTGATCTTAAAGCAGGAGCTAATAAAGAAATGATTTTAAATTATCTTCTTAAAAATACTGAACTTCAAATTTCATATGCTTATAATATGGTTGCAATTATTAATAAACGACCTATGACATTAGGAGTTTTAGGGCTTTTAGATGCTTATATTGAACATGAAAGAGAAGTAATTGTAAAACGCACACAGTTTGATTTAAACCACGCCAAAAAAAGACTAGAAATTGTTGAAGGTTTAATTAAGATGGTTTCAATCTTAGATGATGTAATTAAAACAATTCGTGCTAGTGAAAATAAGGCCGATGCCAAAATAAATTTAATGAATAAGTTTGGATTTACAGAAATTCAAGCTGAAACAATAGTTAATTTACAACTTTATAAATTAACTAATACTGATGTTGTTGCTATTGAAGAAGAACGTAAGAATTTACTTCTAATCATAAAAAGTTTAGAAGCCATTTTAAGTGATGAAGAAAAATTAAAACATGTTATGAAAGAAGAACTTAAAAAGATAAAAAGAGAGTATGCAACAGAACGTAAAACAAAAATTCAAGATGAAGTAGAAGAAATAAAAATAGATACAACAAGCATGATTCCAAAAGAAGATTGTATGGTTGTTGTAACTAGTGAAGGATATATAAAACGTGTATCAAAAAGAAGCTATACAGCTGCTGATGGAGATACTGGATTAAAAGATGGAGATTATGTTACGGGGTTATATGAACTTAACACACTTGATACATTGTTGGCATTTACCGATATTGGTAATTATTTATTCATTCCAGTTCATGATATCCCAGAACTTAAGTGGAAAGATTTAGGAAAACATATTAGTAATATTATAAAAATTGATCCAGGGGAAAACATAATTTATTCACTTCCTGTTACTGACTTTGAAAAGGAAGAATATATTACAATGATTTCAAAAAATGGTATGATAAAACGTACTAAGTTAAATGAATTTAAAGTAACTCGTTATTCAAAACCAATGACTTGTATGAAACTAAAAGATGATGACAGAATTGTTTCTATTTCAAACAGTAAAAAAGATGAAATATTTATTGTCACACATTTAGGCTATGCTCTTCGTTATTTAATTAATGAAGTTGCTCCAACTGGTATTAAATCTGCAGGTATTAAAGCAATTACTTTAAAAAACGATTATGTAGTAAGTGCTAACATGTTTAATGAAAATGATGAATATATAAGTGTAATAACATGCAAAAATACTGGTAAAAGAGTTAGAATAAGTGAATTTGAAAGATTAACACGTGCTAGAAAAGGAACACTAATTATTAGAGATGTTAAAACAAATCCTTATTATATTTTAGATACATTTATAATTTCTCATAGAGATTCTCTAGCCTTAAAAATCGGTAATGATTATAAAATCGTAAAAGCAACAGAATTACCAATATTAGATAGATATTCAACTGGTTCATCATTATCTAAGAAAAATATTGATCAAGTACTTCTAGAAACTAAGCTTTATAGTGAAGAAAAAATAGAAAATAAAGAAGTAATTTCTAAGAAAGAAATATCATTAAAAAATGTAGATGAAAAGATAATGACAATCGACGATTTCTTGGATGATTTCAATATTGACAGTCAAGATAAAAAATAGTATATTTAAAAAGGAGTTGATACTGTGAAAAAAGATATAGAGTTAGAAAAATTTCAATTTATTGGTGATTCTAGTGTAGATAGAGTAATTTGCACAAAAGCAGACGGTACCAAAGTCACTTGCACTCAAACAGATTTTATTACTGCTTTAGCTCAAAACAGAAAAAGTATTAAGGGTGGTAGAAAGTTAAAACTTAATACTAATAGTGGTAAGATTAGTTATTTAATAGACTATGGAAGAGATGAAAATGAACCACAACAAATGATTAAAGTAACTATGGATGAGAGAAATATTGCTAAAGGTGATATTAATGCTTTAGCTGTAGATTCTATTTGTCAACACTCTATTACCGTTAGAAAAAATAATCTAAAAAAGAAAGTAATAGATGGTATTGTTACAACACTAATTACTGTAAGTTTAACAGGAGCACTAATTGGTGGTTTTACATATGCAGCTGAAAAAGAAGCAAAGTATGAATCTGAAAGAATGCATGAATATATAACACAAATGAATGATGAAAGGCGTAAAAACGGATTAGAACCTTTAACTTTTGGTGACGATGCTTCAAGTGAAGTTAGCTATGAAGATTCCATGGATGATGATTTAACAAATATTAAAATAAAATAACAAACATTTTGTTTGTTTTTTTGTACAAAATATTGACATTAAGATGTTTCGGCTTGTATAATTAAATTAGATAATAAGAGGAGGAGTATTATGAAAAGAAAAGGATTTACTTTAATAGAATTACTAGCGGTAATAGTAGTACTAGCTATCATTGCACTAATATTAGTACCGATAGTTACAAATACAATAAAGAATGCAGAAAAAGGATCTGCTGAGATAGCAACGCAAAATTATATAAGAGCTGTAGAGTTAGCTATATCTAATTCAGATCTTAATAGAAAAACTGTTAAAGATGGAAGTTATACAATAGATAGTGAAGGTAATTTAACAGGGGCAGACTTACCAGATGGAAAACTAGAGATAGATGCAAGTGGAGATAGACCAACAGGTGGAACAATAGTAATAAAAGATGGCCAAGTAACAACAGATTCAACTATAACAGTAGGTGATTATGATGTAGTATATAATCCAACATCAAAGAGTTATGAAGCGACAGAAAAAGGAAGTAATACAACAAAGATACAGTAAATTTATTATTAGATCATAATACGACCGCAAAAGTTGCTTGGAATTCAAGTGGAAGTAATGCAAGTGGCCCAAAAGAAGTATTGGATCAATTAAAATCAGACACAGAATCATGGGTAGGAACAATAACCCCAGAAAATTATTCAATAGATCAGTCAAGTCAAACAAGCAATGCAAAATATACAATAGATTATAGTAGTTATAAAGCAAGATTAATAACAGCACAAGAAGTTGCTCAAATTACAGGAAATACAACATGGGATGAAAAAATATCAAAATCAGGTTTTTATTTTGATACTAATACAACTACTGCAAGTACCACATGTAAAAGTGGGAATACAAGTGGATGTAAATATGGATGGTTATATGATAGAACAAAGACAGATTGTACGGATTATGGATGTTTAAATAATTCAGATCAAGAAACATATGCCTATTGGACAATATCCCCTTATGCGTCTAATTCTCGCCGCGCTTGGACCGTGTCTTCCTACGGCACCTTGGGAGACGGCAACGTTGGCATCGGCGGCAGCTTCGGTGTGCGCCCAGTTATAGAAGTACTAAAGTTTAAATTAAATTAAAAAGTTATAAAATTTATTGTTTATCTTTTAAAATAAAAAATTATGAACATTAAATACATTTCCTAAAGGAAGTGTATTTTTTTTTAATGAATAATATATATTGAAAAAATTGATGTAGAGCCCATCAATATTGTTACAGCTATTATAAAAAGAATAAATTAAATGTAATTGAAAATAGAGTATGCTTGTATAAAAAAACAAATTAATTACTATATTTTAAATATTGTAAAGTGTAATAATAATGTTTGAAAGAATTAGAAAATAGTGTATAATTATAGTAGCGAAGGAGTTGATAAGATGTTTATAGATGAAGTATTAATTGATTTACTTGCCGGTGACGGTGGTAATGGGTGCATGGCTTTTAGACGAGAAAAATATATTGAAATGGGTGGACCTTACGGTGGAAATGGTGGTAAGGGAGCTAACATTATTTTTGAAGCAGATGAAGGATTAAATACGCTAATTGACTTAAGATACAGAAGATGCATTAAAGGAAATAAAGGCGAAAATGGTTTAGGTAAAGGAATGAATGGTGCTAATGCAGAAGATGTAGTTGTTAGAGTACCATTGGGAACTGTTATTACTGATGTTGATACTGGCCTAATAATTGGAGATTTGACTAAACATAAGGATAGAGCCGTAGTAGCACGTGGTGGACGTGGGGGAAGAGGAAATATGGCCTTTGCTACACACAGTAATCCTGCTCCAAGTTTTTGTGAAAATGGTGAGCCTGGGGAAATGAAAAAAGTAAAAGTTGAATTAAAATTACTTGCTGATGTAGGTCTTGTTGGCATGCCAAGTGTTGGTAAAAGTACTTTGATATCAAAAATAAGTGCATCAAAACCAAAGATTGCTGAATATCATTTTACAACACTAAAACCAAATCTAGGGGTTGTAAGAGCTAGTGGAGATAGATCGTTTGTAGTTGCTGATCTTCCGGGACTTATTGAAGGTGCTTCGCTTGGTGAAGGATTAGGAGATAGATTCTTAAGACATATTGAAAGAACTAGAGTAATTGCGCATATCATAGATATTAGTGCTTACGAAGGTAGAGATCCTTATCAAGATTATGTTATTATTAATAACGAACTTTCTAACTTTAGTGAAAAACTACTTAAAAAACCACAAATTGTTATAGCTAATAAAATAGATATGCCAGGAGCAGAAGAACAATTAAAGAAATTTAAAGAAAAGGTAAAAGTTCCTGTTTATCCAATTTCTGCACTTACGGTAAATGGCTTAGAAGATGTTATTAATGCTTTAGCTGATATGTTGGATGGTATAAAAAAAGAACCTTTATATACTGAAGAAAAATTTGAAAGTCATGTTTTATATAAATTTGAAGAGGAAGAACCATTCACAATAACCCGTGAAGATGACACTTGGGTTATTAGAGGTGAAAAGATAGAAAAACTATTCAGAATGACTAAATTTAATTCTGATGAAGCAGTACTTAGATTTTCAAATAAATTAAAGAGAATGGGAGTAGATTCTAAATTAAAAGAACTAGGTGCTAAAACTGGAGATAATGTAAGAATTTTAGATTTTGAATTCGACTTTAAAGAGTAATATTACTCTTTTTTTCTTTTTGTGTATTTTTTTGTTAAAAACGCTAAATATTGTTGTATAATTATATTAGGAGATGATTGTAAATGATTTATCATTTTATAGGAATAAAGGGAACAGGTATGAGCGCACTTGCTCAAATCATGAAATCACTTGGATATGAAGTTCAAGGTAGTGATAAACCAGATCATTTTTTTACGGAAGCTGGATTATTAGAAAAAGGAATAAAGGTATTAAATTTTGATAAAAATAATATTAAAGAAGATATGGTAATAGTTCAAGGTAATGCTTTTAAAGATGATCATGAAGAGGTAGTAAGAGCCAAAGAACTAGGACTTAAAATATATACTTATCAAGAGATGGTAGGACGTTTAACGGAAATGTTTATGACAATTGGTGTTTCAGGGTGTCATGGTAAGACTACAACTACTGCTATGATGTCTCATGTTTTAGGGAACATTGTTGGAACTAACTACTTGATTGGTGATGGAAGTGGCTTTGCTTCTAAAGAAAATAAATATTTCTGCTTAGAAGCTTGTGAATATAAAAGACATTTCTTAGCTTATAGTCCTTATTATGCAATTATTACAAATATTGAACTTGATCATATAGATTATTATAAAGATATTGATGATGTTATTAGTGCTTATCGAGAATATGCCAATAAAGCTGAAAAGATGGTTATAGCTTGTGGAGATGATCCTTATACACATACTTTAGAAGTCAATCCTCCAATATTTTATTATGGATTAAATGACGATAATGACATTATAGCTAAAGATGTTGAATATAGAAATGATGGAACTAGCTTTGATGTTTTTGTAGAAGATAATTATTATGGTCATTTTGATTTACCTTTATTTGGTAAACATATGCTTCTTAATGCCTTAGCTGTTATAAGTGTATGTTATTATGAAAGATTAGAGGCCAAAGACGTTGCTAAATATTTAAAGACATTTAAAGGTGCAAAAAGAAGATTTAAAGAAAATATTATAGGTGATATTGTAACAATAGATGATTATGCCCATCATCCAACTGAAGTAAAGGTTACTATCAAAGCTGCACGTCAAAAATATCCGAATAAAAAGATAGTTGCTATTTTAAAAACTCATACATTGTCGCGTACTAAAGAAATGGCTGATGACTTTGTTGAAGCTTTAAACTTGGCTGATGATGCTTATGTTATGGATGTCGGTGTAGATAGAGAAGAAATAGGTTATGATGATGTTGATTATCATGTAATATTAGATAAACTAAGAAATGGTAAATACATGTCATTAGATAGAGTAGATGAGCTACTAAAATATGAAAATGCAGTACTAATATTTATGAGTAGTAAAGATATATATGTTCTTCAAAAAGAATATGAAAAAAGATTAAAAGAAAAACTAGGAATAGAAGAATAATTCTATTCCTAGTTTTTATGTTTTAACAAAATAAAAAACCCAGAGCAGCAGAATTTTGGGTTTCTTATTTTTTTCTATATATTAAAAGGAATAAATATAAAGAAAAAGGCTTTACACTAATACATAAGCATTTCTGCTTACACATATATAGTAACACAAAATTTTTAATTTGTAAATACAAAAAATTTAACTTTTTTTGACATTTAACATAAAATTTGTACATTTTATATAAAGAATGAAAAAAGAAATTTAGTTAAAAATTAAGTATGAATAGAAAAAATGTTAAAAAAAGACTTTGTATATTATCTTATAAATATAATAAATACAACAAAGAGCCTTGCAAAAAATTTTATTTTTTATTATAATAAGTGTGTAAATATACGCAAAGGAGAAAAAATATGGAAGAATATTCAGTTATATTAGAAACACTTATCAGTATTTTTACAGTAGAGAATGGAAATATTAAAGTATTACTTATGAAAAAAAAGACTGATCCTTATAGGGGATATTGGATTTTGCCTAGTAATATTTTAAAAACAACAGAAACAATAGAGGATAATATCTATTCTATAATAAAGCATAGATTAGGTTATCCTGAAATGTATTTAGAACAAGGACACATCTTCAGTAGTTTGGATCGTGATCAAGAAGAAAGAATAATAGGTATATCTTATTTGGCATTAATCGATTCAAAAACATTGGAGATAAAGAAAGAAGAAAGAACAGATTTAGAATTAAAATGGTTTAATATTGATGATATTCCTAAAATGGGATATGATCATGAAGTTATTGTTAAAGATAGTATAAAATTATTAAGTAAAAAATTATTAAATAGTAGAGTGTTGAAACACTTATTCCCTAGTGATTTTACACTACCCGAAATACAAAAAGTTTATGAACAAATATTAGGAAAAGAATTAGATAGGCGTAATTTTCGTAAGAAGTTTATTAATTTAGGATTAGTAACTGATACAGGGGATAAGAATACAGGAGGTAATGGAAGACCTGGTAAATTATATCGTTTTAATGATGATTTAAGAGAAAGGGATTTATTTTAAGGTGATGTTATGAGAAACAATCGTGGATGGGGACTTCGTAGTGAGTTATGGATATGTTTAGGAATGATACTTTTCTTTGCTATTGCAGTTATTCTTATTAACAGAGTTTTTAACAATATGAATGAGAATGGTAATTTTCCAATCAAAGACAAAAATAATGTAGAAGAAGTAAAACCAAAAGATGATAATAAAAATACAACAACAATTAAAGAAAATGATAAAAATAACTTTGATAAAGAAGATAAAGAAGATAAAGAAGATATAAAAGAATCGACAAATTATTCTAATTTGGAAGATAAAGTTGTTTTAGCTGGTAGTAAGTATGCTAGCAAATATTTAGTAAATGAAAAGTTTGATGATAGTAAAGTGGTAACTGTTGTTAGACTACAAACGGAAGGAATTTTAAATAATTTAGAGATAAATGGTAAAAAGTGTAGTGGGTATATAAAAATAGAAAGTTTTGAGACAGAATTTAAGTATTATCCGTTTATAAATTGTGGTTCTTATCAAACTACTGGATATGATAAAAGTTTGGATAATATAGATTAATAATTAACTATCATACAAATATAAAGAAGTAGGTCTATATAAGCTTACTTTTTATTTGTAAAAATAGTTGTAAAAATATATTGACAAACATATACTAAAAATGGTATATTATTATCGCATTTAGTGAAAGGTTTACCTTGGTAGACCTTTAATTAATGAGAAAAATGAAACACCTGGGTATGTGTAAAGGAAGGAGGACAAATATGCCAACAATTAACCAATTAGTTAGAAAGAACAGAACTGATAAAGTTAGAAAGAGAAAAGCTCCAGTATTAGGTATTGGATTTAACAGCAAAGATAAGAAGAGAACTAAACAAGATTCTCCTCAAAAACGTGGAGTTTGTACTCGTGTAGGAACTATGGCACCAAAGAAACCAAACTCAGCTTTAAGAAAGTATGCTCGTGTTAGATTATCTAATGGTATGGAAGTAACTGCTTACATTCCTGGAGAAGGACACAACTTACAAGAACACAGCGTTGTTTTAATTCGTGGTGGACGTGTTAAAGACTTAATCGGTGTTCGTTATCACATTATTCGTGGTACTATGGATACTGCTGGAATCGAAAAACGTCGTCAAGGTCGTTCTAAATATGGTACAAAGAAACCAAAAACTAAATAATAATAAAAATTTACAATTTTTGAGAGGAGGATTTGTTTATGCGTAAAAGACGTGCAACAAAAAGAGATGTACTTGCAGATCCAATATACAATACTAAATTAGTTACTAAATTAATTAATACTGTAATGTTAGATGGTAAAAAAGGTACAGCGCAAAAAATTATATACTCTGCATTTGATATGATTAAAGAAAAAACTGGTCAAGATCCAAATGAAGTATTTGAAAAAGCTATGGAAAACATCCAACCAGCCTTAGAAGTTAAATCACGCCGTGTTGGTGGAGCTAACTATCAAGTTCCAGTTGAAGTTAGAGCTGACCGTGCTCGTGCTTTAGGTCTTCGTTGGTTAGTACAATATGCTCGCCTTAGAGGTGGACATTCAATGGCTGAAAATTTAGCTAATGAAATAATTGATGCATCTAATGGTACTGGTGCAGCAGTTAAAAAACGTGAAGATACACATAGAATGGCAGAAGCTAACAAAGCATTTGCTCATTATAGATGGTAATTTTAAGAAAGGAAAAGAAAAAATAGTATGGCTCGTGAATATGATTTAAAATTATATCGTAACCTTGGAATTATGGCTCATATTGATGCTGGTAAAACAACATTCACAGAAAGAGTTTTATTCCATACTAAAAAAATCCATAAAATTGGTGAAACACATGATGGTGCTTCACAAATGGACTGGATGGAACAAGAACAAGAACGTGGTATTACTATTACTTCAGCAGCAACTACAGCTTTCTGGAAAGGTCATAGATTAAACATTATTGATACTCCAGGACACGTAGACTTTACCGTTGAAGTTTCTCGTTCACTTCGTGTATTAGATGGTGCAATAGCTCTTCTAGATTCACAAGCTGGAGTTGAACCACAAACTGAAACAGTATGGCGTCAAGCTACTGAATTTAAAGTACCTCGTATGTTCTTCTGTAACAAGATGGACAAAATGGGCGCAAGCTTTGAATATAGTTTAAAAACTATTAAAGACCGTTTAGGTGTTAATGCAAAACCTATTGAATGGCCAATTGGTGCAGAAAATGAGTTTGATGGAATCATCGACTTAGTTACAAGAACAGCTTACCACTATGATGGTGGTCAAGAAGAAAATACTACTATTATCGATATTCCTGCTGATTTAAAAGATTTAGTTGAAGAAAAACGTAATGAATTAATTGAAGCAGTAGTTGAATTTGATGATGATATGATGAACAAATACCTAGAAGGTGAAGAACTTACTGTAGAAGAAATTAAGTCTTGTATCCGTAAAGGAACACTTGCTGTTGAATTCTTCCCAGTATTATGTGGTACTGCTTTAGGAAATAAAGGTGTTAAACTTGCCTTAGATGCAGTACTTGATTATATGCCATCACCTTTAGATATTGAATCAATTAAAGGTGTAGATTTAGATGGAAAAGATATTGTTAGACATCCATCTGATAACGAACCGTTTGCTGCTTTAGCATTCAAAGTTGCAACTGATCCATTTGTTGGTAAATTAACATTCTTCAGAGTTTACTCTGGAAAATTATCAAGTGGTTCTTACATTTTAAATGCAACTAAAGATTCTAAAGAAAGAATTGGTCGTATATTACAAATGCATGCTAATCACCGTACTGAAATAGCTGAAGTATTTGCTGGTGATATTGCTGCTGCTGTAGGACTTAAAAATACAACAACAGGAGATACTCTATGTGATGAAAAGAAACCTTGTATTCTTGAATCTATGGAATTCCCTGAGCCAGTTATTGAACTTGCTGTTGAACCAAAATCAAAAGCAGATCAAGATAAGATGGCTTTAGCTTTACAAAAATTAGCTGAAGAGGATCCAACATTTAGAGCTTCTACAGATCATGAAACTGGTCAAACAATCATTGCTGGTATGGGTGAGCTTCACCTTGATATCATAGTTGACCGTATGAGAAGAGAATTTAATGTTGAAGCAAATATTGGTAAACCTCAAGTTTCATATCGTGAAACTATAACTCAAGCTGGTGAATGTGAAGGTAAATATATTAAACAATCTGGTGGACGTGGACAATATGGACATGTTTGGGTTAAATTTGAACCAAATCCAGATAAAGGATATGAATTTGTTGATGCAATCGTTGGTGGTGTTGTTCCTCGTGAATACATTCCAGTAACTGACAAAGGTTTACAAGATGCTATGAAAACTGGTGTTTTAGCAGGATATCCTATGATAGATGTTAAAGCAACATTATTTGATGGTTCTTACCACGATGTTGACTCTAGTGAAATGGCATTTAAAATTGCTGCATCTATGGCTTTAAAAGAAGCTAAAAACAAATGTAAACCAATTATTCTTGAACCTATTATGAAAGTTCAAGTTGTAGTTCCAGATGAATATTTAGGAAACGTTATGGGAGATATTACTTCTCGTCGTGGACGTCCACTTGGTCAAGAATCTCGTGGAAATGCTCTTGCAATTGACGCAATGGTACCACTTTCTGAAATGTTTGGATATGCTACAAGCTTACGTTCTAATACACAAGGACGTGGAACATTTACAATGGTATTTGATCATTATGAAGAAGTTCCAAGAAATATCGCAGAAGATATTATTAAGAAAAATGGTGGAAACTAGTTTTTCTAAAAATGTTTTGTAAAAAATAATAAAAATGATTGAAACTAGATAAAAATACTTGCTATTTTTATCTAGTTGATATAAAATTAAATAGAAAGTTAAATAAAGGAGGAAATTATTATGGCAAAACAAAAATTTGATCGTTCAAAACCACATGTTAACATTGGTACAATTGGACACGTAGACCATGGTAAAACAACTTTAACTGCTGCTATTTCTGCTCATTTAGCTGGTAAAAATGGTAATGAAAAAGTTGATTTTGCTAACATCGATAAAGCACCTGAAGAAAGAGAACGTGGTATTACTATTAATACTTCACACATTGAGTACAGTACTGAGAAGAGACATTATGCTCATGTTGACTGTCCAGGACATGCTGACTATGTAAAGAACATGATTACTGGTGCAGCTCAAATGGATGGAGCAATCTTAGTTATTGCTGCAACTGATGGACCTATGGCACAAACTCGTGAACATATCTTACTTGCTCGTCAAGTTGGTGTACCTCGTATGGTAGTATTCATGAATAAATGTGATATGGTTGATGATGAAGAATTATTAGACTTAGTTGAAATGGAAATTCGTGAATTATTAACTGAATATGGATTTGATGGAGACAACACTCCAATTATTCGTGGTTCAGCATTAAAAGCTCTTGAAGGAGATCCAGCTTGGGTTGGAAAAATTGACGAACTTATGGATGCTGTTGATACATGGATTGAAACTCCAGTTCATGACTTAGATAAACCATTCTTAATGCCAATTGAGGACGTGTTTACAATTACAGGACGTGGAACTGTTGTTACAGGACGTGTTGAAAGAGGTCAATTAAAATTAAATGATGAAGTTGAAATAGTTGGACTTAAACCTACTAAAAAATCTGTTGTTACAGGAATTGAAATGTTCCGTAAACAATTAGATTATGCAGAAGCTGGAGATAATGCTGGTGTATTATTACGTGGTATTAACCGTGAAGACGTTGAACGTGGTCAAGTATTAGCTAAACCAGGAAGTGTTACACCACATACTAAATTTAAGGCTCAAGTTTACGTATTAAGTAAAGAAGAAGGTGGACGTCATACACCATTCTTCTCAAATTATCGTCCACAATTCTATTTCCGTACTACAGATGTTACAGGTGTTATTGAATTACCTGAAGGTGTAGAAATGGTTATGCCTGGAGATAATGTTGAAATTACTGTTGAATTAATCGCTCCAATCGCTATTGAAAACGGAACTAAGTTCTCAATTCGTGAAGGTGGTAGAACAGTAGGTTCAGGAAATATTTCTGAAATTATTAAATAATAAATGAAAAAGCAAGAATTCTTGCTTTTTTTTGTTTATTAATGTAAAATAAATTTAGGAAGGTAAGAGGTATTATGAAAAAGATGATTAATGCCATCAGGAAATTTGCAATGGAGAAAAGAAAAGCGTTTACATTAATAGAATTAATGGGAGTATTAGTAAT
>CAKPHO010000003.1 GCA_934162195.1 uncultured Bacilli bacterium
TAAAGTAAAGAGTAGGAGGACAAATTATGAAAAAAAGAGGATTTACTTTAATCGAATTACTAGCGGTAATAGTAGTACTAGCAATAATCGCACTAATAGCAACACCAATAGTAATGAATACAATCAAAAAAGCAAAACAGGGAGCAGCTGAAAGAAGTGCGGATAGCTATGTTAAACAAGTAGAAGTAGCAGTAGCAGAAGCAAGGTTAGATAATAAAACAGTACCAGATGGAACATATCAAATAGATGGACAAGGAAATCTAATAGGAACAGGATTACCAGATGGTAAATTAAAAATAGAAATGAATGGAAATAAACCAACATCAGGAACCATAAAAATAAGCAATGGACAAGTAACAACAGATTCAACAATGACAGTAGGATCTTATGAAGTCGCATATAATCCAACAACAAAGAAATATGAAGCAACAGAAAAAGGTAATGCTTCAACAGGTGATGATAAGCCAACAACTCCAAATACACCAACAACTTCAACAGTTGTATATAGATGGTCAACAGATTATATAAAAATAGGCGATACAATAAATCCAAGTGATACATCTAAATTTACAAAAGATGCAAGTACACTAGGAAAAAGTTCTTATTTAAAACATGTATTAGATAAAGATAATAAAGTAACAGAATCATATGCATGTGCTATATTTAATAGTAAAGAATATTGTTTAAGAGGAGGAAACTCATCTTTCTATGGATATGCAGAAAACGAAGTAGATTATACAGGAAATGCATTAATATTAAAACAAATAGAAGGTGCAAAAGTTGCAGGAGTAAGCTGCACCTTCAATGCGGACGAATCCTACTGCAGCGGTGGCTCTGTTGATTCGAGAGCGGATTTGTATGGTAACGTTTATGCGGACAATGATGAAGGCAGCTGCACCGTCGATGGTGGTGGTAGTTCGACTTGCGCAAGCTAATAGTTGTGCGCCCTACATCTTAGAATTTAGAATCTAATATTTTGTGTAAGCAAAATATATAAAGGTGCCGAACGAAAGTGTAGGCACAGGTAAGTCGATGTGTCATAAAGGCACATTGACTTAAGCCTAGTATAAAACTTAAGGAGATTTTATGTTAGAATTAAAGTTGATATAAATATCAACTTTTTTTATGGGCTTATAAATATTATAGTAAACAAAAAATGATAAGTATGGTATAATTAACACAGGTGGTATAATGACTATTAGTGAAGTAGATAAAACAAAAGTAACGCCTATGATGAGGCAATATATAGAAATTAAAGAACAAAATCCTGATGTAATTGTTTTCTTTCGCTTGGGGGATTTTTATGAAATGTTTTTTGATGATGCGATAAAAATATCACACGAGCTAGAACTTACTTTAACTGGCAAAAGTGCTGGTTTAGAAGAAAAAATCCCTATGTGTGGTATCCCTCATCATGCGGCTAATGTTTATATAGAAAAATTAATTGATAAAGGGTACCGTATTGGTATATGTGAACAATTAGAAGATCCTAAAGATGTTGCTAAAGGTATTGTTAAACGTGATATTGTACAAATAATTAGTAAAGGTACTGTTGTTGATAGTGAAAATCTAAACGAAAAAGAAAATAACTATATAGGTGATGTTATTGATTTCGAACACGCATATGTACTTACTTATTCTGATATTTCAACAGGTGTTGTTTACGTAGAATTAGTTGAACACAATATTTCTAAGTTGGTAAGTGAAATAGTTAGTATTGGAATTAAAGAAATAATTACTACTAACAAATTAGATCAAAGCATCATTAGTTTACTTAATGATCAATTTAAGATAAATGTTACAAAAACTGATGATATTTGTGATATTAAAGAGTATGAATATATTTATAATAAACTAGAAGATATTAGATATATCACATCAATTAAACATTTATTAACTTATATAACTAATACACAAAAAAGAAACCTTGCTCATATGCAAGAAGCTATAATAAAAGAAAACAATAAGTTTTTGAAGATGGACGTCCATACGAAGAGAAATCTTGAATTAACTGAGACGTTAAGATTAAAACAGAGAAATTATTCTTTGATATGGCTATTAGATAAAACTAAAACAGCTATGGGCTCACGCATGCTTAAAAACTATATTGAAAATCCATTGATTGATAAAAAAGAAATAGAAGAAAGATATAATACAGTAGAGACATTACTTCAAGAATTTATTTTAAAGAGTGATTTGCAAGATTCTTTATTTGAAGTTTATGACTTAGAGAGATTGAGTGGTCGAGTTGCATTTGGTAATGCCAACGCCAAAGATTTATTGCAGCTTAAAAATTCATTACGAGTTTTACCTAAGATAAAAAATATATTAGAAAAAATAAAATATAAAGAAAGTGTTGATACTTTACCGGAGCTTTTTAATTTACTTGAAGAAAGTATTTATGAAAATCCACCTTTATCTATTAAAGAAGGATATTTAATTAAAGAAGGATATAATAAAGAACTAGATGAATTAAAAGATTTGCGTAAAGGTGGTAAGGACTTTGTAGCGCGTTTTGAAACTGAAGAAAAAGAAAGAACAGGTATTAAGAACTTACGTGTTGGATATAATAGAGTTTTTGGGTATTATATAGAAGTTAGTAAAGGTAATACAGGTCTAATTAAGGACGAATATGGTTATGAAAGAAGACAAACTTTAAGTAATTGTGAAAGATATATTAGTCCTATTTTAAAAGAAAAAGAAGCTTTAATATTAAATGCTGAAGAAAGAATAATAGATTTAGAATATAATTTATTTTTAGGTATTAGAGACAAAGTTAAAACTTTTATCCCTACTTTACAAAAAATATCTAAGGTTATAAGTGAAATAGATGTTTTACAATCTTTTGCGACGGTAACCGAAGAAAATAATTATGTTCGCCCTGTTATTAGTGATGAAAGAGAAGTGGAAATAATTGAGGGAAGACATCCTGTTGTAGAAAAAGTATTAGATGGTGATGTTTATGTACCTAATGATGTAATACTTGATAAAGATACTAATATACTTTTAATAACAGGCCCTAATATGGCTGGTAAATCAACTTATATGAGACAATTTGCTATTACTGTTATAATGGCCCAGATTGGATGTTTTGTTCCTGCTAGAAGTGCTAAATTACCAATATTTGATGCTATATATACAAGAATTGGGGCAAGTGATGATTTAGTTAGTGGAGAATCAACATTTATGGTAGAAATGATTGAAGCTAATTATGCTGTTAGTAATGCATCAAAGAACAGTTTGATTTTATTTGATGAGCTAGGAAGAGGAACGGCAACATTTGATGGGATGGCTTTAGCTCAATCAATTATTGAATATATTCATAATGAGATAGGTGCTAAAACGTTATTTTCAACACATTACCACGAGTTAACTGACTTAGAAGAAAAACTAGATCATTTAAAAAATATTCATGTTAGTGCTCGTGAAGAAAATGGCAATATAACATTTCTTCACAAAATTGAAAATGGAAGCGTTGATAAGAGCTATGGTATTCATGTTGCACGTCTTGCAAATTTACCAGAGTCTTTAATTAAAAGAGCAGATGATATTTTAAAAATATATGAAGCAAAAGAGAAAAAAAGAGATATTAAGATACAAGAAACTTTGCCACTAGATGAAGTGATTGTTAAAGAAAAAAAGTCTAAGGTAGAAGAAGAATTAAAAAATATTAATCCTTTAGAAATAACGCCTTTAGAAGCTTTAAATATTTTGTATAAGTTAAAAGAAGAAGTAAAAAATAAATAAGGAGGATTTTATGAAAATATTAAAAAAAGAAAATTGGTGGATATGGTTACTTTTAACTGTTTTTTCACAAGGAAGTAGTACTTTAGTTTTAGGAGCACTTTTAGATGTATATAGAAAGGATGCATGGTATGCTAATTGGAAGTATTGGGTAATAGGATTTATATGTTTTATTTTTCCTGCTGCAATCATGGTTTATATACTTAATATTCAAATATTATGCCAAACAGCTGCCAAATTAGACGTACAAGGAAAAGAAATATATTTAAGCCCATATCTATGGTTATTAGCTTGTATCATTCCATTCGTTGGCTGGGTTTGTATAGCAATAGGTACAATCTATTTGGAAATAGCTATTTTGATTGCGCTTTACCAAGGTAATGCTGAAAAATACATTAAATAACAAAAAAGAGATAGGTAATTCTCTTTTTTTGTGATAGAATGTTTATAGGTGATTTTATGGAACAATTAAATAGAAGTGAATTAAGAAAAAAAATTATGACTATCCTATATCAAATTAATATATATGAAAAAAATAAAATTAAATTTGACGTTGATAGTGTTATAAAAGAGGTATGCGAAATAGATAATGAATTTGTAAAAGATATTGTTTATGGAGTTATTACTTATAAGAATGATATTGATGAACTTGCTAATAAATATTTAAATAACTGGACGATAGATCGTTTAGGCAATACTGATCAAGCTATTCTTAGAATGGGTATTTATGAATTAATTTATACTGATACACCAGAGATAGTTGCTATTAATGAAGCTATTGAACTTGCCAAATTGTATAGTGATGATGATGTAAAAAATATGATTAATGGAGTTATGGATAAAATATATCACAGTAAGAAGGATTAGTATGAATAATAATGATAAGTATTTAACAATTACTGCTATTACGAGATATTTAAAATATAAATTAGATTCTGATGAGCATTTAAAATGTGTCTTCCTAAAAGGTGAAATATCTAATTTTAAAGCACATACAACAGGTCATTTATATTTTTCTTTAAAAGATGAAACCAGTAAGATAAATGCAATTATGTTTTCAAGAAGCGCAACTAAATTAAATTTTCATCCTAAAGATGGAGATAAAGTATTAGTAGTTGGTAGAATTAGTGTTTACGAGGCTACAGGTAATTATCAAATATACGTAGATGAAATGCTTGAAGATGGAGTAGGTAATCTATATATTGCTTTTGAAAAATTAAAACGAGATTTAGCTAAAGAAGGTTTGTTTGACGAAGCAAAAAAGAAAAAATTGCCTAAAATACCAACTCGTATTGGAATTGTTACAGCTCCTACTGGTGCGGCAATTAAAGATATTATTTCAACAATTAGAAGAAGATTTCCTTTATGCGAAACAATTCTTTTTCCAAGTTTAGTACAAGGAGAAAATGCTGCACCTGATATTGTAAAAAATATAAAACTAGCTAATACTTATGATTTAGATGTTTTAATTGTTGGACGTGGTGGTGGATCTATTGAAGACTTATGGCCATTTAATGAAGAAATTGTTGCTCGTGCTATATATGAATCAAGAATTCCTATTATAAGTGCTGTAGGACACGAAGTTGATTATACGATTGCTGATTATGTGGCGGATCTTCGCGCTCCAACACCAACTGGCGCAGCTGAAATTGCCGTTCCTAATATAGTTGATGTTAAAAAACATTTAGAACAATTAAAAATAAGAGCTAACGAAAATATATACAAACAAGTAAATTATAATAAATTATTATTAGATTCTGTAAAGAATTCATTCGTGATAAAAAATCCTATGATTATGTATGAAAATAAAAAACAAAATCTTGATATGATAATAGAACGAATCAAAAATATAATTACTAGCAAATTAGATGAAAATAAACATAAATTTAATATTTTAAAATCTAATTATCTTCTAAACAATCCATTAGAATTATATAAAAATAAACAAATAAAATTAGACAATATTATAGATAAACTTAATCTAGTTAATCCTTTAAATACTTTAAAAAGAGGTTATACTTTAACATATAAGGATAATAATATTATTAAAAATATTGATAATTTAAAAATTAATGATAAAATAACAACACGTTTAGAAAGTGCAATTATAGAATCAGAAATAACTAATATTATGGAGGTACAAAGTGGAAAATAAAGAAAAGAAATTTGAAGATAAGATTAAAGAATTAGAGACAATTATTAATGAACTAGAAAGTGGAAACATTGATTTAGAAGAATCAATTAATAAATATACAGAGGCCATGAAACTAGTAAAAGAATGTGATGATAAGTTAAAAAATATTGAAAAACAAGTAAGTAAGATTGTTATGGAAAATGGCGAAGAAAAAGATTTTGAAATAGATGAATAGAAAAGATAATTATTACTAAATAGAAGTTAAGTACCAAAGTGGTACTTTTTTCATATTGTCACTAACTAGTCACTTACGTTATAATATAATTAATCTGTAAAGGAGATGTTTTATGGAAATATTAAGAGTAGAAAATTTGACTAAAATATATGGAAAAGGAACTACTAAAGTTGTAGCTTTAGATGATGTTTCTTTTAAAGTAGACAAAGGAGAGTTTGTTGCAATAGTAGGAGCTAGTGGTTCTGGAAAGTCCACACTTCTTCATCTTATTGGTGGAGTTGATAGACCTACTAAGGGAAAAGTATATATTGATGGTAATGATATATATGATTTAGATGATGATAAACTAGCTATATTTAGAAGAAGACAAATAGGGCTTATATATCAATTTTATAATCTAATACCAATTTTAAACGTAGAAGAAAATATTACTTTACCTTTAGAACTTGATCATCAAAAGGTAGATGTTTTAGAACTTAAAAATTTACTTAAGACTTTAGGAATGGAAAATAGAAGAAATCATTTACCTAATGAACTTTCTGGAGGACAACAACAAAGGACTTCAATAGGAAGAGCACTTATTACTAATCCTGCCATTATTTTAGCAGATGAACCTACTGGTAACTTAGATTCAAAGGCAAGTGATGAAATAGTTGATTTGTTAAAAAAATCAAATAGAGACTATAATCAAACAATAATTATGATTACACACAATTTAGAAATAGCAAAGTGTGCAGATAGAATTATAAAATTAGAAGACGGAAAAATAGTTAAGGAGGTATAGTATGAATATTCTTAACCGTTTAACCAAAAAAAATTTAAAACTAAATAAAAAAAGAACAATTGTAACAATTGTAGGAATTATTCTTTCTGTTGCGCTTATTACCGCACTTTCTAGTTTGGTTGTTAGCTTTAGAAAGAGCTTAATTTACTTTGAAAAAATGTTACGTGGTAATTTTCATTATGGATACTTAAATGTTCCATATGATGATTTAAAATATTTTAAAAATAATCCTAATATTGAATCTTATTATGTAACTGGAAATATTGGATACGCTGAACTAAAAGAAAGTCAAAACAAGTCTAAACCTTATATATTTGTGTTGGGAATGAATGACTATGCTTTAAAAAATAGTGGTTTAGAACTTGTGGATGGCAAATTACCTAAAAATGAAGGAGAAATAGTTATTCCAAATCACTTAAGAACAAATGGACGTGTTAAAAGCTATAATATTAGGGATACCATTAAATTAACAATTGGAAAAAGAATGTTTGATGGAAGAGAATTAGATCAAAATAATATGTATTATGGTAGTGATGATTTCAATAAGGATGCTGAAGTGTTTGAACCTTCTTTCGAAAGGGAATATAAAATTGTAGGAATTGTTGAAAGATCAAGTTATAATGTTGAGCCTTATATAGCTCCTGGTTTTACTTTTATTACATATCTAAATGATAGTAATGTTAGTTCATATAATGTTTATACAAGATATACTAAAACCGGAATAAAAAATCAATATAAAGTAACTGCAAATATATTAGGAATAGATGAAAATTTATTTGTTAAAACTAAGGGTGGTAGTGAACCAATTGATGAAGAAACGTTTGATAAGCTTAGAGATGAACTAGAAAAAGCTAAGTATGAAATGACAACAAATGATTATTTAGTAAGTTTAGAATATTTAACTAATGGTGATAATACACTTAATTTCTTATATACAGTTGCAGGAATAGTAATAATTATCATAATAGTTACTTCAGTTTATTGCATTAAGAACAGTTTTGATATATCAATTACTGAAAAAACAAAACAATATGGAATGTTAAGAAGTGTTGGAGCAACTAGTAAACAAATAAAGAGAAATGTTTTGTATGAAGCATTTATATTAGGTATTATAGGTATCCCTATTGGTATTTTGAGTGGAATTCTAGCTGCGTTTATCTTAGTTCAAGTATCTAATCATTTACTTGGCGCTACTATACAAATAAGACTTATATTTTCAATTTCTTTTATATCTATTGCTATATCTATTTTACTAAGCATATTAACTATTTATCTTTCAGCGCGTAAAAGTGCTAGGAGAGCATCTAAAATATCACCTATAACAGCTATTAGAAACAGTGGTGATATTAAGATTAAATCAAAAAAACTAAGAACACCAAAATTAATAAAAAACATATTTGGTATAGGTGGAGTAGTTTCTTATAAAAATTTAAAAAGAAGCCGTAAAAAATATCGTACTACTATTATATCTATTATAATTTGTGTCTCTGTTTTTATTGCTTTATATTCTTTTGTTAACCTAGCTTTCCGCTTCATTAAAGTAGAAATGGGGGAAATTAGTTACAATATAAATGTTAATATGTCTTTAACTAATGATAAAGAAAAATATATAACTGAAATAGTAGAACTAGATAATATTAAAAGATATTCAGTAAACAAATATTATAATTTCTATATAGATGAATCTTATATAAATGAAGACTATAAAAGATTCGCTAATACATATAAAGATCAAGCTTTTGTAAGTTTGGTATCTGTAAGTGACTCCGAATATAGAAGTTATCTAAAAAAGCTAAATTTAAGCTATAATGATGCAAAAGATAAAGGAATTCTTATTAATAATAGTATTATAAACACTTATGAAAATGAAGAACAAAAGAAAATAGAAACAAATATGCTAAATGTAAAAGAGAATGATAATTTAAAAGGAAACATAATTATATATACCGATAAAAAGGATGATAAAAATGATGATAAAAAGGTTTCACAAAATATAGATATCATAAAGATAACTAATATAAGACCTTTGGGCTTTGAAAATATATATATGTATCCTATTATCATAGTAAATGAAAATTTTGTAACAGGTGTTGAAATTAATTCAGTAGATATATTTATTGATTCAAGCAATCCAGATAAACTTCAAGAGGAAATAGACAAGTTATTATCAACAGAGGAATATAATCTAAATAATATAGCTAAAAATGCTAGAGAAATGAATTCACTTTATACATTAATTGCTATTTTCTTATATGGATTTATTGCTGTTATTGCTCTTATTGGAATAACTAATATTTTTAATACTATTACAACTAATATGGAACTTAGAAGTAGAGAATTTGCTACCTTAAAGAGCGTGGGAATGACAAAAAAAGAGTTTAATCGTATGATTCGCTTGGAAAGTTTCTTCTACGGAATGAAGTCACTACTAATTGGTCTTCCTATAGGTATATTCTTATCTTATTTGATATTTAAAGCACTTACATCGGGGACTTTAGTGATTAAATATCAATTACCATGGGGAGGAATAATCATTAGTGTACTTGCTGTATTTATATTAATTTTCTTTATTATGAGATATTCAATTAATAAAATTAATAAACAAAATATAATAGAAACGATAAGAAATGAAAACATTTAAAAGGGATTTATCCCTTTTTGTGTTATAATTTAAATGGTGATAAACATGGATATATTACTAATCGAGGATAATGAAAGTATTATAAAAGGTTTAGAATACGCTTTTAAACAAAATAATTTTAATTTGGTATATAAAATTAATTTAAAAAGTGCTAAAGATTATTTAATTAAAAACAAACCAAATATTATAGTTTTAGATATATCACTACCTGATGGTAATGGATATATATTTTATAAGAACAATATTAGAGAAAAGAAAATACCAACTATTTTTTTAACTGCTAATGATGATGAAAATAATATTGTTAATTGTTTAGAAGATGGGGCAGAAGATTATATAACTAAACCATTTTCAACTAGAGAATTAATCGCACGTATTAATAGAATACTTTCTAAGAATAAAATTAATAATATAATTAAGGTTGAAGATATAACATTTGATCTAGATAAAATGGAAGTCTATAAAAATAATGATAAAATCAATCTGACAAGCTTAGAAATTAAAATTTTAAGTTTACTTTTTGAAAATATCAATAAAGTGGTTACTAGAAATTATATAATAGAAAATATCTGGAAGTGGACTGGGAATGATGTTAATGATAATACTGTTACGGTTTATTTAAAGCGAATTAGAAAAAAACTAGATACAGATATTATTGTTACTTTAAAAGGAATTGGATATAGGATTGATGACCATGAATAATAAAGTATATTTAAAAAAATATTTAAGAATACTAATCATTTTAAGTCTTATATCGATTGCTAGTTTTACGATAATATCCAAGAGCCAATATAACAAATATAAAGAAAATTTTAATAATAAAATTAATGGTATTGTGAATTTAGTTTTAGAAAGAAATCCAGACATAACTAAAGATGAACTATTTGATATTTTAATTTCAGAAAGTAAGTATGACAATATTTTGAAAGAATACGGTTACGATTTAGGCAACAACGACCTAATCAAAGAAAATGAATTAACTTTTAGGCATCAACTAGTGTTTAATATAGTTGTCCTAGTTATAACGTGGTTGATAATAATTATAATATTTTATTTATATGATCATAAGAAAGAAAATAAAATTAGAAAAATAACTGAATATATAAAAGAAATAAATAAACGTAATTATAAAATAGACATTAATGATAATAATGAAGATGAACTTTCTATTTTAAAAAATGAGCTTTATAAAACGACTGTTATGTTAAGAGAGCTTGCTGATAACTCTCTTAATGATAAAAGGGAATTAAAAAAAGCGTTAGAAGATATTTCACATCAATTAAAAACACCTCTTACTTCAATTATAATTATGCTTGATAACATTATTGATGATCCAGATATGGATAACAAAACTAAATTAGAATTTATTAACGATATCAAAAGAGAAGTACTAAATATTAATTTCCTAGTTCAGTCTATTTTAAAATTATCAAAATTTGATGTTAATGTTATTAAATTTGATAATAAAGATAATGATATAAATGAAATTATTAAAGCTTCTATTAAAAATGTGTCTACTATTTGTGATTTAAAAAATGTTAAATTAGAAGCAAGTTACTGTGAAAAAGCAATTATTAATTGTGACTATAAATGGCAAATAGAAGCAATTAGCAATGTTTTGAAAAACGCGATTGAACACTCAAAAGAATTTAGTACTGTAAAAGTAAAATTAGAAAATAATAAACTTTATACAAAAATTTCTATCATTGATAATGGTGTTGGTATTGATAAAGAAGATTTAAAGTATATATTTGAAAGGTTTTATAAAGGGAAAAATTCTTCTAAAGATAGTGTTGGAATTGGACTTGCTCTTGCTAAATCAATAATAGAATCAAGTAATGGTCTTATTGATGTAAAGTCAAAAAAAGATGAAGGTACTATATTTGAAATAAAATATTTTAAATAAAAATATGCCACTTTTTTCTTATAATAATAAAAACATAAATCAACATAATATTAATGTAGTCTGTGTTAAGTAAAGGAGATGTTTTATGTTTTTTAAAAAATTTAAAAAAGCATGTCTAACGCTTCTTCTTTCACTATTTATTATTCCAATAAATGCACTTGCTTATTCAGATTATGTTATTGCTGGTGGAGAGAATATTGGTATTGAGCTTAAAGCAAAAGGAATTATTGTCGTTGGAGTTTATAAGGTGGGGGATAATTATCCTGCAAGTGAAGCAGGAATAAAAGTAGGAGATATTATTACAAGTATCAATGATGAAGTAGTTGCAAATATCTCTGAACTCTCTTCAAAAATAAACACTCGTGGTGAAGATAATATTAAAATTGGTTACATAAGGAACAATATTAGCGATTATACCAACTTAAAATTATACAAAGATAATGATGTCTATAAGACGGGATTATATGTAAAAGACTCTATTTCTGGAATAGGAACTCTAACCTATATAGATCCTAATACACGCCTTTTTGGAGCCCTAGGACACGAGATAATTGAAAAAAGCACTGGTAAAATATTAGAAGTGAAAGATGGTAAAATATATGCGTCTAGCGTAACTAATATTGAGCCAAGTGTTAATGGCGTTCCGGGCGAAAAAAATGCTAAATTAAATAGTGATGAGATATTGGGAGATATTTTTGAAAACACAAGCAAGGGAATATTTGGTAATTACAAATTGGAAACAAACACCGGCAAATTATATAAAGTAGGAAAAATATCTGATATAAAAAAAGGAGACGCAATTATCAGAACTGTTATCGATAAAGAGAACGTAGAAGAATTTACCATTAATATCATTAAGATAAATAATAATGGTGAAACAAAGAATATTGTTTTTGAAATAACAGATAAAAAACTACTTGAAAAAACCGGTGGTATAGTTCAAGGAATGAGTGGATCGCCTATCATTCAAGGTGATTTTATTATTGGAGCAGTAACTCACGTAGTAGTTGATGATACTACAAAAGGATATGGAATATTAATTACTAATATGTTAGAAGAAGCAGAAAACTAGATTTCTAGTTTTCTTTTTGCTATAATGTGTATTATGAAGAAGTTTAAAAAAGTATATATAGAAATAACAAACAAATGTAACTTGAATTGTTCTTTTTGTTCTAAAAGTAACAAAAAGAAAAGGGAAATGAGTACAGATGAATTTGAAAATGTATTAAAAAAAATAGATGTTTATACAGATTACATCTATTTACACGTGAAAGGAGAACCTTTATTACATTCTCATTTTAAAGAAATTTTAAAACTTAGCAATAAGTATAACAAACAAGTTAATATTACTACAAATGGCACTTTACTAAAATATAGATTAGATGATATAGTTAGTTCAAAGGTTGTAAGACAAATAAATGTTTCAATGCAAAGTATGGTTAATGAAAATTATCTAAATGATATTTTAGAAAGTGTAGAATATATTTTAAATAATTCAAATATTCAAGTAGTTTTAAGATTTTGGGCTTTAGAAAATAATCAATTTTCTAGTTTACAAAATGATATTATTCTAAAGATAATTAAATATTTTAAACTCGACGCTAATATTATAAAAGATATACAAGAAAAAAATAATATCAGTTTACGTAATAGACTTTATTTAAACAAAGAATCTTTATTTGTTTGGCCATCACTTGAAAATGATTATTATAATGAAATAGGAAAGTGCTATGGTCTTAAAACTCATATTGGAATACTTTCTGATGGTACCGTTGTTCCTTGCTGTTTAGATTCTGAAGGAGTAATCAATTTAGGCAATATATTTAATGAAAATTTTGATGATATTATTAATTCAAAACGTAGTCAGGATATGATTAAAAATTTTAATGATAATAAAGTATGTGAGTTATTGTGCAAAAAATGCAGCTTTAAAAATAAAAGTTTCAACTATAAAACAAACAAAAACATACAAGAAAACATACAAGAAAATTGACTATATGTATATATCTAATAGTTTATAAAATTTAAAAAAATGAGAAAATTAATTCTCATTTTTTAAGTGCCCATATTTTTTTATTGCACTTTCAACCTGTTTATATCTTTGATCGGCTAAGTCCTGATTTACTGTGGGTGAATAAACAGAAGGAGCAGCAGGAAGTCCTGCTAACATAATGGCTTCTTCCTGTGTCAAACTATTTGCACTTTTACCATAATAACCTTTGCTAGCATTTTCAATCCCATAATATCCATCACCAAAATAAATAATGTTAACGTATAACTCTAAAATTTCTTCTTTTGTAAGTGCTTTTTCTAAATCTAGAGCTACAAATAATTCTGCAACCTTACGAGTAAATTCTTTTTTTTGACTAAAATACATATTTTTAGCCAGTTGTTGCGTTATAGTACTTCCACCCATTCCTAATGATTGGGTTTTAATATTAGAAAATAATGCCTCAAAAGTTGATATTAAATCGATTCCTTTATGTTTATAAAATCTATGATCTTCAACTGCAATAACCGCGTCTTTATAATATTCTGATACATCTTCAATTTTTATATAATTATCTTGGGCCTTAATATCATTAATTTTTTCTTCAATTGATACTTCTTTTGTTGCAGTTTTATAAGTAATATATCCTTTATAAAATATTACATTACAAATAATAAGAAAAACAATAAAAATTAATAATAAAATTTTAACTATTGGATTTAGATGTTTCCTTTTTTTTCTAGCCATAATATCACCTAATATAATTATATCTTATATAAGCATTAAAACAAATTAAAAGATAACAAAAAATTATTGCTTTACAATAATTTTAGATAAAGATAATTGTTGCTACAAAAGATCCTATCATTACTAGCAACATAATCCAAACTACTATTTTTTGAACTTTTTTATTCATAATGCACCTCAATATAATTATAATACATTTTTTTGTTTTTTGGAATATAAATGTTTTAGTTTCATATGTTTAATTAGAGGTGAATTATGAAAAAAGTAATGGACAAGTTGAAATTAGCAATAAAAAACAATAAGAAAACAATATTTTTTCTAGTAACAGTAGCGCTAATAGCCATAATATTTGGTTCATTATTTAGTGTTATATTAAATGAAAGCGATAAGAATTTAGTAAATGAATATATAAGTAACTTTTTTGAAAATATTAAAAAGAATAATTTAAATTATATTATGGCTTTAAAAAATGGTAGTATTAGTTCATTAAGCTATATTTTAATAGTATGGCTATTAGGAATATCTATAATTGGAATGCCAATTGTTTTATTTATGTATTTTTCAAAATTTTTTGTAATAGGATTTTCTATTTCGAGTATTATTAAAGGTTATGGGCTTAAAGGTTGTTTACTTAGTTTTGCTTATATCTTTCCTCACCAAATTATATATATAATAGCTTATACTATGTTATCTATATATTCTATAAAGATGTCTATCAAACTCATTTCAACAATTATAAAAAAAGACAAGATAGATTTTAAACCAATTATTAACAAATATTTATTTGTTTTACTATTATCAATAATTACTAGTCTTTTAGCACTTCTTTTTGAAGTATTTGTAACGCCAAAATTTATAAATATAATTTTAGCAATACTAAAGTAGGGGAGAAAGGCAAGAAAAAGTTTCTTGTCTTTTACTTTACACTTGACAATTGACATAGAAGTGTTAAAATGATAATAGGAGGTTTTAAGAATATGGAAAGATTAAACGAAATATTACATGAATTAGGTATCTCAAAAGTTAAACTAGCCAAATTTTTAGGAGTTTCTAGACAAATGATTTATAATTATTTAGAACTAGACGATATTAATAAATGGCCAAAAGATAAAAAAGTTTTATTATTAAACTTACTAGGTATTAAATCACCTGAAGAATTAAATAATATTAAAGTAGACACTGATTATATATTGAGTGTTGAAAATAGATTGAATAGCTTAGTAGAAAATGAACAAGGTATTCATAACACAATGGATAAATCTATCTATGAAGGGTTAGGTAAAAGTCAAAAAGAATTATTTCAAAATTTAATAGACATTATCAAAGAAAAATTAGATGATGAAAAAGATCATGAATCATACTTTGCTATGAAATATCTTTATAATTTTTTACAATCTATGAATTCTTCTGTTGAACTTAAATATATGTTGGCATATGTTGCTAAAGCCACGGGATTTGTTAAGCCAAGCGAATTTGCTTTTGATGAAGATGAACAATTTACTTTTGAAGCTATTATGTTCTCTGCTATGACATTATATAATGGGGGAGGGGCTTCTAAAGCAAAATTAGCTGAATCCCATAAACGTTTTGTTGCACACATTGAACATAAGATGGAAGAAAAAATTAGTCGTACTTTAGAACTTAATACAATCAAAGTTCAAGCACTAAAAGAATTAAATTATACAGAAATAAATGAACAGAATGCAGCTGAAGTATTTGAAAAAATAGCTGAAATTCAATCTCGTAATGTTACAAATTAAAATAGGACAAAACCCCTATTTTTTGTTTACTCCCCCTACTTTAATTACTTTAAAAAAAGGGGAGTTGTATACTAAAAATAGTTATTATATAAACTATGTAGGTTAATTTTAAGCGTTTTTTAATTTAAAAGTAATATAGTTGTTAAGCTCGATTGCTTAAAATTAATTATTAAAATATATAGATTTAATATAAATGGATATATTATTATTAAAATAACTATAAATATATAAGTATAATTTATAATTTAAATAATAATATTAGTTATAATAAAATAAATTAATAGTTTAAAATAAATTATTATACATTATATATAATTGATTATAACGATAAAAATATGCTACATAATATAATAAATATTATATGCATTGAAGTTATAAAATATTTAAAAAAGAATAAAATATTAATAAAAATAAAATTCGAATAATGAATATTATGTTAACTTCTTATAATTAGTAAATATTACCACTTATAAATAACAGTAATGGAACAATAATAATACTGGGTGATGAAAGTGAAAAAGAATAAAAAGATGGATTTAAAAAATACTAACAGTAAAACAAATAATTGCAGAAATAATTCTTGCAAAGATTGTAAAAACTGTAAGTCAAATGAAAAATCTAACGAAGCTTCTTATGATGCCAGAGCTAAAGATTCATTAGATTTTGAATAATTACCCAAAAAGAAGCAGTATCATGCTTCTTTTACTTTACTCTACTCTTCTTAAAACAAAAAGTGATTAATAGTCATGAATATTATTCCAATAATGAAAAAGATATAAGATAACGATTTATTTTTATAACCCAGTGACTTAGGTAATAGCTCAAAGAAAGATATATAACTCATTATTCCAGCTATCACGGCCATTAATAAACCCATAACTAGATCATTCATGAATGGTTTTAAAAAGAGAAATGCAAGAAGTGCTCCGAATGGCTCAGATATTGCAGAAACAAATGTATAAAACAATGCTTTTTTTCTATTTCCTGTTGAATAATAAATAGGAACTGCAATACTTATTCCTTCTGGTATATTATGTAGTGCAATGGCAATAGTTAAAGATAATCCTAAACTTAAATTAGTACTAGTAGTCATAAACGTGGCTATACCTTCAGGAATATTATGCATAATAATAGCAAACATAGATATTATCCCTACCCTATATAAACCTTTTTTAGAGTTATTATCAACTTCAGGCATACATTTATCTATTTTCCTAGTTAATAACGTTCCTAGAACCATAAAAACAGTAATTAAAAGTATTTCTATAATACTTTTATAATTTAAAAGAGTTATAGCTTCGGGAATTAAATCTAAAATAGATACAGTAAGCATAACTCCAGACGCAAAAGATAAAGAAGCTATTACTACCCTATTTGTTTTTTCTTTAAAAAAAATTAAAATAGTACCAATCATTGTAGAAAAACCAGCTATAAAAGTTAAAAGAAAACTATATAATGTAATGGACATAGTATCACCATTTAATTATATAGTTTTTAACTAATATTATGTTTAAAAGGTTATAGTTTGTACATATTAAAACAGCAAAATCTTAATTGATAGGGTTTTCTTTTACTTTATGATAAAATCATGACATTATATAGTCTTTAAATTTTTAATTAATTTCTTTTTCTCTTTTGTAATACGATATGATTCATTTGCTTTTTTTATAGTTAAATTAATAACATTTTTACTTATTTTACTGCCTTTTAAGAGACTTAACACTTTATCTTGATAATTTATATAGGCTGTTGCTAAAAGCCAAGCTATAGCCATTTCTACGTAATATTCATTAGTATCAATATTACTTATAGTTTTTAAAACATCATCAATATATTCATCACATAAAAAGTAATCTAAAAACATAACAATTACAAATCTTTGAATCCATATATTGTTACTATTGATTTTATTCTTTAAATAATTAAATCCTAAATCCTTATTCTTTTTAAATATCTTTAAATTAGCACAAGTTAAATCACAAGTTGCCCAGTTATCAATATTCATTAAATAATTATCTATGAGATTTAAAAGATCATTAAAATCAATTTTCAAGTATCCTAATAATAATCCATATATTGTTTTTTCCTCATATGTTTTTAAAGTGTTTAATTTAATAAACTCGATGTATTTAGTTTTACTAATTTGTTTTGCTATATTTTTTAATATTGGCGTTCTAACGCCAATAAATTCTATACTATTATCTTTCAATAATCTATAATGAAATTCACGATATTTTAAATCCTTATTTTTATCTAAATAATCTAAAAATTTTTGATAGTTTTCTTTATTCCAATTATATTCTAACATTACTTATTCCTTACTATGTGGATGAGAACTATTATAATTATCTTTTAAATGTTCGCTTGATACATGAGTATATATTTGAGTAGTAGATAAATTGGAATGCCCTAACATTTCTTGAATGCTTCTAAGATCAGCACCATAATCAAGTAAGTGTGTAGCGAAGGAATGCCTTAAGGTATGGGGAGATATTGGAGTTTTTATATCTTTTTCCGAAGCTAATTTTTTAATTATTTTAAAGAAGCCTTGTCTTGTCATAACATTGCCATGATTATTGATAAAGACATAATTATTAACACCTTTTTTTAACATACTGCCACGATATTCATTAATATACTTTTCTACGTAATAAAGAGCATAATCGCTGATAGGAATAATTCTTTCTTTATTACCCTTCCCTATTGTTTTTAATGTACAACTTTCTAAATCAATATTACTTAATTCTAAATTTACAAGCTCACTAACACGTAGTCCTGTTGAATATAAAAGTTCAAGCATGGCTTTGTTACGATAACTATAACAATCAGTTAAATCTATATCTAAAAGTTTTTCTACCTCTTCTTTAGATAGTACTGTAGGTAATTTTTTTCTTAGTTTTGGCAACTCTAAAAACTCGGTTGGATTTCTTTCAATTACTTTTTGAGTTAAAAGAAATTTATAAAATGTTCTAATAACAGAGACATTATGGGCCAAAGTGCGTTCTGAAGTTTCTCCTTTTTTAATATAAGTTAAATAGTCTTTTATATCACTATTTTTTATATTTTTAACTTTAATATTTTTTTCTTTAAAAAAGTCTAAATAACCTTTTATTTCTGTTCGATAAGACTCAACTGTTAAATCACTATATCTTTTATCAATTTTTAAATAATCGCAAAAATCATTTAAAGTATCTTCGTATTCATTCATATTATTCACCATTTATATTATACAAAAAAAACTATTATTAATAAATAGTTTTTTTATATACTTTTTGTTTATCATGATTTGATGATGCTTCTATAAATGACTCAAATATGTTTGTAGAATCTTTGTGATCAAAATCAAAAACTTCGGGGTGCCATTGTAAACCAAGGTTATAATCACATATAGGGTTTTCAATAGCTTCTATTATTCCAGTATCATCTGTTGCAGAAATACGTAATTTTTTTAAATCATGAACACAGTAATTGTGTCTACTACTAACTAACATAGTTCTTTTATTTACTATTTGTCTTAATAATGATTTTTCAGAAATCCATATGTAATGAGCATTTACATTAGATATATTATGGTTTGTTGGTGCCTTAATTAAATTAGTATCATTATCAAAAGCTTTAACCATTAGTTGCATCCCGTTACAAATACCTAGATATGGCATATTTCTTATAACAGTATAATTGTATATAGCTTTATGAAATGTTTGTATTGAGGTTCCACCTGGTTTAATAATCCCATCGCACATGTCTAAAATTCTTACTAATTCATCAATTTCTTTTCCTGATAGACAATTTAATTCACGATACCTTTTTTTATAAATATTATCGATATTAGTAGGCATAATGGTTAAAGGTGTTCCGCCACATTTTATAATCCAATTATATACATTATAATCTACACAAAACATTTTGTCTCCATCTTTGTCAAGATAAGGTGTTGAAACTATACCTATTATCGGTTTCATAAGAATCCTCCTTTAATTAGTCATTATTCTAACATAAAGTTAAAATATTTACAAATTATGTGTTAAAATATAAGTGGTGATGTAAATGAATGAACCTCTAGCGATAAAAATGAGACCTAAATGTTTAAATGATGTTGTAGGTCAAGAACATTTGATTGGTGATAATAAAATTATAAGAAACATGGTAAATAATAAAAGGTTATTCTCTATGATATTATATGGTAAACCTGGTATTGGTAAAACAACTATTGCAACCGCAATTGTAGAAGAACTTGGTTTAAGATATAGAATGCTAAATGCTGTTATTAACAACAAAAAAGATTTTGATGTAGTAGTTGAAGAAGCAAAAATGTTTGGCGGAATGGTTGTTATTATGGATGAGATTCATCGTTTAAATAAGGATAAACAAGATTTACTTCTTCCATATTTAGAAAGTGGCTTAATTACTTTAATTGGAATGACTACTTCTAATCCTTATCATAAAATTAATCCGGCTATTAGAAGTAGATGTCAAATATTTGAGCTTCATGAACTAGATACTAATGATATTATTAAAGCTTTAAATAAAGTTCCGAAAACAGAATATTTAAAAGATATCAAAATAAATAAAAAAACATTAGAATATATTGCTAATTTATCTAGTGGAGACTTAAGATATGCTTATAACTTACTTGAAATAGCTTACTACTCTACTTCTGATTTTAATGTTACTATCGATGTTATAAAAAGTATTAATAGTAAACCAGTATTTTTTCATGATAAAAATGAAGATGGACATTATGATGTTATTAGTGCATTTCAAAAAAGTATTAGAGGTAGTGATGTTAACGCAGCTCTACATTATTTAGCTAGACTTATTGAAGCAGAAGATTTAGATATTATTTATCGTAGAATGAGTGTTATTGCTTATGAAGATATTGGTCTTGCTAATCCAAGCATGGGTCCTAAAGTAGATGCTTGTATTAATGCTTGTGAAAGATTAGGTCTTCCAGAAGCAAGAATACCTCTTGCTGCAACTGTTATAGAACTTGCTTTATCTCCTAAATCTAATAGTGCTGAAATGGCTATAGAAGCTGCTTTAAATGATATTAGAAGTGGGAATACAGGTAATGTTCCGGATCATATCAAAACTAATTCTAAAGACTATTTATATCCTCATTCTTATCCAAACGGTTGGGTGAAACAACAATATTTACCTGATCAAATAAAGGATAGAAAATATTATCTACCTAAGACAACAAGTAAGTATGAAGAATCATTAAAAAACGTTTATGATAAGATACTAGCAAAACAAAAAAGTGATAATTAATCACTTTTTTTAAATGCTTAATATAAACATTTCTAATCCTAGTGAAGATTCTATATTTCCGACTTTAATATCATAATCTAAATCTGCAAGTTTTTCTAAATAATCTAATAAAGTATCAGAATTGTAATCTCTCGCTTTTTCCAGTGCTAATTTTATACGATAAGGATGAATTCCAATCATGGTTGCTATATCATTGCCATTATATCCTTGCCTATATAATTCTTTTGCTTGATATATAATTCTAAATTGATTAGCAAGTATCACAAGTATTTTGATTGGTTCTTCTCCATTAATTAACATCTCTTTATATATTTCTAAAGCTTTATTTTTGTTTTTATTAATGATTGTATCTACAAACCCAAAGATATCAATATCTATATTTTTACTAGTTAAATTTATTATATCTTCTTTAGTTATATTTTTATCTTCATCTTTATATATCTTGATTTTATTTACTTCTTGGCTTAATATATCAAGATTATTACCACATCTATCTATCATAAATCTAATATCTTGAATACTTATATTATAGTCTTCAAACATGTTTTTTAAAATGTCTGTTAAATCATTTTTCTTATTGAATTCTTTAACTGTTCCAATTTTCTTTATTTCTTTTACGAGCTTCTTTCTTTCATCTAACTTTTCTGAATCAACTATAAAAATTATAATTGAATCTGGATTAACATTTTTAAAATAATCTAGAAATAATTCAGGATCATTTTCATTTTTAATGCTTTTCCCAGTAAAAATATAACTATTATTTACAATAATAGCTTTTTTATCAGCAAAAAGTGATATTGTATTAGCATCTTCAATTATATCTTTAAAATTATCTATTTCTAAATTATATTCACTAACATTAATTTTTTCAATAGAATTTGCATTCAATATTTTATCTATTTCCTTTTTAATTAAATAATTTTCTGTTCCATATAGTAAATAAAGCATATACATCTCTCCAAATTCTACTCATTTATTATATCAAAAAAATTGATGAATTAAAACTAATTTTCAATTATTTAATTTTATATATTATAAACGTTACAAATTTTTAAAATTACTCATTTATATTAAACTTTTTACTTTGTTATAATGCATTCGGATACATTTGAAATATATCAGGCGTCTTCCCTTTCTTTATTGTTATTAATATGGACAGGTGGTGGTTTTTATGACAAAAAGAGAATATTCTTTGTTTATCATAATTCTACTATTACTTTTAATAGTAAACATTTTACTATTAAAATAATAAAAGCATCTGATTTCAACCAACGTTGATTTCAGATGCATAACCATTAAGGGACTGCATTTGATTCAGCCTTCAAATGTATCCTTTTTATTTTATGAGAAATATCTCATCTGTATACATTCTAACATATTTATTTTTTTCTTTCAAGTGTATGTTTTTATAAAATTTGTATTTAAATTAACGATAATTTTAAAAAACACTCATTTGCATTCATTATATTATTTTAATATAATGTCCATGGATATATTTAATTAGCGTTAGGTGCACTCCTTTTTAACAAAAAAAGGAGGTGATTCTTATGACTAGTAGAGAGAAATTTCTCCATATCATAATTATTCTCCTATTTATTCTAGTATTTATTTTACTGTTTAAATAGAAAAGCACACTAACGCTTCGTCTGGAGCATTAGTGTGACACAACAAAGAGTGTACCTAACCACACGAAAGTTAAGTATATCCTTTTTATTTTATGAAGAAACCTTCATCTATATACATAATAACATTTTTTTATATAAATGTAAAGATTTATACTTCTTCAAATTGTGAGTTATATAATTTAGCATAGAAGCCATCTTTTTTTAATAATTGTTTATGCGTTCCTTGTTCTACAATATCACCATCATTCATAACTAGTATTAAATCAGCATTTTTAATTGTAGATAAACGGTGCGCAATTATAAAGCAAGTTCTACCTTCCATAAGTTTATCCATAGCTTCTTGAATAAGTATTTCTGTACGTGTATCAACACTACTTGTAGCTTCATCGAGAATTAGAATTTTTGGATCAGCTAATATAACACGTGCAATAGTAAGAAGTTGTTTTTGTCCTCCTGATATATTATCTGCTTCTTCGTTTAATACCATATTGTAGTTATCAGGAAGGGTTTTAATAAAGTGATCAACACTAGCAGCTTTACAAGCTTCTTTTACTTCGTTATCAGTAGCATTTAATTTACCATAACGTACGTTATCAGCAATAGTCCCATTAAATAACCATGTATCTTGTAAAACCATTCCAAATAAGCTTCTAACATTACTACGATTATAATCTTTAATGTCTTTTCCATCAATCAATATAGAACCTTTATTTAATTCATAAAATCTCATAAGAAGTTTTACTATAGTTGTTTTTCCAGCACCGGTAGGACCAACAATAGCTATTTTTTGTCCAGCTTTTACTTTGGCATTAAAATCATTAATAATAATTTTATTTTTATTGTATCCAAAATTAACATTCTTAAATTCGATATTAGTTTTAATTTTATTAATATCTAAATGTTTTCCTTCACTTACTTCTTCTTCTAAATCTAAGAAGTTAAATACTCTCTCTGCGGACGCTACGGCAGACTGAACATTATTCATAACTTGAGCAAGTTGAGCAAGTTGGTTAGTAAATGTTCTTACATATTGTGTAAATGATAAGATATCTCCTACTTTAATACGATCTTTAATAACCATATATCCACCAAGAATACTTATAACCACATAACCAATATTACCAATAAAACTCATTATTGGATGCATAGTAGTAGATAAGAATTGACTCTTCCAAGCACTGTGATATAAAGTCTCATTTAGTTCATTAAAAGTTTCGATAGCTTTTTCTTCGCCGTTAAATGAAGATACAATATCATGGCCACCATAGATTTCTTCAACATGACCATTGATATGTCCTAAATAATCTTGTTGTAGGGTAAAATACTTTTGACTTTTCTTAACTACACCATTTACCATAACCATACATATTGGAATGATTAATAAAGTAGCAATTGTCATTGGAATATTAATTGATATCATCATAATAAGAACACCAACAATTGTAGCTATACCAGATATAATTGTAGTTATTGATTGGTTAATACTTTGTGATAATGTATCAATATCATTTGTTATAATAGAAAGAATTTCTCCATGCGTTTTACTATCAAAATATTTCATTGGTAATTTATTGATTTTTTTACTAAGATCATTTCTTAATTTATATGAGATATCATTTGATACTTTACTCATTATTAATCCTTGTAAACAAGAGAAAATAGAACTAACCACATATATAATTACTAATATTAAAGTAATTTTACCAATATAATTAAAATTGATTGAACCTGTGTTAGTTATTTTTTTCATTAATCCTGAAAATATTTCAGTTGTAATATTGCCAAGAATTTTTGGACCTATTATAGTAAATATTGTTGAGCCAATAGCAAATAATATAACAAAAATAATTGAGAGTTTATATTGTTTTAAATAAGAAAGAATTTTATCTAAAGTACCTTTGAAGTTTTCAGCACGTTCTACTGTTGCTCCAGGTCCTTTTGGTCCACCAAACTTAGGCATTTTCTAACTCCTCCTTACTTAATTGCGATAGAGCAATCTCTTTATAAATCTTACATTTTTTCATTAGTTCTTTATGTGTTCCTATTCCTACAATATTACCTTCATTTAACACAATTATCTTATCTGCGTTCATAATAGTAGAAATGCGTTGAGCAACGATAAGAACAGTTTTATTTTTTACTATTTTTGAAAGTTCTTGCCTCAATTTAGCATCTGTTTTAAAATCAAGTGCTGAGAAAGAATCATCAAAAACATATATATTAGGATTTTTAGCTATAGCACGAGCTATTGATAGTCTTTGCTTTTGGCCACCACTTACATTAGTACCATCCTGTGCTATTTTATAGTTAACTCCACCTTTTAAATTTTTAATAAAATCAGCTTGGGCAACTGCTAAAGCGTTGATAATATCAATATCTTTAACTTTTTTATTACCATATCTAATATTTTCTTTAATACTTCCAGTAAAAAGAATCCCTTTTTGGGGAACAAAACCAATTTTATCTCTTAATTCGTGAAGTGATAAATCTCTAATATCAACTCCATCGATAGTAATACTACCACCTGTAACATCATAAAATCTTGGAAGTAAATTTACAACGGTTGACTTCCCACTACCTGTTGAACCAATAAATGCTGTTGTTTCTCCAGGATTAGCTGTAAAATCAATATCTGTAATAACATCATAATCAGCATCAGGATATCTAAATGAAACGTTATTAAATTTAACAACACCTTTTATATGATCTCCTAATACTACTGGATTTTCTTTTTCTTTAACAATATTATCAGTTTCTATTACTTCTATAATTCTTTTTGCACTAACGTTAGCACGAGGTAACATAATAGACATCATAGATATCATTAAGAATGCCATTATTATTTGCATTGTATATTGGATATAAGCCATAATATCTCCTACTTGCATAGAACCATTATCAACGCCGTATGCGCCTTTATATACAATAAATACACATACTAAATTCATAATAACCATCATAATTGGCATCATAAAGCTCATTGCTCTATTAATAAATAAACTTACACTAGTTAAATCTTTATTAGCCTTATCAAATCTTTCTTCTTCATGTTTTTCGTTAGAAAATGCTCTAATAACAGGAAGACCAGAAAGAATTTCACGTGATACTAAATTTAATTTATCAATCATTTTTTGAATAACATTAAATTTAGGCATTGCAATAGCAAATAAAGTAATCATTACTACTAAAATAGTGATAAGTGCTACAGCTATTATATAAGTCATAGATGAATTTGTATTCATTGCTTTTATAACTCCACCAATACCAATTATAGGAGCATAGAATACAACACGAAGTAAGAACACTATTACCCCTTGTACTTGTTGTATATCATTAGTAGTTCTTGTAATTAATGATGATTGACCAAAACCTTTCATTTCATTTTTGGAAAAATATACAGTTTTAGTAAATACCTTTTCACGTAATGTTTTAGCTAGCTTAGCAGCCATTTTTGAGCCAATTAAAACAATAAGAATTCCATCTAACATAATAGCAAGAGCAATTAATACCATCATAGCCCCTGTTTTAAACAAATAATTCATTTGAATCTTATTAACATCAACATTAATTCTTGTGTATTCACTTTTTACATAGCTAATTGCTGTTTGATTTAAAATAGTATCAGGAACGTCTTTTATTTTTTCATCTATTCCCTTTAACATCTCTTCTTTTTGGTCGTTAGGCATCACAGTAAGCGCACTATATAAATCCATACCTTCTGGTATATTAAAACTAATACTTGTTTCACTTTTATCACTTTGATTTAAAAATGAAATAATAGTCATAGGTTTTCTATAAATATCATTTATTTTAACAGTATCTACACCTTTTTTTAGTTTATAAATCTTTTCACCATTTATATCATCAGATTCTGTATAAGAATCTATAATATAATTTTTATCGTCATCATTCATAAATAATAATAAATTATTTAGAGAACTTTTACCTATTTCTGTAATAGCCGCATCTTCAATACCAGCTTGTTGAACACCTATATTAACAATCTTTGATGTATAATCTGGCAGTGTTAAATCTAAGTATGCTTGAACAAACAAAAGTAGAATGATTGCTAAAACAGAAACTATTGAACTTTTTAAATACTTAAAAATTTTAATCATTATTTTCCTCCTTATAAATTCCATAACATATAACATGGATAGTCTTTAAATAAATATCCTTACTCTCATCTTTAAAATTTTCATCCATAGAGATGATAATAAATCTAAATAAATTGTTAAGCAAAAGATTAAAAGCAATACTAACATCTTCTTTATACTTAGAATAATCAATTTTATTTTTAACTGTATCCATAAAATACATTTCAGGGGGCTTTAAATTTATTTTATAATTATTTATAAAAACAAACACATTGTCAAAAAATTGTTTGTTTTTCAATTTTTTGACATAACACTCTAACTTATCATATATATCAATAAAAGAGTGTTCCAAATCACCTTTATTCTTATCTAAACAATCATTTATTATTTTAAGTAATTTTTTATAGTGTTCTTCTAATAAATACTTCATCAAATCTTCTTTATCAGTAAAATACATATAAAAACTACCCCTAGCTATATTAGCATGCATAATAATCTGATTAATAGATACTTTCTCATATTCAACTCTAGAAAATTCGTTTAGAGCTGCTTCTATTAACTTTTCTCTTTTTTCTTTATCTAGATTATAAAATGTCTTACTAGGCATCTAACCACCTCTATATTATATGTTAAACATGACAGATTGTCATACCATTTAATTATATTCTTCTCTTTTATATTAGTCAATAGTTTTATAAAGAAAAAAAGTTGATATTTCTATCAACAATTTTATAAGTTAATTTAGCTTAGATTTTAAGATAGTTATAACTGGGCGAACGCCATTATTGCGATCATTATCTACAAGATAAGTAGTCAATGCACCCTCACTACTAACATCCCAAGCAGCAGTTAAAACAGAATTATGAGGAGTTGATGTCCAATAGCCATATACATCTGATACTGAATTTTGTGTACTATTTAAATAATCAAACAACCAAGTTGGAAATTTAGATGTTTTATTTCCGGCAACTTTATATATTTGATCATATGACGGAAGACTTACTTCTACATTTGTTCCGAACACATCTTGGATATTTCTCAGTGGAGTTTCTTCTTCTTTTGATGTTATATTCTTACATGTATTTTTGCTTCCAAAATCTACACACCATGCTAATGTTTTTGGTACAGTATCATCTGTAAAATTTCTATCCATTATTAAATTTACAGTATCTCCAGAAGTTTCTAATACATAGAAAGTTCTATCAAAGTCTAAATGACATGTGTATTTAGCACCTACTGTTTGACTTGTTCCTTCTTGTAAATCACATACTAATGTTGGTGTATCTGGAGTGATATTTCCTTTTTCTGTTGCTTCATATTTCTTTGTTGTTGGGTTGTACGCAACTTCATAAGAACCTATTGTCATCTTTGAATCTGTTGTTACTTGACCATTGCTTATTTTTATAGTTCCTCCTGTTGGTTTATTTCCATTCATTTCTATTACTAGAGGTTTTGTTAAGCCATTTCCTTCTAGATTTCCTTTGTCGTTTATTGTATATGTTCCTTCTAAGATATCTCCTTCTAATCGCTTGGTTGCTACTGCTACTTCTACTTGTTTAACATAGCTATCTGCACTTCTCTCTGCTGCTCCTTTCTTTGATTTTTTTATTGTGTTCATTACTATTGGTGTTGCTATTAATGCGATTATTGCTAGTACTACTATTACCGCTAGTAATTCTATTAAAGTAAAACCTTTTTTATTTTTCATAATCTTCCTCCTTCTTTCATTTAGATTTACTTTATTTTGTAAAGGTACAACAAAAAAATACAAAGAAATCTAGATTATCAAAAAATCTAGAAACTTTGTGTTCTCTTTTTTTTAATTTTACAGTATGGTTAAACAATACCAAGGTTGGTATTTTTACTAATTTTTTAGATAACACTTTAATCATACTACCACTGTCCTTTACTGTATTAATTATACAAAATTATTTTTTATAATGCAATATTTTTGCAAAGAAAAAAGTATAATTTCTTATACCTTTCTAAATTAATATTGTATACCCCAAACTACTAAATGTTTAGCTTCTTTACCACAAACAATACACTTACCATCTATTAATTTGTGATCTTCTAAGATACAACGTGATTTAGTACCTTTTATTTCTTTCATTTTTAATTCACATTCTTCGCTACCACACCAATCTGCTTTTACAAATCCTGGATGATTTGTCATAATATCTTCTACTTCTGTTAACGTGTGTGCTTCATAAGTTTGATTATTACGTCTTTCTAAAGCTCTATTATATAAATTATCTTGAATATCACTAAGTAAACTATTAACTACAGTTACAATATCTGTATCTTTATTAACAGTTGTTTTTGCTTTAGTATCACGACGTGCTAAAGTGATGTTATTATTTTCTAAGTCACGAGTACCTATTTCAATACGAACTGGAATACCGTTTACTTCAGCTTCAGCAAATTTAAATCCTGGAGATTTTTCAGTTTCATCAATCATAACTCTAATATTATTTTCTTCTAATTGATTATACAAACTATGGCTTAATTCTAATACTTTAGGATCATTACCAATTGGTATTATTGCTACTTGAGTTGGAGCTATATTTGGTGGAAGAACTAATCCATCATCATCACTATGAACCATAATTAAAGCTCCTATCATACGAGAAGATACTCCCCATGATGTTTGATATACGTATTCTAAATCATTATTTTTATTTAAAAATTTAATATCATATGCTTTTGAAAATCTTTGACCAAAGTAGTGACTTGTACCAGACTGTAATGATACACCATTATACATTAAAGCTTCTATTGTTAAAGTATAGTCAGCACCCGCAAATTTTTCACGTTCTGTTTTTTTACCAGTGATAGCAGGAATTGCTAAATATTTTTCAAAGAATGTTTTGTATATACCTAACATATCTTTTGTTTCTTTTTCAGCTTCCTCTTTAGTAGCATGAATAGTATGTCCTTCTTGCCACCAGAATTCACGACTTCTTAAGAATGGTCTAGTTTCTTTTTCCCAACGCATAACACTACACCATTGATTATATTTCATAGGTAAATCACGGTAAGATTTAACTTTAGTTGAGTAATAGTCACTAAATAATGTTTCACTAGTAGGTCTAATACACATTCTTTCTTCTAGTTCTTTTTGCCCACCAATTGTTACCCAAGCTACTTCAGGAGCAAAACCATTAATTAGTTCTCCTTCTTTTTTCATTAAATTTTCTGGTATCAACATTGGCATAGCTACATTTTTATGTCCTGTTTTTTTAAACATTTTATCCATTTCTTTTTGTATCATTTCCCATATAGCATAACCATTAGGTTCTAAAATAATACATCCCTTAACATTTGAATAACTTGCTAAATGAGCCGCATTAACAACATCTGTATACCATTTAGCAAAATCAATATCTCTACTTGTAATTGCTTTGTTTGCCATAAAATCACTCCTTTTCTAATTATATCAAAAAAATAAAAGAAAAGAAATCAATTATTGATGATTTCTTTTACTTTGTTAATACATCTTAACTTATATTTTAGAGTTATTGCTTAATAATTTTTTTGTTTCGTCTATATATTGATAATTTAAATTGTTTTCATCTGTAATAGCTGATTTATTAGTTGCATTTTCATAAGACCTTCTTGCATCATGTGCAACTTGTCCACCTTTACGAGCAACTTTCATATTTTCTCTAAGTCCTTGAGGTTTTTCTGATTTTGCTATATCACGAGTTGCTATCTCTCCTAAATCTGTAAGTAATACTTCTATATCAGTCATATTATCTCTTAACGATTCTTTTTTAAGACCTTTATATGCTTTATATTCATTTGCTTTCATTCCAGACCAGCTTTTATATATTTCGTTAGTAAGCAATGCATACTCTATATTTTTTTCAATACCGCCATCTTTCCATACATCTGTTAATTTATTTCTGCCTAATATTCCTTTTAACCTAACCTCAATCCATTTATCAGAATATCCTCTTTTACGATAATATTCAATTGCTCGTTTTATGGCAATTTCAGGATCAAATACTTCATCAATTCTTTCACTTCCAAGATTGGCAAGCCACATTTTAAACGGCTCAGCTTTAGGACTAGGCACTGATTCGATAAGTCTGAAAATGTTTTTTGTATCTAGCATATCAGTATTTCTTAATTTTCCATCTTTTGCTTTTAATTTGAAGGTGTCACAATTTGTGACGGTTTCATTTCCCTCTTTAAGCATTCTTGATTTAAGAGTTCTCCAATAATGTGATGGATCATTACTTTCAGTTAATACACTTATTACATCAACTACACTAAAGTAGTATTCTTCTTTTGTACTATCCCAAAAGCTTCTTATTTCTTTACCATCAAATAGATTTGTAATAGTTTCTAATTTATTTTCCTTCATTCTTTCACCACCTTTAATTTTGAATTGTTTACTTAATCACTAATATTATTGTAAGTACATGTATATTTATAAACAACAAGATTGTATCAAAACAAACATATGTTTGTCAATGTACTTTTGCTTTTTTATAATTTTTATATAAAAAATAAAAAGGTCATAGAAATTTATAGAACTCACTTATATTATTCTATAAAACTTTCTCATTTCCTTTTTATTTTAAAATTTAATTTAATACTAATTTTTTATTGTCACTTTTTATTAATTCATCAATACTAATATTATAATATAAAATTATCTCAATTAATAAGCAAGGATATTCGTTTATTAAATTATGTAACTGTTGAAATATTAATTGCACATCTGATTTTAATGGTTGGTATGTTATTTTTATTTGATTATATGACTTAGATGGTGTATTATTTAATATCTTCTTTTCTTCTACCAAATTATTATCAAAGTATAATTTACTTAATTCTTCATAACGATATATAATCATTTTTTCTAATTTACTTTTATCTAAATCATTCAAATTCACTTCATAATTACTTAATAATTTGCCATTTTTATCTTGATAAAAGCTTAACTTATTAATTACTTCACCATTTTCTTTAGAAATAGTAAGATGTTTTATTACGTCTTCAAGCAAATTATTATCTTGTAAATAGTTAAGTAAAATATCAATTGCTTTACTTTGCCTTATTTTTTCTTCTAACTCATTCATAATTTATCCTCCCTATACTATTTTATCAAAACCACTACGTTTAAATAACTTTTCTAAATCATAATTAGAATAAAATATTGTAGTTGGTCTTCCGTGCGGACAATTAAATGGATTCTTACACTTTCTTAAATCATTAATTAATTGTTCGTGTTCCTCTAGAGTAATACTTTCATTAGCTTTTATTGCCATCTTACAGCTAAGCATAGTTGCTACTTTTTCATTAAATTTAACAATTGAAAAATCTTTTTCTGTCATAATTACTACTTCAATAATTCTTCTTGTCGCATCTTCTTCATAACCTTTTGGAAGCCATGTAGGATGAGCCTTTACAATTATTGAATTAACACCAAATTCTTCTATTTCAAATCCTATATTTTGAAGTAAATCAAAGTGTTCTTTTAAAACTATAAATTCTGTATTAGAAAGTTCTATCGTAAAAGGAAATAATAATGATATTTTTTCTTTAGTAGGGTGTCCTAATTTTTCTTTGTAGTATTCATAATTAATTCTTTCTTTAGCTGCGTGTTGATCAATTATATACATTCCTTTTTCATTTTGCCCAATTATATATGTGCCATGAACAAAACCAGCTGGGTATATTTCCGGCATTCTTTCTTTTGGTTCTTCAATATCTTCTTTTTCTACTTCTGTATTAGTTAAATCAAGATTTACTTCAATTGGTTTATAGTAAGTTTCTTCTTCCGCAACTCTATTTAAATCTAAAGTCATTTCTTCATATTTAGGCTTTTCTTCTACTATTTCTTCCTTTTGCTCTAAAACTACTTCTTTTTTAGGTATTAAATTCTTTTTACTTATTTTATTTGTTATTATTTCTGAAACAAGTTCTAATAGTCTATCAAAATTAGAAAATTTAATATCCATTTTAGTAGGATGAATATTAACATCTACTAAACTAGGATCAACTTCAATATTTAAAACAACAATTGGATATCTATTATCAGGTTTGTAAGAATGATAACTATCATTTATTATTCTATTTAAATCTTGATTTCTAACTACTCTACCATTAACAATTGTTATTATATGGTTACGACTAGAACGATGTATAAAAGGGGCACTTATATATCCATTTATTTCATAATCAATATTTTCACCACTTACTTCAAACATATTACGACTTACTTCAACTCCATATATTGCATTAATAGTTTTAAGCAAATTACCACTGCCATCAGTATTTAGAATAACCGAATCGTTATTTATTAATGTAAACTTTATATTAGGATGTGACAAAGCAAGCTTATTAATATAATCAGTTATGCTGGCAAGTTCAGTATATAAACTTTTCATATGCTTTAAACGAGCGGGAGTATTATAAAACAAATCTTGAACAGAAATAATAGTTCCTCTTCTTGCATCACCATTTTCTATAGATTCAACAACTCCACCATTAATCTTAACTATTGTACCAATATCACCAGTTGATGTTTTTAAATATACTCTACTAACACTAGCGATAGAGGCTAAAGCTTCACCTCTAAAACCTAATGTCATTATTCGGTACAAATCATCCTCATTTTTAAGCTTACTTGTTGCATGACGAAAGAAAGCAAGTCTCGCATCTTCTCTATCCATACCACATCCATTGTCAGTAACTTTGATTTCTTTAGTACCTGCTTCCTTTAATTCTATTCTAATTTCATCAGAACCTGCATCTATACTATTTTCAACTAATTCTTTAACAACTGAAGAACATCTTTCTACAACTTCTCCTGCTGCTATTTTATTGGATAATAATTCATCCATTACCTTTATTTTCGACATACTACCACCATTTAAATTATAACATAGAAAAAGGAAATAACTATCATTTATTTCCTTTTTTGAATAGAACTAATTACTTTATCAATTTTTTTAGTTGAAATTAATCTTCTAATAGTCATTAATTCTTTAACAATAATTCTTTTTATAGAATCTCGAGACACATTAAATATTATGCCAATTTCTTCAAACGTATATTGTTTGCCATAAAAGCCATAATACATTTTTATAGATTCTCGAGATATTTGTGGTAAAGAATTTACATATAATCTTATTTCTTGTTCAATTTCCTTTTTTATATAATTAGCCTCAACATCAGCATCATAATCAATTAAAAGATCATTGCTAATAAGATCATTATCATCAATATTTATAGTATTACCATAATTTAATTCATTTTCATATTCTGGTAATTTTTTTATCATTGCATTTATTTTGCTTTTAATATTTTTAGTAGCGTATTTAATAAAGCTTTTTCTTTTTTCACAATCAAATTTGTCTACACAATCAATAAGTTCTAACACTCCATATTGAAATAATTCATCTTTGTTACAGTTACTACCATAAGTGTCTACAACGGCTTTAACCAAATTTAAATTATGTAAAATAATTAATTCTCGATTATCTACCCCTTTTTTCATTTCCTTAAGTAATTTCATATTTTCAGAATCAGATAATTGTTCTTCTAATTCTACTATAAAATAGTCTTCTTTTTTCACGATTTACCTCTTTTCGTAGAATTTATTCTAACATTATCATGTTGCTATGTCAATAAAAAGAGTGTTTTTCAGCACTCTTTCTTAACTTAAATTAGCTTTTGAGACAGTTATAACTGGGCGAACGCCATAGATGTCGCCGCTGCCGACGTGGTTGTCATTCAAGAAGCCGGTGAAGAACACATACCAAGCGCGGCGAGAGTCAGACGCATAAGGGGTTGATGTCCAATAAGCGTATCTATTATTTAAATTTCCATATAACCATGCTGATAATCCCGAAGTTTTATTACCTGTAGCTTTATATATTTGATCATATGAAGGTAAGCTTATTTGTGATTCTGTTAACTTTGTCCAACTTGTTGTACTATTTTTTAAAAAGTTTTGTGCTGTTATTGGACCATATTCATTTGTTAGACATATTCCACCATATTGACAATCTCCACCATCATTTTTCATGGCATCTGTTACAACGCCTCCAGCAGCTGCCCAATCTTCATCAGATATCCATACTACTGTATTACCACTTGTTGTTCCTTTACCATTTGAATCTATGTTTCTATCCATGATTAATGATACATTATCTCCATTTGTTTCTAGTACAAAGAATGTTTTTCCATCATTATCACCAAGCTCACAAGTATATTCATCTCCATAGGCATAATTACCACTTGGTACATTTCCTGTGGTTGCTGCTGTTTTGGCTGTACATAATACTTCTACTTGTGGTGTATTACCTTTCTCTATTGCTTCATATGTTTTCTTAGTAGAATTATATGAAACAGTGTAATTTCCTATTGTCATACTTGATGATGATTGATCAACACCTCCATTTGTTATCTTTATTTTTCCTGATGTTGGTTTTGTTCCGCTCATTTCAATTTTTATTTTGTTATCATCTGAACAACTTGCACTTTTATCTCTACATAGATTTCCATCACTTGTTATTTGATATTCGCCTTCTAGTACTTCATTTTTACTTAGTCGTTCTTCTGCTACTGCTGTTTCTACTTGTTTAACATAGCTATTTGCACTTCTCTCAGCTGCTCCTTTCTTTGATTTTTTGATTGTGTTCATTACTATTGGCGTTGCGATTAGTGCTATTATTGCTAGTACTACTATTACCGCTAGTAATTCTATAAGTGTAAATCCATGTTTTTTATTCATTTTTCTTTTCCTCCTTCTTTTATTTAGATTTACTATCTTGTAAAGGTACAATAAAAAACACAAAGAAATCTAGACTATAAAAAAGTCTAGTTTCCTTATGTTTTTATGTATATTTAGTTTTATAATAGTATGATTAAATACCTCCACCCAGATTGGGTTTTCAGCTAATTTTTTAACAGTTATTTTAACCATTACTATCACTACCCTTTACTGTATTAAGTATACAATATTATTGTTTATTGTGTCAATGATTTCATGAAAAAAGGGGTAAATTAAGCATTTACTCCTTTTACTTTCTTTTCTGTTGGTTCATTATCTTCATACCATTTTTTACTTAAATCAACGCCTATTTTCTTCTTTAAGAATAATCTTAGTAATTGAGGTGCTAGTAAAACAGAAGAATAAGTACCAGCAATTAAACCAATTAATAAAGCAATATTAAAGTTAAATATTTCATGTGAACCAAAGAATATTAATGTTATTACAGGAATCATTGTTGTAAGTGTTGTAATAATTGTACGTGATAACATTTGTTTTAAACTCGTATTGATAAGTTCATTAACATCATCCATACTCTTTAGTCTACTATTATATTTAGTTTTAATTAATTCTCGAACACGATCAAATTCTACAATAGTATTATTGATTGAATATCCAACTATTGAAAGTACAGCTGCTATAAAGACACTTGTTACTTCTAATCTAAATAAACTAAAGATTGCAACCATCATAAATACATCATGAATTAATGCAGCTAGTCCACTTATAGCATACATAAATTGGAATCTCAATGCTACATAAATGATTATTCCAATAAAAGCAATTAATAGTGATAGAATTGCATTCTTAACTAATGATTCTTTAACTAAGTTGGATACAACTCCAATGTCAGTAGAAGCTTCATATTTTTCTTGTAAATAAGAACCAACGTTCATTACTTCATCTTTATTCATCGATTCATTTACCTTAATTATATAAATATTATCACTAGCTTTTTCATAACTATAAACATTATAGTTAAGAGAACTCATGTCTTCTTTTATTACTTCTTCAGTTAAATTATTTGTTGTTTCAATTGTAATAGAAGTACCACCTTTAAAATCAATTCCAAGATTTAATCCAGAAATAACAAGAGAAACTATACCTATAACAAACATAATTCCTGCAAGTGGTAATGTATAACGGTTTAATTCATTAAAATTAAGTTTTCCAAATCTTTCTTTATTACCATTATAACCAATAAATAATTTTTCTTTTCCTTCAAAGAAACCTGTTTTAATTGTGTAATTAATTAACCATCTTACAACAAATACCATAACAAACATAGTAACTGCTATACTTATGATTAACATTGTAGCAAATCCTTTAACACTACTCTCACCAAAGATAAATAAAATAAGTGCAACTACTAAAGTAGTTAAGTTACCATCTAAGATAGAAGCGAAAGAGTTTTTATTACCATTTTTAACAGCATTATTTAACTTACTACCTTTTTTCAATTCATCTTTAATTCTTGAAAAACTAATAACACTTGAGTCAACTGCCATTCCAATACCAATTAAAACAGCAGCAATTCCAGGTAAAGTAAGAACTCCACCTACAAGCCAGAATATAGCAAATACTAGTGCAGTATAAATCATAATACCAACACTTGATACAAATCCAGCAAAACGATATAAGCAAATTAAAACAACCATAATTAAAGCTATTCCAATAATACCAGCGGTAAATGTTTTACTTAAAGAGTTAGCTCCTAATGAAGCATCAACTGTTTTAGAAGATATTTCATCTAACTTTGTAGGAAGACTTCCTGAACTAATTAAGCTAGATAAAGTTTCTGCTTCTTCTGTTGTAAAATTACCTTGAATAATAACGTCACTAGCAAAACCTTCTCCGACGCTAGCAACACTTAGACATGAAGATTCAGAAGTCCCACATTTATTTCCTTCTTTACTGAATGAATCTTCACCTTCAGTATAGTCTAACCAAATAACAATTCTATTGTCACTCATTTCACTTACTTTTTTAGTAACTTTGTAGAAGGTTTCTTTATCTCTTACACTAAGTGCAACAGCAGGTCTTCCATTAGAATCACTGCCAAGTTTAGCTCCACTAATAACATCACTAGTCATAAGTAAATTATCACTGGTATCCCTAAATGTTAAATTAGCAGCTTTACTTAGTATTTTACGAGCTTCTTCGATGTTGGTAACACCAGCAAGTTCAACTCTAATCTTATCTTCACCTTCAACAACAATGTTAGGTTCAGACACCCCTAATGTATCTATTCTTTTACCAATAGTTTTATATGTAGAAGTAAGTTTATCACTAGTCATTTTACTACCATCTAAACTACTTACTTGGTATAAAACTTCAAATCCACCTTGTAAATCAAGACCATAATTTACATGTTTAATTGTTGGGATTAGTACTAAAATAGAAGCAACAAAAAGTAGTACTAACAACAAAATTTTTTTAAATATTTTTTCCATAATGCATCTCCAAACTATTCATTAAAATATATTCTTCGTTCACGAGAGTTTAATTTTTGTCTAACATAACTATCAACACTCCCATTATCTACATTAAGCACATCTCTTACCATTTCAAACAATAATAAATTTTTAGAACTTGCCCATTTAACTTCCTTTAAATAATTCCAAATATCTTCTTCTCTTATGTAAGAATAACCTAAACTTCTCATCTCGCGCATCTTTGTTCTTAAAGCCGGCTTTAATCTTTCATAGAGCTGTTCTAAAGTGGTAAATTCTGTGTTCATATAGACCTCCATAATATTTTTTATGACTCCTACATATACATTATATATGAAAAACAGATTTTTTTAAAGGAGAAACTATGAAAAAAAGCAAATTTATTAAATCTACATTTATTTTGCTAGTTGGAGGATTTATTACAAAAATACTTGGTATGTTAATAAAAATAGTTATGACTAGACTAGTTGGTACTGAAGGAATTGGTCTTTATATGTTAATCATGCCAACTTTTACTTTACTTATTGCGGTAGCTCAACTAGGAATGCCAGTAGCTATTTCTAAGCTTGTCGCAGAAGATAAAAGAAATAATAAAAATTTAGTATTCTCTTCTCTACCTGTTTCTATTATTTTAAATGTTTTAATTATGTTTATATTGATATTTTCTAGTACATTTATATCTTCTAACTTGTTAAATGAATCTAGAGTAAATCTTGCTATTAAATCTATTGGTTTTGTTTTACCATTTATATCTATATCTAGTATTTTAAGAGGATATTTTTTTGGCAAACAAAAAATGATACCACATGTAGTATCAAATATTACTGAAGATATTGTTCGTCTTATAATCGTTATTATTGGTATTCCTTTATTTTTGAAGAAAGGATTAGAATTCGCCGTTGCGTTTATAGTTCTTAGTAATATAATTAGTGAACTTACTTCCATTATTGTTTTATTTTTCTTTCTTCCTAAACATTTTAAAGTATCAAAAAATGACTTTATTCCTAACAGAAGTAATATGAAAGAAATATTTGGTATAAGCTTGCCTACAACTGCTAGTAGATTAATTGGAAGTATCGGCTATTTTTTTGAACCTATTATTTTAACTTTCTTTCTTTTAAAAAATGGCTATTCTAATAATTTTATTATAAACGAATATGGTATTTTAAATGGTTATGTTATGCCTTTATTATTGCTACCTTCCTTTTTTACTTTAGCTATATCTCAAGCTTTAATACCGGTAGTCAGTAACAGTTACGCCAACAACAATATAGATTATACTAAAAAGAAAATTAAGCAGGCTCTATTTTTTTCTCTTTTAATTGGTATTCCTGCTACTTTAATATTTATCTTTATTCCAAATATACCTCTGAAACTTATTTATAATACTGAAGAAGGATTAAATTATATTAAGTTTCTAGCACCTATATGTTTACTTCACTATATTCAAAGTCCTATTAGTTCAAGCCTACAAGCTATAGGTAAAGCTAAAGACTCAATGATGGGCACCCTTTATGGAATGATTATTAGAACTACTACGTTAATTATTGGGTGCAACCTCAAAATTGGTCTTTGGGGCTTAATCCTTGCAACTGCATCTAATATCATATTTGTAACCATATATGACTTAAAAAAAGTAAAAAAGAGCTTAAATATTACTCAAGCTCATCTTTCTTAATAATATAAGTTTTATTTTTGGTATAAAAAGCATAAAAGACATTATCTAACGTAATATTGTTATCATCAAGTATCTTATAAATCCATTTTTTATCTTTTTTCATATCTTTTAATACATCATAATCAATATTACCATCAATAATTATCGGTAATGGATAATCTTTACTATTTTCAAAAACTGATAGTTTACCATTATTTTCTAGCACTGCATAATTTACTTCTTCAATACTTTTAATACCTTGTTCGCGAAGTTGCGCTATTAAATCATCAATTGTATAACGTAATTTTGTCATATCCTTAAAATTTAATTTACCATCTTTAATTATAACGATTGGATTCCCATCTATTAATTTTCTTAAACTTACACTTTTTAAAGATATAAAGCTAATACTTATTTGAATTACTACAAGTACTACAATAGGAATTATAGAAGTTAAGATAGATCTATCTGCTTCTTCTATTGATATAGCTGCAAGTTCTGCAATTAAAATAGATACAATAAGATCAATAATACTTAACTTACCTACTTCTTTTTTACCCATAACGCGATATACAACAACAATAAAAAAATATAATACTAATGTTTTTACAATAATACTTAAGTACATATTATCACCCTTTTTATTATGTCTTTAGAATATAATCTTATGCAAAGAATAAAATTAATTAGGAGGCACTTATGAATTATTTAAAAAATGTAGGTATTTCTTTTATATATATTATTTGTTTTTTACTTGGTTTAACTTTTATTTCAACTTTATTTAATTATATAAATCTATTTGGTAAAACTTTTATAAATGTGTTAAAGGTAATTATTCCTGTTATTTCTTTATTTGTTGGAGGATTTGTTATAGGTAAAAGAACCGGTAAAAAAGGATGGCTAGAAGGAATAAAACTAAGTTTAATATTTCTTGCTTTTCTTACTATTTTTAATTATCTAGCTTTAGACTTCTCAATGTCACCAAAAACTTTAATATATTATATTATTCTTGTCATTGCCACTACCTTTGGTAGTATGATTGGCGTAAATAAGTTTAAACCAGAAGAAAAATAAAAGGTCGCCCTTTTATTTTTTTAGATATTTCTTTAATACTTCATCTAGTTCATCTTTATTAATAGGTTTTGCTAAATAATCATTAAATCCTAATTTTAGATATTGTTCTTTCATTCCTGATAAAGCATTAGCTGTAAGCGCTACTACAGGAGTTTTAAAGCCTTCAATTTCTTTTAATTTAGCAAACGTTTCTTTACCATTCATTTCTGGCATCATATCATCCATTAATATTAAATCAAAATATTCATGATCATTAATAAGATCTAAGCAGTTTTGTCCGCTAGCAACTAGTGTTGTCATAATATTATATTTTTTTAATAGTTTATCAATTATTTTTAAATTTAAGTCATTATCATCAACAACTAAAACATGACTACCATGATAACTAGCAAGAGTACTATCTTCTTTTTTCTCTTCCTCTTTACCATATAATTCAACTATTTTTTGATTTAAATAAACAGTAAATTTAGAACCCTCTCCATACTTACTTTGTACTACTATCTTACCACCCATCATATCAACTAAGGCTTTTGTTATAGCAAGTCCTAATCCAGTACCCTCAATAGTTGTATTACGATCTTCATCTAAACGATTAAATTTAGTAAACAAGCTATCTATCTTATCTGGACGAATACCACGTCCTGTGTCTTCTACTGATATTACTAAAGAGCATATATTATCTTTATTGATGCAATTAACAGAAAAATCAATACTTCCTTTTTCTGTATATTTAACCGCATTAGTTAAGATATTAGTAATAATTTGTTTAACCTTACCAATATCACCATACATAACACCTGGAATATCGGTAGCAAAGTGTGTTTTTAAAACAAGGTCTTTATCACCAATACGAGGAATCATAAGTTTAGCAAGTGAATTAAGTTCTGGAAGCAAACTATAATTTTTATTTATTATTTCCATCTTATTAGCTTCTATTTTTGATATATCTAAAATACCATTTACTATCTCTAATAAGTTATTACTAGCCATAACGACATTAGCCGCATCTTCTTTTGCTTCATCTAATGTTTTATCTGTAATAATACATTCACTAAATCCTACTATAGCATTTAATGGTGTTCTTATTTCATGACTCATACTACTTAGGAAATCACTCTTGGCACGATTTGCTTTCTCTGCATAATCTTTTGCGAACTGTAATTCTTTCATCATTTTAACATCTGGATTTTCAATAGTGAAATACATTACAAGTAGAACAAATCCCTCCATAGTTGTTATTAGTGTAAATGAAGGATAAATTCTTTGGATTATTGATGTTAAAACTAATCCTCCAAGTAATATAAACAATGATAAATAATTTCCTAACGCAACTTTTTTTATATTTCTTATCATATAAAATAATGATATTAATATTGCAATACCAGAACTAACATAAACAGAAATTATTGCTGGGCCTGTTGAGTAACCAGTATATATTTCAATTGGTAAAAACATTGCTAATAAACTTGAAATTATTAAGACAATTATACTAAATGTAATATACTTCTTTTTCTTTTCTCTATATTTTTTACTACCCAAGGAAATTGTCATGACATAATTTAAAAATAAATAAACAAATCCTACTAAATAAATTAAATATAAACGGTTAAAAATTATTGATAGAAAGTTAGTTGTACCTACTACATTACCAAAAATTATACATCCGAATTCTATAAAAAGTCCTACTAAATTTAAAATTAAAAGATAACCAAATATTTTTAATTCAGGTGTATCAATATGTTTTTTTCTAATAAAATTAAAATTTAAAAACGAAATATATACAATACTTAATATAACAAATTGTAAGCTATTTTTCATACACTATCACCATATAAATTATATCATGAATAAGTTAAATGTCAAAAAAAATAGTCTCTAAAATAGAAACTATTTATTGTTATTTGTTTAAAGTTTTAACTTTTTCCTTTGTTTTATTTGAAACAGCATCTTTCGCACTAATGCATTTTTCAGAAACGCCTTCTTCAATCAATGCTTTAAAAGCTCTTTTTAAAGTTGCTGTAACGGGAAAAGACTCTTGTGATGAACGAACTCTAAAATACAATTTGTCCAAAATATCTTCACCAAATTCATTTTTACAACGTAATGCGGCGCCTCTTAAAACTTCTTCTTCATTAAATGGCTCTTGAAATTGTTGCTCAATATGTGCAACATAAACTGTTTGTCCATTAAATGTTGAATTAACTACTTCACAAGACATAATTTTTTTTGTGTCTTTTAATATTTCAGTAGCTATTTTATAATTAGGAATACTTCCATCCATTTTGCTTACTCTACCTTTAACGTAAACATATCCATTTTTATCTACCCAACCATAGGTATTCAAATTTTCCCAATCATTACCATCTTTATCTTTAATAAAGAATTCCTTATCTCCTTCTGGATTTTTACGATATCCGTGCATAGTACAAGGAGATTTAGCAACTAATTTACCAGGTTCACCAGGTTCACACAAAGACATATCATCACGAAGTGCAGCAACTTTTACCATTCCATAAGTCCCCATACCCACTTGACCTTTGATCTTCATATTTTTTAATTTAAGTTTTTGTAAAGACCTATACATAGTTATAAATATACCGCCATGTTCACTATCTCCACCAGCAATACTCATACATACTATAGAGAATGGTGTTTTAGTAACATTTGTGCCTGCTTTTACTTTCTTAAACCATTTATTTAAAGCTTTATCTTCATTTGCTTCTTCCGGTTCTCCAATACACATAGGAGCAATTAAATCAGGAAACTTAAAATTAGCATATTGTGGATCTGTCATTTGCTTTTTCATATTATATATCCATACAGTTCTTGAAGTTAAACAAATATTTGCTTTATTAATAAGCATACTCCACATAATAAAATCTTTATCATTTATTGGCTCTAGTGCAACATTGCCACCTTGCATAAATACATCAGAAACCGCAGACATGAAATCTGTATCTGACATTGTTCTAACAAAAGCAAGCATAGTCATTCCTTTCATTGAAGGAATGTGAGATACTTCTGGATCATGATATCTTCCCATTGTAATATAACTTCTATTTCCATGTTCCAAACCTTTTGGTTTGTTTGAAAGTGTGGAACCACTTGTATATGTAACTGTAAAGCCATCATTTAGACCTGTATTTTCAAAAACACAATTACTATATTTTTCCCCTTCTTTTAGGAAACTATCAAGTCCCATTACATTTTCTAATTCAGATAAACATTTATTATAGTTTTCTTTATTTAATTGATAAAATTTATCTGTAACAAATGAAAATTTATTATCACCATTTATTGAATATTCTAATGGCATAGTAATTATTTTTTTGTGATCCATTACTCTTTTCAAAGTTGGAGTAAATTCTTCTAAATTTTTATCACTTACAAAAATTAAAGGAGAATTTGCATCATTGATAATATCACACAAATAATCTTGATCCATATCTGCTGCTAACAAATTTACTTTAGCGCCAATTATACTTGCTGCTCCCATAATAAATGGGAATTCTGGAACATTTTCTATACAGCAAATGAATTCATCGCCTTTTTTTACGCCTTGTTGTTTTAAAGCTTTTGCATAACGATACGATTGAATAAAGAAGTCAGAATAAGTAAATTTATGTCCGCGATATTTAATTGCAGTTTTATCCATATCATTTTTTCTTCTGTTGTATACTTCTTTTATCCATGAATGATTTCTATTTTGATCAATGTCCTGTAAAATAGCTTTGTCAATATCGCTATAACCATCTAGATTATATGGTTTATCACATGGTTGTGATGGTAATTGTTCTATTTCTTCTACAAATTTTTTCAATAATAAACTATTATCTTCCATATAAACACACCCCTTAGTTACTACGTATTCTAGCATATTTTATGATTTTTGGCAAATTTTTCTTTTTCTCTCTTTTTCAAATAAACTTGTGATTTATGTAAGGTTTTATTTGCAAACTAAAACATAATAGTCTATTATATTTATAGGTGGTTTTATGAACGAAAAGAATTTGATAGATTATTATAATAAATTTAATGAGGATAAAAGATTAACAAGAAGACATGGTATTGTTGAATATGAAACTGCTATGAAATATATTCATAAATATTTAAAAAAGATAGATAATCCTAAAATATGTGATATTGGCGCTGGTACCGGAAAATACTCTATTGCTCTTGCAAATGAAGGGTATGATGTTACCGCTGTTGAACTAGTTAAACATAATTTAATGACTTTAAAAAATAATAGCAATAAAGTTACTGCTATTCTAGGAAACGCTACTAATTTAAAGATGTTAAGGGATAACACTTTTGATATGGTGCTATTATTTGGTCCTATGTATCACTTAATATCTGATGATGATAAGATTAAAGCTTTAAATGAAGCCAAAAGAATTACTAAGCAAGATGGATATATATTAATAAGCTATTATATGAATGAGTATGCACTTATTAAGCATGGCTTTATCGATAAAAATATAAAAGATTCTTTAAAGAATAATTTAATAGATGAGAAGTTTCATATTACACCTAAAGATGATGATCTATATAGCATGGTTAGATTAGAAGATATTAATAAATATAAGAAAATTACTAATTTAAAAAGAGTTAAAATATTAGCACAAGATGGTCCTACTGACTATATAAGAAGAAGTATAAATGAACTTGATGAAGAAGAATTTGACTTATATTTAAAATATCATTTATCTATGTGTGAAAGAAAGGAACTCTTAGGTGCTTCATCTCATGTTTTAGACATATTAAAAAAGGAAAGCTAACTTTCCTTTTTTAGTTCAATTAATACAACTTCTGGTTTAAATAAAAAGTCTAAGTTATTTATTCTGCTAGTATGAGATAGCTTTGTCACACCCGAAGAAACAACAATATTGATAGTATCTTTAACAATATGACCATAAGCGTCGTTAAGAAAAAATCTTTTTTTATCTGGACTAATAAATACTCTATTCTTTAGATATTTTTGAAATATTGTAGGAGTCATTCCGCCGTGTGTATGACCGCATAATACTAAATCAATATCTTTCAGGTTTTTAATTACCTCGTTTCGAGTAACAGAAAGAGGACTATGGCAGATTAAAATATTATATTTATTATGATTGATTTTTTTAATATTATTAAACACATTGATAAAATCTAAAAAGTTTTCATTATTTTCATAATAGTGACTAAATCCTAAATTTATACCTATAAAACAAATATCATCTATAACTTTAGTTTCATTATCCAATAAATAAACATTTCTAATACGTTTTATTTTATTAAACAATTCTTCATTATAAAAATATGTCTTTTCTTTTCCTTTAATAGTAATATCATGATTACCTAAAGACATAATTACTTTTCCTATCTTCGAAAGTTTCTTTAGAAAGAAAACAAATAAATCTTCTTCTAAAACTTTAGCTTCATCTATAAAATCTCCAGTTATGCAAATATAATTAGGATTTAAGATTTTAATTTGATTATAAATACTTTCTAATTTTTTTAAATCATGACGACTATAATAATGTATATCAGAAATTAAAACTATTTTCTTATTAATTGTACTTTTTATTTCATAGTTAGTTATTTTTATGTTTGCCACTTTCATATCTCCTCATAAAGTTTTCTTTATATTCTAAAAAATTATCATTTTTAATAGATTCTCTTATTTCTTCAGTTAATCTAATTAAAAATCTAATATTATGAATTGAAAGTAATCTAGCTCCAAAAGTTTCATTACTAGTTATTAAATGACGAATATATGCTCTAGTATAGTTTTTACAAGCATAGCAATCACAATCACTTTCAATTGGTGTAAAGTCTTCCTTATATTTAGCGTTTTTGACATTCATTTTACCATCTCGTGTGAAAGCATTGCCATGACGAGCAATACGAGTTGGTAAAACACAGTCAAACATATCAATACCACGTTCAACACCCTCTAAAATATCGAATGGCTCTCCTACTCCCATTAAATATCTTGGTTTATCCGTAGGAAGATAACGAATACCATCTTCTACCATTTTATACATTACATCTTTGCCTTCACCAACACTAGTACCACCAATACTATACCCGTCAAAACCTATTTTAACTGTTTCTTTGGCGCTATATTCACGAAGATCAGTATACTCTCCTCCTTGAACTATACCAAATAAAGATTGACGATCATTATTAAATACTTCTTTACCACGACGTGCCCATCTTAATGTTCTTTCAGTACTTCTTTTCGCATATTCATAGCTAGCTGGATATGGAATACATTCATCAAAACTCATAGCAATATCACTATCTAGTTTATTTTGTACCTCAATTGAAATTTCGGGAGTTAAAAATAAATTGGAACCATCCAAATGACTTTTAAATTTAACGCCTTCTTCACTGATGTCTTTAGGTTTAGCTAAAGAAAAAACTTGAAATCCTCCACTATCAGTAAGAATTGGACCATCATAATTCATAAATTTGTGTAACCCTCCAGCTTTTTTAACTACATCTGCTCCAGGACGTAACCACAAATGGTATGTATTAGATAAAATAACCGCACTATTCATTGTTTTTAATTCTTCTGGAGACAAAGTTTTTACTGTAGCTTGAGTTCCAACTGGCATAAACATCGGTGTATCATAAACTCCATAATTAGTATGGAGTTTTCCTAGTCTTGCTTTTGTATCTTTTTCATTTTTTATTAATTCGTATTTAATTTTCATAACATCACCTGTTCCTTAGTAATTATATATTATTTATTAAAACTTAGCAAGGTATTGACATATTAAATATTTTCTTATATAATACCCAATACAAAAAGGAGGGGGCTTTATGAATTTAAAGTTTGTAAACAGTGTAGTTTTTCCAGAATGGATAGAAAGATATGAAGAAGAAGAGATACATAATATAAAACATATTGCTCAAGGTCACGGAAGATATTTAAAAAGATTGTCTAATCAAGACTATATATTAAAAAGAGGTATTGAGTTAGCAAATTCTTCTAAATATGAAAGATTAAGTCCAATTCAAAAAATGATATTTATATCAAACGTTGTTTTCGAAGATGATGATAAAGTTATTGAAGTAATGAAAAAATATAACTGGACTAGAGAAAAAAATAAAGCATTAAATATTTTAATTTCTAAGATTAAAATGGAACAAAATAAAAATTGTGAAATTTCTTTAGATTTATCATTAATTGAAGAAATAAAACATATTTCTTGTGTATATTATGGAATACAAAATCCAGCTGTTTTAATAAATCGTTTAAATGAATTATCAGTTACAAAAAAACAAGAATTAAATCATATTAAAAAATATTAGGAAACTAATATTTTTTTGTTATATAATCACGTATTTCTTCAAACATCATTCCATGGGATGCTTTTAAATATATAACAATATTATTTAATTCAATTGTATCTAAATATTTAATTAATTCTTGATTATTTTTGAAATTTAAAGAATATGGATTACTGCTATATTTAGTTTCTTTACCAACCAAATATGAACTATACTTTTTTGTTTTTAAGATTTTTCCAATTTTTTTATGAATTTTTTTGCTATATCCTCCAAGTTCCAAAATATCTCCAAATATTATCAATTTATCTTGATTATATTGTTTTAATTGCTCAATGCCTGCTACAAAAGATTCATATGAGCAATTATAACAGTCATCTATTAATGTAATATTATTAGAGAGTTTTAACACGTTATTACGATGTTTTTCTGGTATATAACTTCCTACACTATTAATAATATCATTTATATTTATTTCATATTTAATTCCTATAGCTATTGCTAATAAAATATTTATTATTATTGCTTTATTTGGTACATTAAATACAACATTATATGTTTTTTCCTTATACTTTATATTAAAATATAATTTCTTTTGTGTTGTTATAATATTAGTTGCTACTAAGTCATTATTATTTTCTAAACCAACTCTATATTTATTTTTATAATTAATTTTATTTAAATATTTATCATCACCATTTATAAATAAAACCCCATTTTCCATACCATCAAGTATTTCACTTTTAGCTTTCAAGATATTTCTTTTACTTTTTAAATATCCTATATGTGATGTTCCTACATTAGTTATTACACCATCATTAGGTTTTATTATTTTTGATAAATAACTGATTTCTTTTAAATGATTCATTCCTAATTCTAATACACAAATTTCATAAGTATCATCTAAATTGAACAAAGTAACAGGAACTCCAATTTCATTATTCATATTTCCTTCTGTTTTTAAAACTTTATAATTATTTTCTAAAATTAAAGACACAAGTTCTTTAGTTGTAGTTTTACCAACACTGCCAGTAATTGCTACTACACTCTTTTCAATATTTCTTTCTCTAATTTCTAACCCTAATATTCCAATAGCTTCAATAATGTCTTTTACTTTTATAATACTTACATCACTTTTTATAATATCTTTATTAGTAATAACTAATTTAGCTCCTCTTTCAATAGCATCATCTATATATTTATACCCGCTATTAATAGCAATAAAGCAATCTCCTTTACTTATCAATTTACTGTTTACCTTAAACTTTCCTTTTAATACTTTACTATTTTCTTTAGATAAAAATTTACCTTTTACTAAAGAACATATATATTCGAACTCCACTTTATCACTTCCTACACATTAAAACAAAGTAATTAAATAACCTACGTTCTAATATATCATATGAATACATATTTTCTGGGTGCCATTGAACTCCAATAAAAAACTTCTTTTTTTTATCTTCTATAGCCTCAATAACGCCATCATTACTAAATCCTACTATATCTATATTAGGATTTATAATCATATCCTTATGTCTACTATTAACCTTTATCTTGTCTACTTTAATGATGTCATAAAGTTTAGAATTCTTATCAATATACACTTCATGAACATATTTTTTATAAGAATTGTTATGATTTTTTACATTAGTTATTTTTCCCTCTGAAAAATAACCCATTAGTTGCATCCCTAAACATATTCCTAAAACTGGTATATTTTTATCATATACATACTTTAAAATTTCTAAATCATATTTATAAAAATTATCTCCTCCTTGTAATATAATGCCATCACACATATCAACGATTCTTTTTATATCTTCATTAAAATCATTATTAATAGATAAAATACCTAACGGAATACCACCGCTTTTTATAACGCTTGTTTTTATATCTTCATAAATATACATAATCTTATTACCGCTTGGCAATATATCAGGTCTACTTATTATTCCAATAATCGGTTTCATACCATCACCACTTTATTATATGAAAAAAAGAAGCTTTGTGCTTCTTAGTCCATATATTTAGTCATTTGTTTCATCATTTGATTAACTTGTTTTTGACTAGGAGTTCTTCCCATCCCACTCATCATCGCTTTAATCATTTGTTCATTAATAGGTGGATTTTTTTTCATATACTTTTGCATATATTTACGTGCAATAAAAAATCCTATAACTGCACCTGCTACTAATCCTCCTAATACTTTTAATATATCTAATAAAAACGCTACCCAATTCATATTTTAACCTCCTTAATCATTTTACTAAAATTTAAAAGAAAAGTAAAGTCTACACATAAGTATATTTACTATTATTATTGTTTATTCTTCTTTTTGTTAAGAAAAAATAATCTTTATTTTTAAAATCACAAACAAACAAATATTTATTATAATAATTCATTACATTAAAGATATTAGGAAAATTTTTATTACATTTACATATTATACAAGAATAATGGATGTTGAAAAGCGCAACATCATCTCTAACTCTAACTAAATATTTATTATTTTTCTTTATTTTACATATTGAATCAAAGTAAGATCTTAATCTATCAACCTCAATAATATTACATATTTGATTATATAAACTCATTCCAAATACTAAATCCTCTTTTTTTAGTTTGTATAAATTTTCTATTGTTTTATATAAAATATAAGGATTTTTACTATATAGTTCACTATATTCACTTTTTATAGCAAATAAATAATACTTACGCATATTATCACCATTTATAGTATACAAAAATGACATGTAAAATCATGTCATTTTTTGTTTATTAACTTAATTTAGATTTTAGTACTTCTATAACTGGGCGAACGCCAAAGTTGCCCAAATAGCTGACATAGGGGTTGTCGCCAACGGTGTAGTAATGCACATTCCAAGCGTTGCTAGAAGTAGCAGCACGAGACGAGGCTGTCCAATATCCATATGTTTCTTTATCTGAATTATTTAAACATCCATACACTGTACAATCTATGCTTGATCTATCATATAACCATCCATATGAACATCCTGCCGTATTTCCAGTTTTACATATATCACTTTCTGTATCTGTTTTACTATCAAAATAATACCAATTACTATTTGCAGCTACCTTTTCATTCCATGATGTATTTCCTGTTATTGTTGCTATTTCTTGAGCTGTTATTAATCTTGCTTTATAACTACTATAGTCTATTGTATATTTTGCATTACTTGTTTCTCCTGTCTGATCCATTGTATAATTGGACGGTGTTATTGTCCCTTTCCATGATGATGTATCATTTTTTAATTGCTTTAATACTGTTAATGGACCTTTATCATTTTTACCAAAGTTTCCAAAATTACTTTCTGTTCCTCCTGCTTCTACATAATCTGCTTTAGATATCCATGGTACTGTTGCAGTTGTATTATGGTCTAATATTAAATTTACTGTATCTTTTCCATCATCATTGAATGCATAGAATTTCATACAGCCTTCTTTTACTCCTGTATTACTTTGAGTTTCTGTATAATCTGATGATGTACATTTTTCTCCTGTGGTTATATTAAAATATACTACTTCTCCATTTGTATACATATTTGTATTCCCTTTTTCTGTTGCCTCATAACTCTTTGATGTTGGATTATAAGCAACATCATAGTCTCCTATTGTCATTTTAGAATCTGTTGTTACTTGTCCACTTTTTATCACTATTGTTCCTGATGTCGGTTTATCTCCACTCGCATCTATCTCTAGTTTTCCATCTGGTAATCCTGTCCCTGTTAAATTACCATCACTATCTATATCATATGTCCCATCTGGAATATATTTTTTATTTAGTTCTGAATTACTTATAGTTAATTCTACTGCTCTTATATAATTTTGAATTGATACTTCTGCAGATCCTTTCTTTGCATTTTTGATTGTTTTAGTTACTATTGGTGTTGCTATTAACGTGATGATTGCTAATACTACTATTACCGCTAGTAATTCTATTAAAGTGAAAGCATTTTTCTTCTTCATTTTATTCCTCCTACTCTTTACTTTACGTCTTAATTATAACTTAGCACTAACAATTTTGTCAATAAAAATAAAACTATCAACAAAAAAAAGCACAATTCCTTGTACTTTTACATTTCTACATTATGATAGATATTTTGAACATCGTCTATTTCGTCTATCATATTATATAATCTTTGAAATTCTTGTAGATCTTCTCCAGCTAAAGTAATTCTTTCTTTTGGTAACATTGATATTTCATCTAATTCAAACTCAATGTTAGGATTTAACTTACTTATAGCACCTTTAATTTTAAATAAATCTTGTGGAGCACCATAAATAACAATATGATTATCGCTTGATTCAATATCTTCAATGTCTACATCATCCATAATTAAAGCATCCATTACTTCTTCTTCGTTCAATCCATTAAAAGCAACTACACTTAAATTATCATACATATAAGCAACGCTTCCTTGAGCTCCTAACTTAACATGACATTTATTAATAACAGCTCTTAAATCACTTATACTTCTATTAACATTATCTGTTAAGCATTCAACCATTAAAGTTGATCCTGCTGGGCCAAAAACTTCATATGTTACTGTTTCATAATTTTCACCAGAACCACTATTTACTTTATCTATTGCTCTTTTAATAACATCTGATGGTACTTGTTCTTTTTTTGCTTTTTCAATTAATCTTTTTAATCTTAAATTACCTTCTGGACTAGTTCCTCCAGTTTTAGCAACTTGATATATTTCTCTTGCATACATACCATATAATTTACCACGAGCTGCTCCTGTTTTTTGTTTAGCTGCTGCTATATTAGGAAATCTTCCCATAATTTCACCATTCTTTCCTGCTTTTTATTTTACTATATATTTATATTTTTTTAAATACCTATTTAGAAATATTATAATCTTTTTTTATGACATCATCTAATATTTCGTTAGATCCATATCGATAATCTTTCACATCTACGTGCAAATACTCATCAAGTTCCATAGGGAAAGATGTTATTTGGCAATTACCTGTTTGTTCTTCTATTCTTCTAAAATTTCTAATAAGTTTATCAGACAAGTTTTGAGATGTGCGTAAATTATCTCGTTCGTATTCTAACAATAATTTTGTTAATTCTTTGTCAGATAAATTACTGTATTTTTTCTTATATTGATAACGTTTTTTAAATGCTTTTGTTCTAGCTTCTGCTCTTATTGGTAAAACTGTAACAACCTTTATTTTATCAATTCCTGTCTGTTTTAATACATCAAAAAATATTGATAAGGATAATAATGACGCAGGTGATACATCACTTATGTTTTCTGGGTAATAATCATCACCATTCTTATAAGCAAGATATTCGTCCGTTTCTAAGTCTAAAACTCCACCATTTAACTTATATAATATTCTTTTTATTTTCTTTTGGTAAGAACTATTTATTTCTTTTTGTTTATTTTGTACAGCGTAGATATAACAATTTTTCTTTTCTATTCCATAACTTATAGTTGGTAACTCGTACTCATCATCTTTATCCTTTAATATAGGGGTAAAAGCATACGGTGTCTCCATTCTTATATCTTGTTTAACATCTTTAATAAGAATATCACTATTATTTAAAGAGTCAATGTTTTGATTGTAAACTGTTATTTCACTACTACATAATTTATTCTTATAAAAATTTATTAATTTTTGAACAAATAAGCATGGATTAGCAAAATCTTCATAAGTTGCATTACTCCACATTACTGTTAAATAACCTTTAATTCTGCCTTCCATGTCATATTTCTTAAAAAAATTATTATAACTATCGCATAATTTAATATATTCATATAATAAATCGACAAATTTTTCTTTATTATCAATAATCAAAGTTGGTTTAAAACTATCGATAGAAAAAGTTTCTTTTGTATAAAAACCTACATTAAATATAAATTCTTCTTGTTCGTGATTATCTTTTAATAAAACTTTTACTTCACCATTTTGAGCTTCTTTTACTATTTCATCAAAAAAGATGCTTTTTATAATCTCTTTATTTTCCATTTTGAGCCTTTCTCAAAGCATCTTTTGCGGCTTCTTGTTCAGCTTCTTTCTTACTATGAGCTGTTCCTTTTCCATAAATAATATTGTCTATTTTAACTTCAACAGTAAAAGTCTTATTGTGAGCTGGGCCTTCTTCATCTACCACATCATATTCTAAACTTCTTTTTTCTGTTTGAACAAGTTCTTGTAAAACCGATTTATAATCACTAAAAAAATCTACTTCTTTCTTTTCAATCAAAGGAATAATATTATTATATATAAATTTTTTTACAAAATCTAATCCTTGATCCAGATACATTGCTCCTGTAAAGGATTCAAAAATATCGGCAACAATGGCTTTTCTATTTCTTCCACCGGTAGATTCTTCACCGTGTCCTAAAAGTAAATATTTATTTAAACCAAGACGAGTTGCGTATTCATAAAGAGCTACTTCACAAACATAGTGAGCTCGAAGTTTAGTCATCTTTCCTTCTTCATATTCCGTGTTTTTAAATAAATAATCACTCATGATAAGTTCTAACACCGCATCTCCCAAATATTCTAATCTTTCATAACTTTTAGTTTCGTGTTCGTTAGCATAAGAAGTATGTGTAAATGCTTCTGTATATAAGCTTTCATGATTAGGTATTATATTAAATTTTTCATATAGTTCTTTCATTTTATCACCTGTAAATATTATATCAAATTTTTCATTATCCTGCATCCTTATTTTACTTTTTTGAAAAACTTTAGTATAATGAAGAAGGTGAAAAGATGAAATATATTTTAGTTGCGCTTATAAATTTATATCAATTATTGCCAGGTCCATGGCATAATTCATGTAAATATATTCCTACTTGTTCTAATTATGGAATAGAAGCAATAAAAGAATATGGTAGTCTAAAAGGTGGGTACTTAACCATTAAAAGAATATTAAGGTGTAATCCTATTAATAAAGGTGGTTATGACCCGGTACCAAAAAAAGGAGTTAAAAAATGAAAAAATATTTATTATTAATTTTAGGCATAGTTTTAGTATGTACTGGTTGTTTTAAAAGAGATACGATGGAGGATATAACGATTTACACTTCTGTTTATCCAATTGAATATATTACCAATAGACTTTATGGAGATAACGCAACAATAAATAGTATTTATCCAAACGGTATTATAGTTGACAAATACACTTTAACAGAAAAACAACTAGAAGATTATGGTAAAGCTGATTTATTTATCTTTAATGGATTAAGCGAAGAAAAAAACTATATTAAACCAATGTTTGAATCTAATAAAAATTTAAAAATTATTGACGCTACTTCAAGTATCGAATACAACAATAAAATGGAAGAAATTTGGTTGGATCCTTCAAACTTCTTAATGATTGCGCAAAATATAAAAATTGGATTTGAAGAATATATAACTAATCAATATATTATAAGTGAAATTGAAGAAAATTATAAACAATTAAAAATTGATGTATCTAGTTTAGATGCTAAAATACAAACGATGATTGAAAAAGCGAACAATAAAAAAATAGTTGTCACTAGTAACCTATTTAAATATTTAGAAAAATATAATTTTGAAGTCATCTCATTAGATGAAAGTGAAACAGCACTTTATAAAAATATATCTACTGTTAAAAATATGATATCTAAAGGTGATTTAAAATATATCTATTCATTAAAGAATGAAGATTTAAGTGATACCGTTAAAAATCTAGTAAAAGATACAAATGTTAAATTACTTGAATTTCATACTTTAGGGAACTTAGATGAATCTGAAAAAAAAGCTAAAAAAGATTATCTTTCTATTATGAATGAAAATATTGAGTTATTAAAAGAACAATTATATGATTAAAAATCATTGACAAAGGCATGTATATATTGTAAAATTATACATGTAGTTGGAGCAGTACTCAAGAGGCTGAAGAGGCGCCCCTGCTAAGGGTGTAGGTCGGGCAACTGGCGCGAGGGTTCAAATCCCTCCTGCTCCGCCATTTAAAAATTAACCTTGTACATGCAAGGTTTTTTTGTTAGTTGGAGGCTTTAAATGAAAGATATATATATTATTCAAATGCATACAGGCACTATTCCTAGTTTTATAATTAAATCATTTACAAGATATAAATATAGTCACGTTTTAATATCAACCAATAATTCTTTCAAAAAGATGTATAGTTTTGGAAGAAAAACATTATTTAATCCATTTAATGCAGGACTTGTTATTGAAGATATTAATGGAAAGTTTTTTAAACACTTTAATAAAACAATGTGCCGCATATACAAGATATCAATCAGTGAAGAAAAATATAACGAAGTTATTAAATTATTAAACTACTTTGAAAACAATATAGATCAATATAAATATGATATAATCGGTTTATTTCTTAAAATTATGTCATTACCAATTAAACGAGAAAATCATTATGTTTGTACCCAATTTGTAGCAGAAATATTAGAAAATGCCCGTATATATGAATTTGGAAAATCTAACTTATTGGTAAAACCTATAGACTTTGAAAAAATAGATAATTCTAATGTTATATTTACCGGTTACCTTAATAAATATAAAAATGTTACATAAAAAAATTGTAATTTAAAGTTACAATTTTTTTATACATTAATTTAAATTAATTTAGATTTTAAGATAGTTATAACTGGGCGAACGCCATAGTTGTAGCCGATGCCGACGTTGTCATAGTTCACGAAAGCGTCGTAGCGCACGCTCCAAGCGGAGTTAGAGCGGCCAGCACGAGAAGATGCTGTCCAATAACCATATGTTTCTTGATCTGAATTATTTAAACATCCTTTTGTTGTACAACTTTCACGTGTTCTATCATATAACCATCCATACCCGCATCCAGTTGTGTTTCCTTCTTTACATGTATCACTTGCAGAAGTTGTTTTACTATCAAAATAATAATAATTACTAGCAGATACCTTTTCATCCCAGCCTGTATAACCTGTTATTGTTGCTATTTCTTGCGCTGTTATTAATCTTGCTTTATAACTACTATAATCTATTGTATATTTTGCATTGCTTGTTTGTCCTGTTTGATTCATTGTATAATTTGATGGAGTTTCTGTTCCATTCCATAATGATGTGTCATTTTTTAATTGTTCTAATAATTCTTTTGGGCCTTTAGCATTGATTATGCTACCATTATCATTTTTATATGTCTTATTCCATGCTACTGTTGCTGTTGTATTATGGTCTAAAATTAAATTTACTGTATCTTTTCCATCATCATTGAAAGCATAAAATTTCATACATCCTGTTTTTGTTCCTGTATTACTTTGTGTTTCTATATAATTTGAACATTTTTCTCCTGTTGTTACATTAAAATATACTACTTCACCATTTGCATATGTTTTAGCTGAAGTTGTACTTCCTTTTTCTGTTGCTTCATATGTTTTCTTAGTAGAATTATATGAAACAGTGTAATCTCCTATTGTCATACTTGATGATGATTGATCAACACTTCCATTTGTTATCTTTATTTTTCCTGATGTTGGTTTTGTTCCGCTCATTTCTATTTTTATCTTCTTATCATCTGAACAACTTGCACTTTTATCTCTACATAGATTTCCATCACTTGTTATTTGATATTCGCCTTCTAGTACTTCATTTTTGCTTAGTCGTTCTTCAGCTGCTGCTACTTCTACTTGTTTAACATAGGTATCTGCACTTCTCTCAGCTGCTCCTTTTTGTGATTTTTTGATTGTATTCATTACTATTGGTGTTGCTATTAAAGCTATTATTGCTAATACTACTATTACCGCTAGTAATTCTATAAGTGTAAATCCGTATTTATTTTTTAATTTCATAATCTTCCTCCTTATTTTATTTAGATTTACTTTATTTTGTAAAGGTACAACATAAAAACACAAAGAAATCTAGACTATCAAAAAATCTAGAAACTTTGTGTTTTCTTTTTTATTTAATTTTATAGTATGATTAAATACCCAGATTGGTGTTTTTACTAATTTTTTAGATAATACTTTAACCATACTACCACTACCTTTACTGTTTTTATTATACAATAATGATTATATATAATCAATAGATTATAATTAAAACATATTATTTTTAATACTCACAACTATTTGGTGTTCTAGGAAATGGAATTACATCACGAATGTTTTCTACTCCTGTAAGATAGATAATTAATCTTTCAAATCCCATACCAAATCCAGAGTGATAACAGCCACCATATTTACGTAAATTACAGAACCAATCTACAGGATCTTTATCAACATGAAGTTCTTGCATTCTTTCCATCAATTTATCGTAATTGTCTTCTCTTTGAGAACCACCCATTAACTCTCCTGCTCCTGGAACCTCTAAGTCAACAGCAGCAACTGTTTTATTATCTGGGTTTACTTTCATATACCAAGCTTTAATATCTTTAGGCCAGTCTGTAATAAATACTGGACTGTTAAAGTATTCAGTGATATATCTTTCATGTTCTTTTGCTATATCATCATCATAATTTGGAGTAAATTCCCATTTTATATTAGCTTTCTTTAAAATATCAATAACATCATGATGAGTAATTCTTACAAATTTAGAATTAATTAATTTTGTTAGTTTTTCTTTTAAACCGTTTTCTACGAACTTATCAAAAAAATCAATTTCTGTAGGACATTTTTCTAAAACATAATTTACAATAAATTTTAGCATATCCTCTTCGATATCCATTAAACCATTTAAATCACAAAAGGCAATTTCTGGTTCAATCATCCAAAACTCATTAGCGTGAGTTTTGGTATTTGAGTTTTCTGTTCTAAATGTAGGACCAAATGTATATATACGTTTATAAGCCATGGCATATGCTTCACCGTGTAACTGACCTGTTCCAGTTACATATGCTTTCTTACCAAATAAGTCTTTTGACATATCAACATGTCCATCTGTCATTGGAAGATTATTTAAATCAAGTGTTGTTATTTTAAACATTTGATCAGATCCTTCACAGTCAGTAGTTGTAATAAGTGGTGTATGAACATAAATATATCCTCTATTTTGGAAATATTCATGTATTGCCATAGCAGCTACACTTCTTACTCTAAATACCGCTCCAAATAAGTTAGTACGAGGACGAAGATATGCTTGTTCTCTTAAAAATTCTCTTGTATGTCTTTTAGGTTGAATAGGAAAATCTTCAGAACAGTCACCTTCTAGTTTAACAGAAATAGTTTGTAGTTCTATTTCTTGGCCTTCTTTAGGCGATTTAATAACCTTACCAGTAACAGTAATTGCACTTCCTATATGAAGTTTTGTAATATCATCAAAATTGGCTAATTTATTATCATAAACAACTTGAAGATTTTGAAAAGTTGTTCCATCGTTAAAGTCAATAAAACCAAATTCTTTTTGTTTACGATGATTACGAATCCAACCTTGAACAGTAATCTCTTTATCTAAGTATTCTTTACTATCAAGGAATAATTTACTTAAATCTATTATCATAGTTTCTCTCTTTTCTATAATATTTTTATCTTATTTTAATATGTACTTCTCTTAGTTGTTGTTCAGTTAATTCACTTGGTGAACCCATCATGTTATCAGCACCACTTACACTAGTTGGGAAAGCTTGAACTTCTCTTAAGTTTTGTTCATCCCTTAATAACATAATCATACGGTCAATACCAGGAGCCATACCAGCATGTGGTGGCGCTCCAAATTGGAAAGCAGTATATAGAGATTTAAATCTTTCTTTTACATCGTCTTCATTATATCCTGCTAAAGCAAAAGCTTTCTTCATAATTTCAATATCATGATTACGAACAGCTCCTGAAGCCATTTCATTACCATTACATACAAAATCAAATTGATAAGCGGTAATATCTTCAATATTTTCCTTATTTAAAGCTTCTATTCCACCTTTTGGCATACTAAATGGATTATGTCCGAAATCATATTTTCCGGTTTCTTCATTTAATTCATACATAGGAAAATCATTTATAATACAGAATTCAAATTTGTTTTTATCGATTAAATCTAATTTATTTCCTAGATAAGTTCTAATTTGACCTGCTTGTTTACTTGCCATTAAAGCTTTCCTATCAGCAATAAAGAATAAGACACTACCAACTTGTAAATTGGCTCTTTCAATAATAGTCTTTTTATCTTCTTCCGTTAAAAACTTATCAATAGGTCCTTTGAAAGAGAAATCTTCTTCTACTGTTATATAGCCAATACCTGGCATACCTATTGTTTTTGCGTATTCAACTACTTCATTAAACCAAGAGTTAGTTTTAGAAGCTAAGTTATCTACTTTAATACCTCTTACAGTTACACCCCTAAATGGTTTAAATTCACTATTAACAAAAATATCACAAATATCTATTATTTCAAGAGGGTTTCTTAGATCTGGTTTATCAGTACCGTACTTAAGCATAGCTTCTTTAAATGAAATTCTTCTAAATGGACGAGCAGAGACTTCTTTATCACTGAAGTGAGTAAAAGTATCGTAGAATACTTCCTCTCCTACTTTGTATACATCTTCTTCAGTAACAAAACTCATTTCCATATCCAATTGATAAAATTCTAAAGTTCGATCAGCACGACAATCTTCATCTCTAAAACATGGAGCAATTTGATAGTATTTATTAAACCCAGATACCATTAATAACTGTTTATAGATTTGTGGGGCTTGTGGTAAAGCGTAGAATTTCCCCTTAAATTTACGTGAAGGAACGATAAAATCTCTAGCTCCTTCTGGAGATGAAGCAGAAATAATTGGGGTTTGAACTTCTGTAAAGTCTAAACTATCCATTTTATTTCTTAAATATTTAAGTAATTCACTTCTAAAAACAATATTATCATGAACTTTTTTATTTCTTAAATCTAGGTAGCGATATTTTAATCTTACTTCCTCATTTACTTCATGTGAAGTGATTATTTCAAATGGTAATGGTTTAGCATGTCCAAGGACTTTTAAAGTATCAACTACTACTTCTATTTCACCAGTCTTAATATGAGGGTTATAATCATTTTTATCTCTATTTCTAACAGTTCCAGTTAGACAGATTGCTGATTCTTTAGTTAGCCCATTAAAGATACTATCATCATTACTAACTACTTGAATAACGCCTTTTTCATCACGAACGTCAATAAATATAACGCCTCCATGATCACGAATATTTTCAACCCATCCAGCTATTTTTACCTTTTTGTTGTTATCCCCTTTAGAAAGAAGTCCACAATAATGATCTCTATATTCATTATTTATCATTTTCTCACCTCTTATCTTTTGTCTATTTCTTCTTTTAATAAATTTGCAGTTACAGTAGGATCCGCTTGACCTCTTGTTGCTTTCATTATTTGTCCAACAAAGAAATCAAATACATTTCTACCTTTTCTATATTCTTCAATTAATTCTTTATGAGCTTCTAAAACATCTATTACCATAGGTCTTAAAATATTTTCATCAGATATTTTAGTCATTCCTAATTCTTTTACTATTTTCTTAGGATCTTTTTTATCTTCAATTACTTTATAAAAGACTTCTTTTCCTTGTTTTGAAGATATTTTACCTTCATCAATCATAGTTATTAATTCTATTAATTTATCAGGCGTTAAATAAATATCTTTGATATCTATTTCGTTTTTATTTAAATAACCTAAGATATTAGATGTTAACCAGTTAGCAACACTCTTTGGATTACCACCTAATTCAATAGTTTTTTCATAATAATCAGATATTGCTTTATCTTTTACAATAACTGTTGCATCATATTCCGATAATTCGTACTCAGTAATATATTTTTCTTTTCTTTCATTCGGAAGCATTGGAATAGATTTTCTAATTTCTTCTAGCCATTCTTTGGCGATTTTAAATTTTGGAATGTTTGGTTCAACAAAATATTTATAATCGATAGCATCTACTTTACTTCTCATATATATAGTTGTAGCAGAATCTTCATCCCAACGTCTTGTTTGTTGTAACATTTCATCATATTTACCAGATTCTTTTAAATCAATTTGACGTTCTATTTCATAGTTAATTGCGTCTCTAACCCCACCAAATGAGTTAACATTCTTTATTTCAATTTTAGTTCCCCAGTTTTCTTCTTTAGTTTCATCCTTATCAGCATCCATAATAGATACATTTACATCACATCTTATTTGCCCTTTTTTGCTATCAGCTTCACTTATTCCAGCATATTGATAAATTGAACGCATTGTTTCTAGGAACGCTACAGCTTCATCAGCAGAATGTAAATCTGGATAAGTAACTAGTTCAAGAAGCGGAACTCCGGCTCTATTGTAATCTATTGTAGAATAAGTACCATAGTGATCTGATGATGCGGCATCTTCTTCAAGATGGATATTATTTATTCTAACTTTTTTTAATTCTTTATTACATTCATATGTTAACTCTCCATAAATACCAACTGGAGCTGGTTTAGTTTCTTGAGTAATTTGAAATCCCTTTGGAAGATCTGGATAATAATAATTTTTTCTTTCAAAGTACATATACTCTGGTTGTTTACAATTTAAAATCATACTAGCCATTAAAGCTTTTTTTACAGCTTCTTTATTAACTACAGGTAAAGTGCCTGGAAAAGCCATATCAACTGGAGCTATATTAGCATTTGGTAAATCTGTGTATCCATTAGCAGCACCTGAAAAAACTTTTGTATTAGTTTCACTTATTTCACAGTGCATCTCTAATCCAATTAAAACTTTATACTTATCCATTTTGCACCTCCTTTGCGATTTGATTTTTATAATCCATTGCACTTTCAAGTGCATATGCGATATTTAAAACGTTAACATCATCATAACATTTGCCTGTAACATTTAATCCGACTGGAAGATTATCTACAAAACCATCTGGGATAGTAATTGATGGGAAACCACCAAAATTTCCTACTTGTAAATGTTCTTCTAAAACACTAGTGTTATTATCTAAAATATCTTTATCACCATCTAAGTGCTTAGCAGGACCACTTCCAACTGGTAATATAACAGCGTCATAACGTTCAAATAATTCATTCCATTTATCAACTAATAGTCTTCTAACTCTTTGAGCATTATGGAAGTATCTATCTTTATTTTGAGCTTGTAAAACATAAGAACCAATTACAAATCTTCTTTTGATAAGTGGTGAAAAACCTTTTGTACGATAATCTTTCATCATATCAATATAATTATCACCATCACCACGAGGTCCAAAAATAATTCCTGTTAAATTAGACATATTTGATGTGGCTTCTGCACAAGAAATAACAACGTAAGTTGACGCTATAGCATTTAATAATACTTTATCAACTGAAACTTCTTCTATTTCCATACCTAATTTTTTACAAAGTTCTAACTTTTCATAAAAATTATTTAAATGATCCTTTAGTTCACTAGTAGCTTCTGGATAATTAGCTATATCACAAATTTCCTTGATATAACATACTTTTTTACCCTTAACATCACTATTTAAAGAATCATATAATTTAATATTACTAGAATCCCAACTAGTCATATCTTTAGGATCAATTCCTTTCATATTATCAACAACGATTGCAGCATCTTCTACAGTTCTAGAAAGAACACCACAGTGATCCAAACTACTAGCAAAAGGAAACAAACCATAACGAGAAATCATTCCATATGTTGGTTTATACCCAACAATACCACAATAAGCGGCAGGTTTACGAATAGAATCTCCTGTATCACTTCCTGTTGCATATGGATATACGCCACTAGCAACAGCCGCAGCAGAACCAGCACTAGATCCAGCACACATACGGGTATGATCCCAAGGATTTCTAACAATTCCAGTATGTCCTGTTGTACCAGTTCCTCCCATACCAAACTCATCTAATACAGTTTTATTAACAGCAACAGCTCCTGCACGCTCTAAGTTTTCAATAGCTGTAGCCGTAAAGAATGGAACATAATCTCTCAAGGTATTACTAGAACCAGTACTTAAAATACCTTTTGTACTATAGTTATCCTTAATACCATAGGGAATACCAGAAAGTAAGTTATCTGTTACATCGGTAGCTTTTGCATCATCCAAAATAGTAACAAAAGCATTACACTTATCTTGTGCAGTATGTGATTTTTCTAAAGACTCTTTTATCAATTCTTCACTAGTTACTTTACCACTTACTAAATCATCATGAATTTCTTTAATTGTTTTACTCATATATTCCATATTATTTCACCACCCTTGGTACTTCTACTTCACGATCTAAAGTACGATCACAGTTTTGCAATAATTCTTCAATTGGTACTGAAGGTTCTACTACATCTTCTCTTAATTCGTAAACAAAGTTATCTAAACAATGTGTCATAGGTTCAACCTTGCTAATATTAGGTATATTATTGATAATATCAATATTAGAATCAATAATATCAAACTCATCTAATACTTGTTTATTCTCCTCTTCAGTTAATCCTATTAACAACTTATCAGCATAATCATCTACCATCTCTTTTGTAAATTTACTCATATATATCCTCCTTTTTTAACAAAAAAACAGTTATCATCCTAAAATAAGGACGAATAACTGTATCCGCGGTACCACCCTAATTACCAAATTGGTCTCTCTTTATTTATAACGGGTTTTTTCCCGACTTATTCTACTATTAATTCGATAAGTAGCTCCATGGTGTTACACTATAAATGTTATTATCTGTATTCCACCCTCACAGACTCTCTTTAAACACTTATTTATAGTACATATCCATTTCTTTGCATTTACAACGTAAATTATAACATAATTATTATAATTTGTATATATTTTTTAAAAAAAAAGCCTTGTAAGGCTTTGATTTCGAAATGGTGACCCGTACGAGAAGAATAAGCGTCAATTCTGTCAAACTCTTGAAATTCAAATGTTTTCCTTTATTTTCAACGAAAACAGGTTAATGTTTCTGTTTATATTTTTCATCTAGCACCACCTATATTAATAGTATCATAACCATTTGATTTTTTATATACTTTTTCGCATTTCAAATGCCTATTTTACACTTATCTAAGTGGTATCTAATTATTACTGTATTAACAAAAAAGAGAATTGATAAATTCTCCTTTAAATTACTAAATTTTATATTGTTATTTTTTCATTAATTTAATACTAGTTAAATATTTAGCATTAGTTGTTTTAACATATTGAATTTCAAATGTTCCTGTTTCAGAGTTTCCATTATTAACATAATTTCCGATTATACTATAATTATTATCACTTATATTTGAAACTTTAGTTGAATTTAACACTATATCATTAAGAGTATCACCCCAAGTACCATTCCAACAAATATTTTTACCAGAAAGTGAATCTACATCATCACAATCATTTGCAACTGGGCCACTTACATTTTTTAGATCCGTATCTAAATTATAACCATTACCAAATAGTTCAACATATTTTGTTTTATATACATCATAACTTACATATGGAAATGGTTGCATAATACCATCATCATATTTACTAGTTAAATTATTTTGCATTAAATATGCATTTAAAAATTCTAATCTTCCTTCTGCATTAGCTAATAAATTTACACCATCTGTTTTCCCTCTAAAATTAATAAAATTACTTAGATTATTATTTAACGTTTTATTTATATCTGCATAATCGTATTCTGTGATATCGTTAGAATCATTGTTATCTACTTTATTATTTTCTTCACTATTAGGTTCATTTGTTTTATTTATTACTTTATCATAAATAATAAATGCTCCCATACCCAAAACCAACATTACTAATACTGTAGTTAAAACTACCAATCCTGTATTATTTTTTCTTTCTTCCATTTTTAATTCCTTCTTCCTAGATAAGTTTTTACCTATTTTTATTATAACATAATCGTTTGTTTCTGTATATAACTATTCCGTATTTTATACACCTATTTTACACTTATCTAGGTGGTATCTAATTATTATATAATTAATGAAAAATTCGCTAATAAAAATGAGGAAAAAAATACCTAAAAATGACTACTTTTTGGTCTTGTTTGAAGATGGTTTTCAGTAAAACAAGACCAAAATGATTTTAGGTATTCAAAAACCCTTGAAAAACAAGGGCAAATTCAAATTTGGTGACCCGTACGGGATTCGAACCCATAAATGCATGCGTGAAAGGCATGTGTGTTAACCATTTCACCAACGGGCCATCTAAATGGTGGACCTGACAAGACTCGAACTTGTGACCCCTACATTATCAGTGTAGTGCTCTAACCAACTGAGCTACAGGTCCACAATATAATAAATAAAAAATGGCGCCCGATGTAGGACTCGAACCTACGACCTAACGGTTAACAGCCGTGCGCTCTACCGACTGAGCTAATCGGGCATCAATTGATGACTATTTCATTGTACATTATTTTATGTATTTTTGCAATACTTTTTTTCATTTTTTTTATTTTTTTATAAAATAGCCATCATTTATTTATTATTTCACTAACTTTTGCTATTATTTTTTGTTTTTGATGTATACGATTCTGATAATTTGGATGATATGTCCATATTATATTTTCATCATATACCATTGGTCTTTCTTTAGTAGGATAACTATCAATCAATTTTGACTTTAACTCTTTTAAATAACAACAAGCCATATGATAGTAAGGTTCTTTTGGCCCACTTACTAATATAGTATATTCAGGTTCAAATATTTTAGTTATTTCTAATAAATATTCTACACTCAATTTTTCCAACTCTTCATTATTTGGATGACCTATAGATGTCCTCTTACCAGAAACAAACATATTATTCCAAATAACATTATTAATTAAGTTATTATCATTTGTATTTAAAATACTTTTTATAAATTTCCAATAATCTTTATTACGAGCTCCTTCTTTTAAAAATTGATAGTACTGAGATTCTATATCTTCTATATTAGGAATAGTATTTGGATTTTCATAATTCATCCAACAATTTGTTTCTTGCCCTACATATAAAATTTTTCTTTCTAAATTATCTATATATAAAGAATCAGAGCTTATTAAAAGAGGAATAGCTAGTTCTTCTCTATTTGGTAAATGTCTATATTGTTCTAATACATAATTATTTAAATCACGTAACTTATCCATTATTCCCCTTCTTTCGAAGTTATATTATACACGAAAAGAAAAAAATTGCAAATCAATTTGCAATCTCGTGATGAGCAGTCGGGCTACTCATATTTAGTGCTTTGAATTCATATCCATTTTTTAGTCCATATTCTATTACTTGTTTTACAGCCTCAATACTATTTGGTTTTATATCATGTTGCAAAACAATATAATAACTTCTTCCATGAAGTGATTTAATAATATTATTGGCAATCTTGTTAGCATCATTTGTTCCTGTGTCTTTACTTGATACATTCCAATCAAAATACACATATCCTTCTTTTTGCATACGATCTGCTATCATAGTTACAACTTTAGGTGTAAATTTACTAATTGTATTGGAACTACCACCAGGAAATCTAACTAAATTTGTATAATGACCTGTTAAAGTATAAATCTTGTTGCGCATCTTATACAAATCATCAAAATAAGCATCTACACTAGAATAAATACTTTTATATAAATGAGAATAAGTATGAACACCTATACTATGTCCCTCTTCATATTCTCTTTTTATATAATAATCATAACCAAATTGATTGGTCACAAAAAATGTAGCTTTAACATTATATAACTTTAATATATCTAATAGTTTACCCGTATACGCACAAGGGCCATCATCAAATGTTAAATATATTACTTGGCCATTAGGTATGTTATTTTTATCATAGACTGTAATCTTTCGTATCTTTTCTGTTTTATTACCACTATTATCAGTAACAATATATTTTATTTCATATATTCCTGCCTTATTTGTATCTACATTACCTTCTACTATTACCTTATTTGTTATATCACCATCACAATTATCTATAGCGTTATACCTAGGCTCTTCATATTTACTTCCTACATAAATCATTATATCTTCTCCGACTAAATTTATAGTTGGATTATCTATATCATTATATAAAACATCAATACTTTTAACAGCTTTATTAGATGAACTATCTTCTACTTCTAAATATATTTTGTTAGTATCATACTTTTTAACTACTTTATTTGTTAAATCTCCATCATAATTATCATTTGCTTTATAATCGAAGTTGTAATCTTTTATGTTAGAATTAGGGCATACTTTAACATCTTTATCTACTTCTATATTAGGCGCCGTTGTGTCAACAACTTTTACTTTTCTATTAACTAACTTCTTTTTACCTTCATATTGAACCTCGTAGTTTACTTTATATTCACCAAGCTTAGTATTATCTATATTATTAGTAATACTAATATCTTCTATTTTTATTCCTTTACCAATTCTACTTTTATAATAAGCTTTAACGCCTTTTTCTTCATAGTTAGAAAATACTTCCAAATCTTCATTTTTCTTTCCATTTAAACTTATAACTATGTTTTTTTCAATAAAAAGAAACCATACTAAAAATTCAATAAAGGCAATAGTCACAGCGGCTGTTATAACGATTAACAAATTTCTTCTCATAATATCACACTTCTTACATCTTTATTTTACCATATTTTTAAATTATTATTATTTTAAGAATTAAATTTTAAATCTACATCATGTTCAATACAAATATCTTTTTTAATACATTAAAACTCGGAATGTTATATTCCGAGTTTAATTTCAATCTGGTGTCCTGTTAGGGACTCGAACCCTAGACCCACTGATTAAGAGTCAGTTGCTCTACCAACTGAGCTAACAAGACATATATTATAACAGCAACAATGTTATTATAACATATTTTTTTATATTTGTATCTATTTTTTTACTATATTCTTAAATAAACCCAATCTATATTTTATATAAACGTTTTTCATTTTTAGAAACTTCCTCTTCTATTTCATCTTCCAAGTCAAAGCCTAACACTTCAGATAATTCCATTAAATAAATAGTAATATCCACTAACTCTTCATTCAAATCATCTTTTTTTCAAAACATCATATGCTTCAGCCACTTCCCCATATAATAAACAAAATTCCTTATTCACATCAGTTGTATTAAATCCTTTATTTAATTTATTTTGCCATATATCTATTGATAAAATTATTGTAAATGATTACATTTATATCAAAACAAAAAACTAAAGTATTTCTACTTTAGTTTAGTGTTATTAGTTGTTTTTAGACTTGATTGCAGCTTGTGCAGCAGCAAGTCTTGCAATAGGAACTCTAAATGGTGAACAAGATACATAATCAAGTCCAATATTGTGGCAGAATTCTACTGAAGATGGATCTCCACCGTGTTCTCCACAAATACCAATATGCAACTCTGGATTTACTGGTTTACCTAATTTAATAGCCATTTCCATTAACTTACCTACACCATTTTGATCTAATTTAGCAAATGGATCATTTTCAAAAATCTTAGTATCATAATAAGAATTTAAGAACTTACCAGCATCATCTCTTGAGAATCCAAATGTCATTTGCGTTAAATCATTTGTTCCAAAGCAGAAGAAATCAGCTTCTTTGGCAATCTCATCTGCAGTTAAAGCAGCTCTTGGAATTTCTATCATTGTACCTACTTCGTATTCTAATTCAATTCCAGATGCTTTAATTTCAGCATCAGCAGTTTCAACTACAATATTTTTAACATATTTTAATTCTTTAACCTCACAAACAAGCGGAATCATAATTTCTGGTTTAACATTCCAATCTGGATGTTTTTTCTTTGTATTAATTGCAGCACGAATAACAGCTTTTGTTTGCATTCTAGCTATTTCTGGATAAGTAACAGCAAGTCTACATCCTCTGTGTCCCATCATTGGATTTACTTCATGAAGTGTTGCAATTAAGTTTTTAATATATTCTACACTCTTACCTTGAGCCTTAGCTAATTTTTCGATATCAGCTTCTTCTGTAGGAACGAATTCATGTAGAGGTGGATCTAAGTATCTAATAGTTACGGAATATCCTTCTAATGCTTCATATAATTGTTCAAAGTCACTTTGTTGATAAGGTAAAATCTTATCTAAAGCAGCTTCTCTTTCTTCTACAGTATCTGCACAAATCATTTCTCTAAACGCAGCTATTCTATCTTCTTCAAAGAACATATGCTCAGTACGACATAAACCAATACCTTCAGCACCTAATTCTTTAGCTTTTCTAGCATCTTTTGGAGTATCAGCGTTTGTTCTAACTTGTAATCTTCTAAACTTGTCAGCCCATCCCATAACACGTCCAAATTCACCTGCTATAGTAGCATCAACTGTTTTTATAACACCATCATAGATATTTCCAGTAGTACCATCTAGTGATATATAATCACCTTCATGATATGTTTTTCCAGCTAAAGTAAATTGTTTATTTTCTTCATCCATAACAATATCACCACAACCAGATACACAACAAGTACCCATACCACGAGCAACAACAGCGGCATGTGATGTCATACCACCACGAACAGTTAAAATACCTTGCGCTGCTTTCATACCAGTAATATCTTCTGGCGATGTTTCTAATCTAACTAGAACAACTTTTTCCCCATTTGCATGCCACTTTTCAGCATCTTCAGCAGTAAATACAACTTTACCACATGCAGCTCCAGGAGATGCTCCTAAACCTTTACCAACTGGAGTAGCAGATTTTAATTCTTTTTGATCAAATTGAGGATGTAATAAAGTATCTAAATTTCTTGGATCAATCATAAGTACTGCTTCTTCTTCAGTACGCATTCCCTCATCAACTAAATCACAAGCAATTTTTAAAGCAGCTTGAGCAGTTCTTTTACCATTTCTTGTTTGTAACATGAATAATTTTCCATGCTCAACAGTAAATTCCATATCTTGCATATCTCTATAATGTGATTCTAAAGTTTTGCAAACTTCTTTGAATTGTTCAAATGCTTCTGGGAATTTGTTAGCCATTTCAGTAATTTTCATTGGAGTACGAACACCAGCAACAACATCTTCACCTTGTGCATTTGTTAAGAATTCTCCAAACAAACCTTTTTCTCCTGTAGCAGGATCACGAGTGAAGGCAACACCAGTACCACAATCATCACCCATATTACCAAATGCCATAGATTGAACATTTACAGCAGTTCCCCATGAATAAGGAATATCATTATCTCTTCTATATACATTAGCTCTAGGATTATCCCATGATCTAAATACAGCTTTAATAGCTCCCATTAATTGTTCTTTTGGATCATCTGGGAAATCAGCACCAATTTTTTCTTTATATTCAGCTTTAAAAGAATTAGCTAATTCTTTTAAATCGTTAGCATCTAATTCAATATCTTGCTTAACGCCTTTTCTTTCTTTCATTTCATCGATAAGTTGTTCAAAATATTTCTTACCAACTTCCATAACTACATCAGAATACATTTGAATAAATCTTCTGTAGCAATCCCAAGCCCATCTTGGATTGTTTGATTTTTCAGATATTACATTAACTACATTTTCGTTAAGACCTAAGTTAAGAATAGTATCCATCATACCTGGCATAGAAGCTCTAGCACCAGAACGAACAGAAACTAATAATGGATTTTCTTTGTCACCAAATTTTTTACCAGTAACTTCTTCCATTTTAGCAATGTACTCATTGATTTGGCTTTGAATTTCTTCATTTATTTCTCTACCATCTTCATAGTACTTTGTACAAGCTTCTGTTGTGATAGTAAATCCCTGAGGTACTGGAAGTCCAATATTAGTCATTTCGGCTAAGTTAGCTCCTTTACCACCAAGAAGATTTCTCATATCTGCATTTCCTTCGGTAAACGCATATACATATTTTGTCATCTAATCATCTCCTATTTTTTACGACATATTCATTATAACAAATATTTAGTTTAAAGCACAATAAAAAAGTGCCAATTTGACACTTTTTTATGACTTTTTTTCAGATAATATAACTTTCTCTAAATAGCACTTACCCCAAAGGGCTTCATACTCAATATTTTTAGTACCATCGATTACAACATCATCACCAGTTAATGTATAAATACCATTTATTTTTCTGGCATTAAATCTAGCTTTCTTACCACATTTACAAATAGTTATTAATTCATCAAATGTATCTGCTAATTCCATTAGTCTTTTACTTCCAGTAAAAAATTCTCCTTTAAAATTTACTTTTAATCCATAACAGATTACCGGAACATTTAACTCTTTACTAATATACCATAAATCTTCCACTTGTTTCCCATTTAAAAATTGTGCTTCGTCTACTAAAATACAGGAAATATTTTTAAAAGAAATAACTTTACTTAAGATATCACCATTTTGAAGTAAAACATCGACTTTTCTTTCTAGTCCCATTCTGCTTACTAATTTATCCTCACCTTTAGTATCTACAACTGATTTTACTACTAAAACATTTAGTCCTTTTTCTTCATAATTGTGCGCAAATTGCATAAGCATGGTACTTTTACCTGCTCCCATCGCACCATATCTAAAATATAATTTTGCCATATATTACCTCTTTCTAGCTCTTGGATGGCAATTTAGATAAACACTTCGTAGTCTTTCATTTGATACATGCGTATATATTGCCGTTGTGTTTAAACTAGAATGTCCAAGTAACTCTCCAACACTATTTAAATCCGCTCCGTTATCAAGCATGTGTGTTGCAAAAGTATGCCTTAAAGTATGGGGCGAAACATTAAACTTAACACTACTTTTCTTTACCACATTATCTACCATCTGTTCTGTACTTCTTACGGATATTGGAGTTCCTCTTTGATTCAAAAATAAATAATCACAACTGTTTTTTAATAGCTTAGTTCTTGATTCTCTTAAATATCTATTAAGAAGGTGTAAACACTTATCGCCAAATAAAACATATCTTTCTTTATTACCCTTACCTAATATTTTTATTCTTTTTTCACTAAAGTCTATATCTTTTATTTTAATATTAACAAGTTCTCCAACACGAATTCCCGTTGAATATAAAAGCTCTAAAATTGTCGCATCTCTAAGCCCTAAAACAGTATTAGTATCAGGAATTTCTAGTATATCTTCTAGTTCTTTATAATTTAAATAGACAGGTAATCTCTTTTCCTCTTTAGGGTTACTAATTAGTACCATTGGATTAAATTCGATAATATTTTCACGTGATAAATATTTAAATAACGTTCTAAGTGAACTTAAATGTCGTGATATAGTTTTACTAGAATACTTTTTATTAAACATTTCATTCAAATAATTTCTAAGTATTTTATAATCTACTTCTTTAAATGAATCAATACATTCTTTATTTAGAAAATCTATAAACTCCTCTATATCTTTTTTATAATTTAATACTGTATAGTCAGAATAATTTTTTTCTACCTCTAAATATTCTATAAACTTATCAACATCACGTATCATACTATCACCACTATTATTATACAATAAACTCTTTTGTTTATAAAGAAAAAATCATGAAATTCATGATTTTAATTGCTTAACTTAATTTAGATTTTAAGACAGTTATAACTGGGCGAACGCCGAAGGTGACGCCACCGTCAATGGTGCTACTCGCCAAGGAGGCGGCGTAGCACACGTTCCAAGCACCGAAAGGGTAAGTCGCTTCAGGGGATATTGTCCAATAACCAATTCCGATCATTGAGGAATCAGCATTATTTAAACATCCACGGCTTGTACATGATTTATCTGTTCTATCATATAACCATCCATATTTACATCCTGTTGTATTTCCCTTTTTACATGTGGGACTTTCAGTAGATGTGTTGGTATCAAAATAAAATGCTGAAGTTGATGTTTTTTCATCCCATGTTGTATTTCCTGTTATTTGTGCTACTTCTTGTGCTGTTATTAATCTTGCTTTATAATTACTATAATCTATTGTATATTTTGCTTTACTACCTTGCGTTGATTGATCCACTGTGTAATTCGATGGTGTTTCTGTTCCAACCCAAGTTTTTGTATCATCATTCAATTGTGTTAATACTTCACTTGGTCCACTTACATTACTTCCATGTATATTCCATGAGACCGTTGCTGTTGTATTATGATCTAATAATAGATTTACATTACTTTCTCCATTATCATTAAAAGCATAGAATTTCATACATCCACCTTTTACCCCTGTTTTACTTTGTGTTTCTGTATAATCACTACATTTCTTTCCTGTTGTTACATTAAAATATACTACTTCTCCATTGGCATATGTTTTTGCTTTTTTCTTTTCTCCAACAATTGTTACAACTACATCCCCTGTTGCTTTTGATAGTATCAATGTTCCTGTTTCTTTATTCCATATATGTGTTGCTCCTGTCACTGTTACACTGTCTGGTAACTGATATCCTGCATTTGCTGTATATGTTAATGTTTTTGTTTCTGTACTACTTATAGTTGTTATTTTTTCTCCACTTACATTTTTTAAATTATATGATAATCTATATGTTTCTACTTTCATTGCTGTCCATTTATTATCACTATATACTAAACTATAATCCCCTATTGTCATAGTTGATGAGTTTTCCACTTCTCCATTGCTTATTGTTATAGTCCCTGATGTTGGTTTTTTACCATTCATTTCTATTTTTAATTTACCATCTGGTAATCCTGTACCCGTTAGATTTCCTTCTTCATCTATTTGATATGTTCCATCTGGTATTTTTTTATGATTTAATCTTGCCTCTGCTACTGTTGTTTCTACTTGTCTAATGTAGCTATCCGCACTTCTTTCAGCTGCCCCTTTCTGCGCATTTTTTATTGTATTCATTACTATTGGTGTTGCGATTAGTGCGATGATTGCTAATACTACTATTACTGCTAGTAATTCTATTAAAGTGAAAGCATTTTTTCTTTTCATTTTAACTCCTCCTAATCTTACTTTCTGTTTAATCATAACTCTTTAACAAAGAATTGTCAATATAACAATTTTACACTTTACATCTAAAAAAGAGAACTGATTGTTCTCTTGATTACTCATAATGATCATTGTGAAGTGTCTTTGTTTTTTGTGTTGTAATAACATCTTCATCCATAAGTTCGTCCATATTCGAATAATGTCCTGGTGTATAAGAATCATCTAAATCTCCCGGGTATCCTTCTTCATCCGCATATGTTTTATATCTAATCGGTTGTTCTGGTTTTCTAAATAACATAGCTATTTCTTCATCTGTTATAAGATCTCCTTCGTCTTCTTTTTTATAATCGTCTTCATGCATTAATAAGCTATGTTCTAAACTATCACCTTTTTGAAGATTATCTAATGATGTAATTTCTTCTTCTAGTTCTTTATTTTTTCTAACAATACTTCGTTCTTCTAAATATTTTGAATATACAACTGTAGGTGAATCTAATTTTAACTCTTTATATCGCTGTTCATATTCTTTTAAAACTCTTCTGATAATTTCATAATAATATCTTGATTCTTTTATGGCTTCACGCCATGACCCTGTTATTCGTTTAAAATGATTGGGATTCTCACTTCTAAATCTTAATTCTTTTGCATAGTATTCAGCAAAAATACGATAATAATTTTCTTTGTTTTTAATAGAATTTATATAATTAATATAATCTCTATTTTCTACGGCTAAAATAAATTTTTTGTTTTTTGATATTTCTTTAAATATTCTTATATCTTTTTTATACAAGACTTTAATTCGTTTTACTGTAAGATCATCTTGCAGTTCCGTTATAACTATACTTCCAGCATAACTTTTTCCATTATTTTCTTCTATTTCTTTAATAAAGTTTTGATGTCCAGCTAAATACGTTTCTATTTGTTTTGAATATTTTTTTCTAACATCTTCTGAAGAAGTAAAATTTTTAGATATATACTCATCTAAGGCTTTTGCTTCCATTTTCTCTAACGTTAAAGATATTCTTGCTTCTTTATCTAGTACTAAAGATAAACAACGTTCCATAAACATCACCTAATTTAATTATACATTATAATTTAAAAAAAGCAAAATAAAAGTGATTATTTTGAATAATCACAATTACTACATTTTATAACATCTTTTTTCTTTGTTAACATACTTTTGCATTCTGGGCATAATTCACCGGTAGGTAAATCCCAATAAGCTGTTTTACATTTTGGATAATTATTGCATCCATAGAATACTTTACCACGTTTACTTTTTTTCTCAATAATTTTTCCATTGCAATTAGGACAATCGCAAATTTCAACAGTTTGTCTTTCTTCATTTTTGATATATTTACACTTTGGATAATTACTACAAGCCACGAATTCTCCATATCTACTTCTTCTTATTACAAGTGGACTACCGCATTCTGGACAACTTTCTCCAGTTTCTTTTACTTCCTTTTTAGGAATAGCATCAAAAGCTTCTTTTAAAGCTGGTTCAAATTCTTTATAGAATTTATCTAATACTTTATACCAAACAAGTTTTCCTAAAGCTATTTTATCTAGGTCATTTTCCATATTTGCAGTATATTCAACATTAATTATATGGTTAAAGCTTTGTTGCAGTTTATCTGTTATTTCAATACCAACAGGTGTTGGAACAAATTTTTTATCAACAACGTTAACATAACCTCTAGTTTTAATATTATCCATTGTTTTAGCATATGTACTAGGTCTTCCTATACCTAATTCTTCCATTTCTTTAATAAGTTTTGCTTCAGTATAACGAGCTGGAGGTTTAGTAAAGTGTTGCTCTTTTATAATATCTGTTGATACCAAAACATTTGATTTATAAGTATCTAGTGGTGGTAATGATTTTTCTGTTGCATCTTCATAATCACTATATACCTTTAAATAACCATCAAAAGTAACCGTTTGTCCTGTTGCTTTAAATTGATAATTATTATTATCAAGTATTACTATTGTATTATTTGTCTTAGCATCACTCATTAATGATGCTAAAGCACGGAAGTATATCATACGATATAACTTATATTCATCATTTGTTAAATATGGTTTTACACTTAATGGATCTCTTCTAATATCAGTTGGGCGAATAGCTTCGTGAGCATCTTGAACATTCTCTGTCTTTTTAGCTTTCTTAACATAGCCAACATATTCATGTCCATATTTACTTTCAATATATTTATAAGTTTCTTTTATAAACTCATCACTTAAACGAACAGAATCAGTACGCATATATGAAATTAAACCGGTAGTTTCATTTTCAAGTTCAATTCCTTCATATAATTTTTGCGCTACAGACATAGTCTTTTTAGCATTCATATTTAATTTATTGGAAGCGTCTTGTTGCATTGTACTAGTTGTGTATGGATATTTTGATTTTTTATTTTTACTTTTTTTATCTACACTTTCAATTTTGAAAGTATTTCCTAATTTACTTAAAATTTCTTCTGCTTCTGTCTCTGCTTTTATTTCAATATCTTTATGATTATAGTTATATAGTTCAGCATCAAAATCATTAAAATTAGCTGTTATTGTCCAGTATTCTTCTGAGTTAAAAGCTTCTATTTCTCTTTCTTTATCAACAATAAGTTTTAAAGCAACACTCTGAACTCTACCTGCACTAGTACCATCAGTTTTAGATTGAATTAATTTACTTAACCTAAATCCTATAATGCGGTCTAAAATTCTTCTAGTTTCTTGACTATTAACTAAATTTTGGTCTATTTTAGTTGGGTGTTTTAATGATTCTAAAATAGCAGGTTTTGTGATTTCATTAAATACTATACGACTATATTTATTTTCATCTAAATCAAGGCATTTATAAAGATGCCAAGAAATTGCTTCTCCCTCACGATCTAAATCGGTAGCGAGATAAACATGATCTGCTTTTTTAGCCTCTTTCTTTAACACCTCAACATCTTTCTTTTTACCCTTTAATATAACATAGTCAGGGTTAAAATTATTTTCAACATCAACCCCTAAACCATATTTACCTTTAGTAGATAAATCTCTAATATGACCTTTACTAGATAATACTTTATAATCACTACCTAAATATTTTTCGATTGTATGTGATTTACTTGGAGATTCCACAATAACTAAATTTTTGCTCATAATCCACTTCCTTTTTGCTAAAATAATTTATACACTATAATTTTAAAATTGTCAACTCTATTCTCTTCCACATAAACTACCAATTGTCTCAATTAGTTCATTATTTTTGTATATTTTTAAAATTTCACAATTGTTAGGACATTTATCACATTCATAACCTTTTGTTTCAAATTTTATATTATTCACTTTTAAATCGTATGTCTTATTTGTTTTATTTTGACGAGATAAAATAGCAATTCCTAAAGCTCCCATTAGATGTCCATCTTTATCAACTATAACATCTTCATTTAATATCTCTTTAAAGTATTTTAAAACACCTATATTTTTACTAACACCACCTTGAAAAACAATAGGCCCTTTTATTTTTTTACCTTTACCAACATTATTTAAATAATTTAAAACAATACTTTTACAAAGACCTGCGACTATATCTTCTTTAGGATATCCTGCTTGTATTTTATGAACTAAATCAGATTCCGCAAACACAGTACATCTAGCAGCTATTTTAGTAGGATTATTTGATTTTAAAGCAATGGAACCAAACTCCTCAATTGGAATACTTAATCTTTTAGCTTGGCTTGAAAGAAACGCTCCTGTACCTGCAGCACATAATGTATTCATAGCGTAATCAACAATTATTCCATTATTAATTAAAATGATTTTTGAATCTTGACCACCAATCTCTAGAATAGTTCTTACGTCTGGATGTTTTGATAAAGTACCTATTGCATGAGCTGTTATTTCATTTTTAACAACATTAGCATCTAGCATCATTCCAATTAATTTTCTAGCACTTCCTGTCGTTCCTATTCCCTTAACTATATACCCACTGGGTAATTCTTTTTTTAAATTATTTATTAGTTTTTCAACTGCTACCTTAGGATTGCCTTCTGTCCATATATAAGAAGATGAGATAATATTATTTAAATCATCTATAATAACTCCTTTAGTTGAGATAGAACCTATATCTATACCTAAATAACAATTCATTTACCTTTCCTCATTTCTAACATATCATAAAAAGCTTCTAAGCGTGTTTTTATACCTGTTTCTGATGTATTAGCATCAAAGCTAAAAAAGATGACTGGAACATTATAGTCACTTGCTACCTTGTTAATTATTGGCATAGCTCCTATTTCTGGAGTACAAAAAGATGATTTAATATGAATAATTCCATCATAACCTTTTTTACACATTTCTAAAGTACGAGCTATATTATCACTAGCATCCGCACCCATTTTATATTTAATATATTTTTTAGCTTCTTTTAAATATCTTTTAATTTCATGCTTTTTTTCAAATAATAAGTAATTAACGTTAGTAAATCTAGTTACTTCTATGTTATGTTTAGCTAGTTCTTCTTCTAGATAATAATTAGCAAATGGTTCCATAATTGTATAAAGCTCTCCAACAATTCCAACGCGCATACAATTTTCAGGTTTTGATACTTTTATTTTTCTAATTTTTAAAAAGCACTTTTTATATTTTTTTCTTAAATCAAAGTAAGATTTAGTTTTACTAAAACTATTTAACATCTCTTGTTTTACCCTTTTAAATTCACCTTTATTTACTTCAAAACCTACATTACGCCTTATATAATCATCCACTCTATCCATATACTTAACCATTTTAATAGTGATTAATAAATAATATAAACTTTTAAATAGATTAAAGTTATTATCCAGTTTTTTCATTTTTTTATATATGTCTTTAAAATTAGCATGACCTTGTGATACTAAATTAATATAAGTAAAATCATAGTCAAGATCTTTTAATATTTGCTCTTGAAGTTCACTAAAATAACCATACTTACAGCCACCACCAAATTGAACTACAACATTAGCTCCCTTATTCAAACTTTCAATAAGAGTTCCTAAAGTATATTTAAATGGCATACACACAAAATCAGGACTATTTTTACTACCAATCTCACCAGTATTCTTAGTTATTTTTACAGGATCTAATATTTTAGCATTAACTATCTTAGAAAATAAAAACTTAATTGGTACATAATAGTTATCCATTTGAGGAAACGCGATTATTTTATCCATAGTATCACCAATTAATTTTATGCAGAAAAAAAATAAGTATTAAAACTTATTTTATCTAATTTTAACTAAAGAAATATCAAAGTCTTCTGGTTTGTAATTTTCTATATAGTCTAACATATTATCGATATTGCTATAAACTTTATATAGATTTCTACAATCATCAGTTATAAATTTTTTGTCTACTGATTTTTGCATCATACTTAATAAATCATCATAATAATGATCTATATTCCAAATAACAATTGGTTTATTATGTCTACCTAATTGTTTTAAAGTTAGTATTTCAAAGAATTCATCAAATGTACCTATTCCTCCTGGAGAAACAATGAAAGCATCTGAATTCTCTTCTAGCAATTGTTTTCTTTCTCTCATAGTTTCTGTATGAATAAACTTAGTACAATCTACAAATGATATTTCAGCACTATTTTCTTCAAAGAATTTTGGTGATATACCTAAAATATAACCATTCTTTTCTTTAACTCCACGTCCTACAGCGCCCATCATACCACTTCTTCCACCACCAAAAGTATAACTCATACCTCTTTCAGCCATTTTTCTTCCTAATTCTTCCCCTGCATCAGTATATACACTATCTATCTCACTGCTTGCCGCACCATATACACATATTCTCATATTTAACATCCTCCAAATCAATTATATGCACCATGATTATAACATTTACATTTATTTTTTTCAAGACTCTAGACACTCTGCTTTACAATATCTAAAAAACTTTCTAATCTAGTTTCCAAACCGGTAAATGAATCTAAATCGTCAATAATTAAATTAATGATTGGTTTTTTTACCTTCCTGATTACTAGTTCATTAACAATTGAATCTGGTCCACAAGGAAATGATGATAATAAAATAATTCCATCTATATTATCAATACTATATTTTATTGCACCTATGTTTTCTTTGTTATATTTCCAATATAAAGTTTTTGATATCTTATAACTTAACTTACTAGATTCAGATGATTTTATATTTGTTGATAATATAATTTCACAATTATTTTTCTCTAAATATTTAATAATAGGATTTCCTATCAATTCATCCATCGTATTATAATCATGACCTACTATCAATATTTTTATTTTATTACTTTTTAATTTATTAATATTATCTATATATACTTTTTTTAACTCTTTATTATTTTTAATTTTTGCATATTTATATGCTTTTTTTATTTCTAAATTATTAAATCCTAGTTCTTTTCCTATTTTTAAATATCCTTTATATTCTGTTTCTCTATTGACATAATCAATATTGTAATTAAGTAGCTTAACATCTAATAAGTTATGTGCTAAATCATACGCAGCAAGAAAATTAGTACATGTCTGATTATCTCTACCATAATTATCAATTCGTGGTATTAAAATATAATCACATTTATCTTTTAAGTAAGCTATATGACCTAAATAGTTTTTTAGTGATAAACACATCTCATCATTAGCTAGTTCTACTCCTTTTTCCATTATTTTTTTATTCGTTTTAGGGCTTATTACTGTTTCTACTTTCAAATATTCAAAAAAATACTTCCACATAAACCTATTTTGATAATAATTAATACTTCTTGGTATTCCTATTTTCATTTTATCACCACTTAACTATATTCAAAATATTCCCTCGTTTGCATATTTTATCTTTAAATAGAAATAACATCATTGATAATTATGAAAAACAATGTATTAAATATTATGTCTATAAAGGACAAAAAAGTCATTATGTGTAACAATTACGAAGATAAAAATTAATTTCTTATTAACAATAATTTTACAATCTTCAATTTACAAAAATACATATAAATGATATAATAATTTAATTATAAGGAAGTGGTTATATGTTTTTAAAAGAAATCAACATTGAACAGTTTGAATATTTCTTAAATACCCATGATTATAACTCAATATATCAAACTTCAGAGTATACTTTAGCTATGAAAAATCAAGGTTACACTCCTATGTTTTTGGGACTATTTGATAACAGAGAAATTGTTGCAGCTACAGCTATCTTAATTCAAAATAAAAATGGATTTAAATATGCTTATGCTTCAAGAGGTTTTTTGATTAACTATGATGATGTAGAACTTGTAAAAATATTTACTGATTTAATTAAAAAATATTTAGGTAAAAAAGATATTGTAGCAATAAAGATAAGTCCTATGATTATAAAAAATATTTATAGTTCAAAAAAAGAGCTAGTATATCATAATGAACAATTTAATAACATATATATAAATTTAAAAAAACTAGGATATTATCATTATGGCTACAATAATTATTTTGAATCATTAAAGCCAAGATTTGAAGCAGTTTTAAATCTAGATAAACCTTATTATGAAACTTTTAAAAATATCAAAAAGAACTTTAAAACAAAGATAAGAAATGCGGAAAAATCTGGAATTAAAGTTTATCGTGGTGATATTAACAATATAACTGATTTATATATTCATACAAAAAGAAAATACCCAAAAGATAATTTTTACTTTGCAGACATATTTAATAATTTTTCTAAAAAAGATAACGCATATCTATACTACACAAAACTAGATACTAAAGAATATTTAATCAATTGTCAAAATCTATATCAACAACAAGAAGAATATAACCTTAGTTTAGATAATTCAATTTTACTAAATAATAACAAAAATAACGATAAACTAATAACTAAAAAAATTGTTGCTGATAACTTATTAGAAAAAATAAAAAAACAATTAGTAATGGCTACTAATATGTTAAAAGAAAATCCAGATGGAATTATAACATCTTCTGTTTTAATTCTTACTAATAAAGATACTGTTTATTTGTATATGGATGGATTTGATAAAAAATATCAATCCTTAAATTCAAAGCATTTATTATTATGGAAATTAATAGAAAAGTATTCTTTACAAGGTTATAAAAAATTTAATTTAGGTGGAGTCATAAATATATTTTCTTCTAATGAAAGGTATAATGGATTAAATGAATTTAAACTAAGTTTTGATCCAGACATTATTGAGTATGTTGGAGATATGGAACTTGTATGTAACAACACATTATACTTTATGTATAAAAATAATATTAAAAATATATTAAAAAAATAGTGGTTAATCTAAAATCAATCAACCACTATTTTTTATTATACTATGCTGTTTTTTGCATATTGAATGGCCCTGTTTGATTGCCAGCTTCATCTTTAAAGCCAATTTTTAAGCTCATAGAAGGAACATCATTTTTAAGTGTTATATTAAATCCGAAGTAATAATCATTAAGTGACTTCCAACCATATCCATTATATCTATCATTTAGCGATTTATATGCACAAGTCCAATATTTGCTACTATCACTACTGTTATAACAATAACCTAATCTAGTATAAACAGTTGATGCATCAGTAACACTACATTGTAAAGAGAAAACGTTAGTTTCATTTTTTGGAGGAGCCCACCAACAGTTTGCTCTTGGTGATTTTGTATCATGTTTAACACTAACATTACTTTTAGAACAATTTTTTTCATTTCCTGCATTATCTTTTACTGTATAACTTAAACTTGCAGTATTAACTTCTTCACCATAAGCAGAATAAGTCCAACTTCTATTACTTTGACTACTTAACATACCACTCGCGGAATCAGAACCACTGACTCTAACAGTTACATTATTTTTAGTCCAAGTATTATTTTCTTGCCAATTACAAGTTGGTGCTGTTTTATCTATTTTAATCCATGTTGATTTTTGTTCTGAACAGTTTCCTACTTTATCACATACCCTTATATAAGCTAATTGATTTCTTTCGGCTGAGAAATTATCTGTTGTAACAGTATTACCACTTATTGTTGCATTATCTGTTATCCATCCTGTATTTGATTGGTATGAATATTGTTCTTTTTCTATTCCTGATCCATTTTCTGTAACTGTAAGCGTTACTTTAAAATTATAATTTACCCAATTACCATTTGTTGGATTACTTATTGCTGTAATTGTTGGTGCTTTTTTATCATAATAAACATTTACATTTTTACTACATGTATT
>CAKPHO010000004.1 GCA_934162195.1 uncultured Bacilli bacterium
TATTTAATATTTCTTTTCTTCTAAATTTTAATAAATCATCAGTTGCATCTATCCAATCCTTCATTGTCATTACATGTCTTTGTTTTGCCTCATCCTCTGCAAATACCAAAAATAAATTTGTGAAATCTTTCAAATTATTCATTTCTTCTTCGTTTAAATAATTCTTTGCAATAATCACATCATACTTATATATTAAACCATCAAGAGAATTTTTTCAATTAGTTAGTCCCATATGTTTTTTCTGAGTTTGCTCTACTATATATTAATTCAGCAGCAGTATGTCCACTTATAGCATAATGTAATTTATTTTGAACTGTTTTAAAAAAATCTTTTGTTATTTCCGAATCTTTATCATAATCAACACTACAAGAAGAATATATATCGGTTATTTTTTGATAAAATCTTCTCTCGCTTGAACGAATATTTCTAATTCTTTCAAGTATTTCTTCAAAATAATCCTCGCCAAATATGTAATTAGGATTTTTTAATCTTTCTTCATCCATAACTACACCATTTTATTTTTTATATATTCATTTACCATTTCTAAAGCTTTTTTGCGGGGACTTATTTTTAATTTCTCTTCAGTAGTAATTTGTGCTAGAGTATTGCCTGTTTCTGATTCAAAAATCTCATCAAACCCAAAGCCATTTTCGCCACGTGTATTCTCACTGATAATACCATCTAAAACAGCTTCAAATGTTTCTTCATGATTTTTATCTTTCAAAGCAATTACCGTTGTGTAATGGCAACCTCTGTTTTTCTTTGGAACTCCATCTACCTTTTTAAGTAACTCTAGATTTTTAGTGTGATCATCAGCAGCTATAAAACGAGCAGTATGTACCCCAGGAAATCCATTTAATGCATCTATTGATATACCCGAGTCATCGGCAATGCAAATAAAATCATCACCAAGTTCTTTATATAAACAATTAACTTTTTCTAATGCATTTCCTTTAAAAGTATCTTGTTCTTCAGTTACTATTATTTCTTTTCCTAACTTTTTCTCCATGTCTATAATTGATAAAACCTCATAATCTTTAAAAATCTCTTTAATTTCTCTTATTTTACCTTTATTGTTAGATGCAACTACGACAATTTTTTTATTCATTTATATCACTTCCTAATAAGCTTATTATATCACAAAAAGAGTAGACTTTTCATCTACTCTTTAATAATTTTTATCTTCATTCATCCAGTTTTTTTCTCAATTTCAAAATTACTTCTTTATCTTTAGACCTATTTAATTTTTCTTTTATCTTTAAACATTCTTTTAAATTTAAAAATTTTATTCCATCAATTATAACAATTTCATTTGGGTAATAAAAATTCTTTCCTATTTCAAATTTATCATAATACTTTATATTTGTTTTAAATGCACCTAATTTTTCTTTCCAATTGATTTTTTTATAATAATCCTCACTACAACTCAAATCTATGTCGGCAGTATTATCTATTACATTCTGAACAACTAATGACGCTCCACTTATAACAATAATTTCGTTTAAATCTAAATCAATATTTTTTAATTTATCTGTTATTTCTTTTTTATTCATTATACCATGTATTTCCATTATCAGTACTATAATAAACTAGATTCTCGTTATGATCTATAATATAGACTGAACATTCTAATTTTAATTTGTCATTTTCATAATAAGGCATCTTTTCGATACTTATTAAATCAATATTTTCATTATCATATGTGATTTCTGCTTGCTTAAATGTAATTCCTCCATCATCAGTTACTAATAATCCTTTAAAATTTTTATTTCTATCTAAATAACCAGTATCTATAATAAAGCCTAAATTTTCATCTAAAAATTCAAACTTAGCTTCAAGGCTTACTTCAACCATTTCCTCAGTAACCTTTTCAAAACTTTTTCCATTATTATTACTTTTTTCTACACCAATAACCATTCTTTGCCCTAAACTATAATCATATCTTCGAACTTGTAAAACATTATTATTAATTTTTTTAGTATATAGTATATCACTATCAATTAAATGTGGTGTCTTATCTAAGACCATCATTAAAAAAATAATAAGTAAAAACAATAAAAATATTGCTAAAGATATTAAAATTTTTTTCATATCATCACCAATATAATTATATCACTTATTTTAGAAAAAACATCTCTTGAAGAGATGTTAATTTAAGATATTCTTATAATATTTAGATAAGCATTTGTTCCAGCTCCTGGAGAAATAGTTGCTTCTGTACTAGATTGTATCGCTAAACCTATATTATCTCCGGCACTAAAAGAATTTATAGTACTTCCTATAAAATCTGTATCTGTATTTGCTTGAACTGTTTTTTTGATGGTTGTACTTCCAATTGCAACATTATTTTGTTTTACTTCTACTGTTAAATCGGCATTAGCACTAGAACTTCCATTAAAATAATAATCGACTTGATATACTCCATCTTGAGTTACTGTTAACATATTTTGTGTTCCTTGAGTTACATTAGATATTGGCCCATTACTGTCTAATGGTATATTTTGTGGAATATTTGTTTCAAGAGATATAGTGTTTACTGTTGTATTATACTTTCTACCAAATGTGCTAAAAGTTGGACCCGTTGGTCCTATAGGCCCTTGTTCCCCAGTTTGACCTTGTAATCCTTGTGGACCCTGTGGTCCTGTTGGACCTGTTGGGCCTGTTGGACCTTGTAGACCTATTTGTCCCTGTACTCCTTGAGCACCTTGTGGACCCTGTGGTCCTGTTGGTCCCGGAATTCCTTGCTTCCCTGTAGCTCCAGTTGCACCACTAGGAATTGTAAAATTTAATACAACATTTTCATTCGTGCCACTATTAGTAATTGTTGCATTTGTTCCTGGAGCACCAGTTGTTACGTTGCCTATTGCTATTGTCGCTGGTCCTTGCGGCCCAGTTGGCCCTGGAATTCCTCTGGCGATAAGTCTTCTCTTACATTTTCTACCCTCTTCTAAAATTTCTTGAATTCTATTAGAACATTCTTCGCTCATTATAAAAATCTCCTTTCAATATTATTTTATGAAGAGAGTTTTTTTTGACAATTGTTATTGACTATTATAATTATTTTTTCTTTCAACAATTAAAACTTTTTGTTTATTCTTTTTATAAGCAGTGTCAAGATTTTGATGAAGTCCTAATACTTTTTCTTGTTCAAACTCAAGTTTTCCTTGAATTTTATTAAGTTCATCTAAATAAGATACTAACGAAGATTGGTATTCAATATCTGAACCATACTCATTTAATATACTTTGTCTAATATCTTTTACTTGATTTAATGAATCACTAAGTAAAAAATCTATACGATTTAAGTAATTTGAAGTAGTTAGAATTTCTTTTTCTAAATTTTCATAAATATATGTTATTTGAATATCAGGATTTAAAATTCTTTTTACACTTCTCAAAGAATTATTTATCATTATTCCACTTACTAATCCACCCAACATTTTATTTTGAAATAAGTTTATAGGAAACAAGCCAAAAGAAAAATTAAAAATGGAAGAAACCAAGTTTTTAGTGTAATAAAATACAGTTGGTCTTCTTCTTTTTATAGTCATTTTAGAAAGAGAACGTTCTAGTTTTGCTACTTTTTTTTGTTCTTTAATAAGGCTATCATAAATAATTTTATTAGCTAAAGTTAATTCAAATAGTTTATTATTATCTTCTTTTTCTTTATTTTTTTCTTTATTTTCTATTTTTGGTTGTTCTTGTTTGTTAGTTTTATTATCTAAAATATTATTATTTTTTTTGTTAATAATTATTTCTTTTTTTCTTTTTTCTAATTGAATCAAAGTTTCGTCGCACAAGCTTATTTTATCTTTTATCTTTTTATCATTTTTTCTTATTTCATATAAATCAATATCTTTTATTTTGATATAACTTTCTAACTCTTTAAATCCAGGGAGAGACTTTAATGATTCATACTTAAATATGATATCTTCTATCTTTAGTCTTAATTGTTTTATTTCAAATTCATAATCAAATAAATCATTATATTCTTCCGTTTTAGTAATTTTTAAACTAATATCATTTATTTTTTTATAATATTTATCCAGGTCTTTGTTTAGCTCTTTTACTTCTAAAATAGGGGTATAAGTCTTCTTAGGATTTTTTATTTCTATATCCAATTTATTTTCTTTACCATTTTTAATCATTTCTTGATTTAAGTTTTGTTTTTTCTCGTTTTTCGCATGATTATGTTTTATTATTTCTGCAAGTGTTTCTTTTTTAATACTATTTTTTATAACTTCAACTCTTTTTATATATGTATCTATTTTCTTAGTGTTTTTACCTGAACTAAATTGTTTTTCCTTAACTAGTTCTTTATCTATTTGTTCAAGTTTTTTAACATCTTCAACATCAATTGTTTTTTTATCTAATTTTAATTCTAAATTAACAATTTCTAACTCTATGTTTGTATTTTTATCTTTAATTTTGGGTTCAAACAATCCCAAAAAAAGACCGAGAATTGTTAATCCAAAGACTTTTGGTTTGCTATAATGTTTTCCTGTTAGTAACATTTGTTTCTCTTTTATTTCTTTTTTTTGTTTCTTTTTTAGTTCCCTAATTTTTTTTCTTTGTTCTTTTTTATACCTTAAAAATAAATACCATGAACGTATTCTATCTTTTAAACTTCCTTTTTGATTAGGCATAAACATCACCTACTTCATTATATCATAAAAAGTAGAATTAATTTTCTACTTTTTCTTTGTGTTCATTATATATTTTAGTATAAAATTCTTTCCAAATTTTTAGTATATTTTCTTTACTATAAAATTCGCTTATTTCTTTAGAGTTTTTGCTTTGTTTTTGATACAACTTTTTGTTATCTTTTAGCTCATCAATTAATTTTATAAATTCTTTATTATTTTTACCACTTAAATATTTATCAAATAAAATGTCGTGATATAAATCTAAATCTCTTAACAATAAAGGTTTATGACAATTTACAGCTTCTAGGATTGTCATTGGAAAAAGTTCATTATATGATGGCATAAAAAGTAAGTCTGCCATGTTGAACATATCATTCATCTTATCTCTTTTAATGATTCCCGTAAATATAACATTTTTAGGAGGATTATCAACTATTTCTTTTAATTCATCATACCCGTCTGTTATCTTACCAAAAGAAAATCCACCACACCATACGAATTGAACATCTGGCATTTTTTTAGCAACTTTGACAAAATCAACAACACCTTTTCTTGTTTGAATTTGACCTGCACCTAAGACAACAAACTTATCATCAGCTATACCAAGTTCTTTTCTTATTTTTTTTACTTCTGTTTTATTTTTCTTAAAGAATTTTTCTTTTGATACATAATTTGGTATATATACTATTTTCTCTCTTTTTATCCCATATTTTACTAAATCATCAATAAAAATAGGATTTACCACTACTAAGTAATCTGCGGCATTATAAAATTTAATAATATATTTTTTAAATATTCCAAACGCTACTTTAGGTAATTTTAAACTTCCATCTAATGTATCAGGCAAAAAATGACAATACGCCACATTAACCCCTTTATTTAATTTCATTTTAATATAACTTTGTGGTTCTGTAGTATGTGCATGAATAATATCAGCTTTTTTACTTGAATTAATACTAACTTCAAATAGATCTTGTGCTCCTTCATCTAACAAGTTAATTAATTCTTGATATGCACTACCAACACCTTGCCCTTCAACTGTATCAGCCATTGACAACATATTTATTTTTATTTTTTCCATCTTATCACCATCTAAATTATAACATTAATTATTAATACTTACAAGAATAACATCTTCGCCTATCTTAGATATTTGGTTCCATTTTATTTCTACTTCATTACTACTTGTAAACATCGAAATAATAAATTTACTTTTTTCAACAATTAAACCATCCATATTACCTTTTTCATCTAATCTAATATCAATAATATTACCTATTTTAACTCCATCATTTATATTAACAACATCTTTATGTTGCAAATCAGAAAGTCTCATACTACCACCTACATAATTTTATGAACAAAAAAAGCAGTTATTACAACATCATTTTTTTGATATTGTCTATTCCACTTTTTTCTAATCTTGATATTTGGGCTTGAGATATACCAATTTCTTCAGCTAATTCCATCTGTGTCTTTCCAATAATATATCTTTCAAGTAATATATGTTTTTCCTTTTCTTTTAATTTGTTAATAGCATCTTTTAACGCCAACTTAGTTTCTTTATCATATAAAGAATTTTTTTTGTCTTGAATTTGATCTTCAAGATAAATCGTATCTCCTCCATCACTATAAATAGGCTCAGACATACTTATTGTATCTCTCATTGATTCTAATGCATTAACAATTTCAAATTCACTTATATTTAATTTTTCGGCGATCATCTGGATAGTTGGTTCTTTTCCTAATTCACCTATTAGTACTTCCTTCATTTTCATAGCTTGATAAGCAATATCTTTAACACTTCGCGATATCCTAACACTATTGTTATCTCTCAAATATCTTTTTACTTCTCCTAAAATCATCGGTACTGCATATGTTGAAAATTTAACTTCGTGTGACAAGTCAAAATTGTCTATCGCTTTAATAAGTCCTATACAACCAATCTGAAATAAATCATCCATATTATCTGTTCTATTGTTATACTTCTTTAAAATAGATAAAACTAACTTAAGATTTCCGTTAACTAAATCCTCCTTAGCAAATTTATCTCCGGATTGATATCTTTTGAAAAGATCAACCATTTCATTATTAGTTAACACTTTAATATTCGCAGTATTCACGCCACATATTTCTACTTTATGACGTGCCATTTTATTCCTCCCATTATATAATGGTAAAATAAATATAAAATTAAACATAATTTTTTAAATAACAAAAAAAGTGAACGCAAAAATTCATTCACTTCTTTAAAATTATATCTAAACAATTTTCTTAACTAATGAATAGTCATACACAACATCTTTTTCTGGAGTTATCGTATATAAAATGCTTTTATCAACATTTATTCCCAGAGAATCTATCATTGCGCAAAAACTAGGGTTAGTATGTTTTTTGTTCTTGTTTATAATTAAAACTTTCTTATTTTCCGAATCAATGTCAGCAATGTTTATCGCCGTGGGATTAAGCTTTTTATTTATACTAATATATATTTCATTAGATTCTTTTATTAAATTATTATCTAGTGCATATTTAATCAAAATTTTAGCAACCATTAATGAATCTTCATTATAATATTTAGGAACAATATTAATTTTTTTAGTTGTACTAAGAATTCTCATAATTCTTTTTTTTATTTTTACAAGTTCCTTATATTTTTTTAATAAACCTTCTTCATTTTCATATCCGTATAAATATCCATCATTTACTATTTCACGATATGTAATTAAATCAGTTTCAAATTCAAACGGTAAATATCCTCTGTTTTTTTCTTTTCCTGCTTTTTCAATTTTTATACACCAATTATAATTAAAATCTTCTTCTTTTATAGCTATTTCAGGAAGCCAAAAAACATAATTATTTTTATTATTGTTATAACATAAATATCTATAATTTGTAGAATATGAATTACATAAAAAATCGTATCCACCTAAACCTATTCCATATTTACATACTATCTTATCAGGAATATCAAACATACCAATAAAACTTTCGTCATATGCAACTTTATCAAAACTTTCAAAGCAAGATTCTGCATTTAAAAACAAATGAACATAATTTTTATCTTCTTCATATTTGTGAGTATTAATACTATCTTCAAAACTGTTTTTATTATTATGAATCTTTTTATTTTGAAATTCCTCTTTAGACATTAATCTATAAAAAATCATAATTCTTTCCCCTTCTTTTTTGAATGATTTTTATTATAACACAAAAATTTACATTTTAACACAAAAAAAGCACAAAATTTGTACTCAATATTTAGCTACACATTTTAACTTTTTTATTACCTTTTTTTCAATTCGAGATATATATGATTGACTTATACCTAACTTTTCAGCCACTTCCTTTTGCGTCATTTCTTTATGATTGAAAAGACCATATCTTAAAACCATTATCTCTTTATCTCGATCATTTAATTTGGAAATTTCTTTATACATCATTTTTTTATCTGTTTCATCCTCTATTCCTTTTGTCACAATATCAGAATCTGTTCCTAATATATCTTCTAAATGGAGTTCATTCCCTTCCGCATCATAACTTAAACTATCTTCAAAGCTAACCTCACTTTTCCTTCTTTTATTTTTTCTTAAAAACATTAATATTTCATTATCGATACATCTTGATGCGTAAGTTGCTAATTTAATATTTTTATCGGGCTTATAAGTCTTTATTCCCTTTATGAGACCAATACTTCCAATACTAACTAAATCTTCTAAATCAACACCTGTATTTTCATACTTTTTGGATAAAAATACCACTAATCTAAGATTGTGTTCTATTAACTTTTCTCTAGCAAATTCGTCTCCATTACCAGCTCTTATAACATAATCTAGTTCTTCTTCCTTAGAAAGTGGTGCTGGTAACTTATCCGCGCTTCCGACATAAAAAATAGAATGTTCGCCACAAAATATTCTTATAATAAAATTAATAACTTTCTTTAACATTTTATCCTCCTATTTCAGGTAGTATGCAGTCTACCCCATCTATATTTATTTTTTTATTGATAAATCCTAGTAATAATTTTTCTTTTACTTCCTTACCATCTATTTCTAACTTTTCTAGTTTTAGACATTTAATCAGTCCTACACTATTAACAGTATTAATAGGCACGTATATACAAGGTTCTTGTATTTTACACTCTTTATTTATTAAAACAATCCTTCTTTTTAGATACGGATCAACAACTTTATTTCCTGTATCAACATACCCTATACAATTAATACTTTTGTTATCAAAATACAATTTAACATAGTGATACTTACTGTAATTATTTTTTAAATTCAAACCTTGCCTTACATAAATATATATAATAAATGGTGAAAATATGATTAAAAATATAAAATTTATGCTTAACCCTTCGTGAAAAAAAACCAAACCTTGTTGCTTATACGAAAACTGTACATTCAAAAAATAAAGGAAACCTCCAAGAACAATACTAGCCATATATAAAAATCCCATGTTTTTAAAAAAGTATATTTTATCTTTATAACCAAATGTCACTAATATCATAAATACACTTATTACTATTTTAAATAGAAATAAAACAAAAGAACTTATATTAATAAATAAAAATAAAATACTTAAACTTCCTACAAATGCTCCTAATAATAATCTATTGATTGATACCATTCTTCTTAAAATTAGTGAAACTGAAAGCAATAAAATAAAATCAAATCCAAAATTTAATAAAAGAACAAGGTCTACATATATTTTCATCGTATCACCATAAACATTATAAAAAAACAACACAAATAATTGTGTCGTTTTGTGTTAGTATCTAATTTTAATTTAATTGTGATTTTGAAATTGTGATTACTGGGCGAACGCCATAATTACCACTACCATCATTAACCTCAAGCTTAACTATAGATCCATCATGATCGACTACCCACGCAAATTCAGAATCACCTATACAAGGAGAAGTTGTCCAATAGCCATATACTTCTGACTCCGAATTAGCTGTCCCTTCTAGATAATCATATATCCATGTAGCTAACCCTGAAACTGAATTGTTATTAAATGATTTCCCTGAGGCCGTTGCTATTTGACTTGCAGTAGGAAAACTTACAGATATATTTCCACCAAATATATCTTGCACATTTTTTAACAAGCTTTCTTCTCCAGTTGAATTTATATTCTCACATGTAGTATTATTATCTCCACCATCTATACACCATGACACTGCAAAAAATCCACCTACAAAATTTCTATCCATTATTAAACTTATATTATCTCCAGAAGTCTCTAATACATAAAATGGTCTATCAAAATCTAAGTGACATGTATATTTTGCCCCCACAGTTTGGCTTGTTCCTTCTTGCAATTCACATGTTAAAGTTGTCGGTTTATTATCGTCAGATGATGTATCATCTTTTTTAGTTGCTTCGTATTTCTTATTTTCTTCATCATATGAAACTTCATAATCTCCTATTGTCATCTCTGATGATTTTTTATCTACATTTCCATTTGATATTGTTATCTTACCTAAACTTGGTTTGGTTCCTTTCACATCAATAATGATTTTATCTTTATCACTACAACTTGCGCTTTTATCTCTACAAATATTTCCATCACTTGTGATTTCATATTCTCCTTCTAAAATATTTCCGTCTAGACGTTCTGTTGCAACTACTGTTTCTACTGCACCGATATAACTATCCGCAGATCTCTCAGCTGCACCTTTCTTTGCACTTTTTATTGTGTTCATTACTATTGGGGTTGCTATTAGTGCTATTATTGCTAATACTACTATTACCGCTAGTAATTCTATTAAAGTAAAAGCATTTTTCTTCTTCATCTTAACTCCTCCTAATTCTACTTCCTTTTAGATTATAATCTATAAATTGTGACTTTGTCAACAAGAAAAAATTTCACTTTACACTAACAAAAAAGGTACAAGTGTTTGTACCTTTGTTTTAGTAATTTATTTCTTCTTTTATTTCTCTCATTATTGTTGTTGCTTCATTTATAGCATCATCAACTGTTTTAATAGCATCATCAATCATACTATAACCAATAGCTGCTCCAAAACCATGAGATAATCCTTTAAATTCTTTATTCAATTTTCTTATATAACTTACTACTTGTTTTTCATCATAACCTACCATGTAAATTAAGAATTCATTACCATTAGTTCTAATTATATCAGTATTTGGCATTTGAGTTGAAATAAGGATATTAGCAGCTTCACCAATTACTTTGTCACCTTCGGCATGACCATAATTATCATTAATATAAGCAACATTATTTAAATCTATTACAATAATTGTTTGTGGATATACTTCACTATTATCCCACTTTTCAATATTATCATTTAAATAATTTCTATTTTTTAAAGATGTTAACATGTCAATATATTTTAATTTATCTTCTTTTGATAAATTAACTTTCTTAACTTTTTTCTTTTTAGGCTTAAATATATTAAATCCAATGAATAATAATATTCCTGCACTTATTAATCCAACTATCGATAAAACAAATTTTCTAATAGAGAAAGGTCTTGCCATTAAGCTAGAAACTTCAAAGTAACCTTTATTTATTAATTCTTTTTCATTGTTAAAAGTTAAGTAGAAATCAAGCAATTTAGCAAATAACTTATTATCATTAATATCTCTAATTGTAAAATTATAATTTGTATCTAAGTTAAAGATATTTAATATTTTATAATTTTTTAAATTCTTACTAGCGTAAACATTATATGTATCTAAATCTAAAACAGCGATTGAATTACTTTTTAAATTAGAAAGTAAACTTTCGGTGTTTTTATAATTTTTTACTTTTATTCCTAACTTATTTAAATAATCAGCAAGTCTAGTTTCCTCAACAACCATTACTTCTTTATCTTTTAAAGAGTTAACTGAATTTATAGAAATATTTTCATCATTTGATAAAACTACTATTTTTTCATCATAACTAGAAACAGTATTGTAAACGTCCATATCAAATCCAAAATATGTTGTATTATTAAAAATAATATCTAATTTATTTTGATTAAAGTCTTTAACTAAAGATGAAATATCATCATATTTTTTGTAGCTTATTTCTATACCAGCAAAATCAGAAAAATCAGAAATAATTGAATGATTTATACCTACATATTTACCATCAACAACTAAATCATAAGGACTATTTTCATAAAAACCGTATGCGTATCTTTTGCTCTTAAATTCTACTTTATCTTTATCTCCGATACTTGAGAAATTTAAATAACTATTTAAAAATTGATTAGCATAAGATTTATTTAATTTTTCCCTCTCCCATTTTTGATAATATTTAGTTAGAATACTATTTAATTTATCATTACTTCCTAATTGTAAAACATAATATTTTGTCATTTCTGAAATATGATAATTGATATTTAATTTTTCGTTTGAAGCAATCTCCTTAAAGTAATTTAAACGTGGCAATACAATTGCGTCAATCTTCTTTTCTCCATCACTTTGTAAATCACTTATCATCGTTTCATAATTATCATAAGACTTTAATAAGATATCATTATTTAAATAAGTATTTACTAAGTTTAAATCATCTTTATATACTCCTACTGTGATATTTTTAATTTCATTTAAAGATCCATATTTAACTTTATTTTTTGATATTAAAACATAGTCATCTTCATATACTTTTATTTGATTAGATTCAATATTATCAACATATTTTAATGAATATTCATTTTTTATTTCATCACCATTATTGTATGCGACCTTATTAAATTCTAATTTTGTATTATCTTCTAAATCTTTTAGAAAATCAAAAAATATACCATCACCATTATAACTTATTAGCGGAACATTGTTAATTATTGATAAATCAATTAATTTTGATTTATTATTTTCTATCCATTGTTTTTCTAATAATGTTAAAGTGGTATTTTTGTCTTGTTTAAAGCCTATAAAATAAACTACTAAACTAACTGCTACTAAAGCTATAACACTTATAATTGTTATTCCTATTTTCTTATTCTTCATCTTGAACTACCTCTTTTCTTGATATTGAGAAAACCTCATTATTTCTATGCTTATATGCTATAACTGGATATGATTTTGATGTGCTCGTTACAAATATTTCAAAATCATAAAATGCTTTTTCCGAATCAGAGAAACCATCTAAAATTAAATTAAACATACTTTCTAAAGAAAGTTCATCTGTTTCTGGTTTTACATCAATAAAAAATTTTATTATTTTACCATCTAATTTGTAATTAACAGTATTACAATTGTTATTACTTAAAAGTTTATCTTTTATGTTAGTAATTTTATTATCACTAATCAAAACATTTTCTATCCCATTTAATCGATTGCCATATTTATTTGAATTATTTTGATACAAATAAATATAAATAGCTAATATTATTATAAATACAAATACTAATGTAAGAATCGCCACTAAAACTTTATTCTTTTTAATAAAATTCATATTTTCTCTCCTATCATCTCGCGAGATAATTATACTATATTTACCAATATTTTTCAATTTCTTATAAAGAAAAAAACACAAAAAGTGTTTATTTTTCTTTGGCTTCTAATTTTTCCAAAACTTCTTTAGTAACATCAATAGCTTTTAATCTAATTGCATTAGCAGCATCTTCAAGAACTGGAGTTCCTTTTTCAACTGCATAATCAACTAATTTTTTGGCTGAATTTTCAATATCTTTGGCTTTCTTTTTAGCAATTTTTAAAACTTTTTCTTTGTCTAAATCTGCTAATTCTTCCTTAATTTCATCAATTTTCTTTTCAATATTTTCTTTTACTTCATCAGCATCAACATCTTTTAGTTTATTGATCATTTCATCAATTTTTATTTTTAATTCAGCTCTTGTTTTACTACCTTCCTTTGGAGCAAATAAAACTCCTAATCCAGCCCCTACTGCAGCTCCTGTTAAAAATTTAAAAAATCCATGCTTATTCTTTCCCATCTTCTTCTCCTCCATTTTCTTCTTTATGTTTTCTTTTCTTAAATAATGAAGCTAATCCTGCTGTCACAGTGCCAACAATCTTGTCAGTTAGTAAACTTATTGCATCAGCACTACGATCAACTAATGAAAATACTCCATTTAATTTAGACATCTTATAATTTACGTCATCAATTGTTCTGTCTACTCTGTTTAAAGTTTTAATAGCTCTAATAGATAAAACAATTAAGACTACTATTAGTATACTCAACAATATATATAATATGATTGGTAAAATTTTTAATAATGCTTCCATTATTCACCATCCTTCTTATCATACATAGAATCTATTAAATTAAACAAATCACTATCTGTTAATTCTTCTTTTGTTTCATCTTTTTCTTCTTGAAGTTCTTCAAACATTTCTTCATCACTAAGAGGTTCTTCTTTACTCTCTATTTCTTCAAACAAATCATTTTTATTTTCCTCTATATTTTCTATTACATCATCTTTTTTAGCAAATCTAGGTTGATAATCTAAATCTACTAATCCATCATCTAGTGTTTCGACTTCATCATTAATAATACCGTTTTCTTCAGTAATTTCATAATCATCACTTGGTATAATTACTTCTAAATCATCTTCTAAAGTGCCATAAGCTTTTCTTCTAACATCATCAATAGTTAAATGTGAATTATCATACTCTGTTATTATTGGTCTATTTTTCTTAGGTGTTATATCATCTTTACGATAATTTTTATCTAAAACTCCATATACTGGTGAAATAATAGGTGTTGGCCTAAATACTTTTTTTTCTTCTTCTTTTCCTTTGTATTTTTCTTCTAGTTTCTTTGGTTTTGGTTTTTTTTCTTCTTTTCTTTCTAAACTAGCAAAATCCTTATCATCAAAGAAAACCGGAGCTTGAGGTTTTTCTTCTTTTACAAGAACCTCACTTTCTGCTACCACAGTTTTTTTAGGTTCCTCCACAGTTGGTGTAGGAGCTGGTATTTCTACCTGCATAACTTCTTTTTTTATTGGTGTTTCTTCTACTTCTTCTGTAAACATATTTTTTACTTTTTCTAAAAATCCCATTCTATCACCTCTATTGTTTTTCCTCTTCATTTTCATCTGCATAATCTAAGAAATTATTATCTTCAGCTTCTGATTCAAATATATCATATTTCTCTTCTTTATTAGTAAAGAATTCATCATCAAGCATTAACTTAATAACCTCTGGATTAAACTTTATTGTGGATAAAATATACGTTGCATTTAAAACTACTGATTCCACATCATCTTTTTCTACTAATGCCTGAATTCTAGCATAATTATAATAGAAATTAATCAAGTACTTACCATTTTGTTCTTCTATTTTTAGGTAACCTTTTTTATCATTTATATTAAATTCTCGTGAATAATACGCCGAATCATTAATCTCATAATTCATTTCTTTTTGATAAAAATAACTTATGGCATCAACATATAAATAATAATAATTACCATTTGAATAAAGTTTATCATTAAATTCAACTGTATCTATATAACTTACACCACGTGGAACATAATACTTATAACCTTTACCAACCCGATTATATAAAGTATTATTTTTAGATAAAATAACATTAATAGTATTATCAATATCTTTTGTATTTATTCTAACAGCGGTGCATCCAGTTAGAGACAAACCAACTAAAAGCAGTAACACTATTTTTTTCATATCTCACCTACTTAACTAAATTATATCAAATTTTATAAATTTTTAAATATTTTTTGTTACTTTACTGTAAATATAATGTCTATTTAGTAACATCAACCATATATATTTGGTTTCCTTTGTTTACAAATTTTTCTTCATATTCAGTCATAATATTATCCGGATAACTATCACTATGCAAGTCCAAAGATATATCATTTATTTTATATCCATAATCAATAAATGATTTTACTGAATATTCAAACAATTTTCTATTATCTGTTTTCATAGTAATATTTTTAATATTTTTAAAGATATTATCATACTTTTTTAAAAATATTTTACTAGATAATCTTCTATGTGCATGTCTATCTTTAGGCCAAGGATCAGAAAAGTTTAAATATATTTTAGATATTTCATGATCAAACACATCGTCTATTTCTAAAGCATCCATTCTAATAATCCTTAAATTAGGAATATCTTTGTTTTCTAATTTTTGAATAGCTCTTACTACAACGCTGTCATATTTTTCAATCCCAATAAAATTGATATTAGGATATTTTAAAGCATTATCAATAATAAATTTACCCTTACCCATTCCAATTTCTATGTATATAGGATTATCATTACCAAATAATTTACTATATTTACCCCTATGCTCTTTATAATCTAGAACAACATAATTAGATGATTCTATTATCTCTTTTGCACCTTTTACGTTTCTTAATCTCACTCTAATCACCTATATCAATTATAACACATAAACAAAAAAAAGAATATAACTTGTATTATATTCTCTATAAACTATCCTAATAGTGATTTTGAAATTGTTATTACTGGACGAACTCCATAATAAGTAGTAGAAGTTATATCATTTTCAATTAAATTTCCCTCTATATCATAATTATCGTGATCAAGACCACCGGCATATATTACATGCCAAGCATCATAAGAATTCTTTTGACTAGGTGTTGATGTCCAATAACCTTGCGCAACAGGAAGTTCTGTATAACTATATAACCACGTTTCCAACCCAACAATAAGACTGTCCCCAAGGTTTTCATCTAAAGTTTTTGCTATTTGCTCTGCCGTTGGTAATGTGATTTGTGATCGATTTATTTTTGTCCAAGCTGATGTTCTTTCTTTTAATGCATCATTTGCCGTAAGTGGACCTTTAGTATTATTCAATATAATATCTTCTTTACACTGTGCTTCATTCCCACACCAAGCAACCGTATTACCTAAATTAAATCCAGCTATTAGAGATACATTATCTCCATTTGTTTCCAAAATATAAAATATACTCTCTTTACCATCCCCTAGTTCACAAGTGTATGTTACCCCTGTATCATATTCATGCCCAGCACTTACTAACAATCCTACTTCTTCTTTTGAATATGATGATTCTTGAGATGGATCAGCACCTCCTGACCATACTAATGCACTAGCCTTGGTAGTATTAGCTTTACATAGTACTTCTAATACTGGTGTATCTGGAGTTGTATTTCCTTTTTCTGTTGCTTCATATTTCTTTGTTGTTGGGTTGTATGATACTTCATAAGAACCTACCGTTATCTTAGAATCTGTTGTCACTTGGCCATTGCTTATTGTTACAGTCCCTGAAGTTGGTTTTTTACCATTCATTTCTATTTTTAATTTTCCATCTGGTAATCCTGTTCCTATTAGATTTCCTTGTCCATCTATTTGATATGTTCCATCTGGTACTGTTTTATTATCTAACCTTGCTTCTGCTACTGTTGTTTCTACTTGTTTTATGTAGCTATCGGCACTTCTCTCAGCTGCCCCTTTCTTCGCATTCTTAATTGTATTCATTACTATTGGTGTTGCTATTAATGCTATTATTGCTAATACTACTATTACTGCTAGTAATTCGATTAAAGTGAAAGCATTTTTTCTTTTCATTTTAACTCCTCCTAATCTTACTTTCTATTTAAGAATACCTCTATAAGGAGGAATTGTCAATTATTTTATTTTAAATCAGCCATTACTATTTCATTATTTTTAATATTTTCTTTCCTATCTAATCTAACCGTAATAGAAGAATCAACAAATACAATCCCTAACATTAATACTACAAACCCTATAACAATTTTACTTTTTAACATTTCTTTCATCTTAATTCCTCCCTCATCTGTTTATATATTATCACGAACATTGGTTCGTGTCAATATCTTTTACAAACAAATGTTTGACTTTTTTAAAAAGGTTTGTTATAATGTAAACGGAAAGTAAAAAGGAGGAAAAATGGAAGAATTAACTAAAAGACAAAATGAAATCTTAACTTATATAAAAAAATTTATTGTTTCTAATGGTTATCCACCTACGGTAAGAGAAATTGGTGAAGCCTTAGATGTATCTAGCCCTGCTACTATACATGCCCACTTACAAAATTTGGAAGAAAAAGGTTGGATAAAAAAACAAGGTAGTAAAAACAGAGCTATCGAACTACTTGTAGAAAATGAGTTTGAACCAAAAAATGAAAATGTTGTAGAAGTTCCTTTGCTCGGAAAAATAACAGCTGGTAGCCCAATTGAAGCAATTGAACAACCTGATGAATACTTCTCATTACCTACATATCTATTACCTAATGACAAAGATGTCTTTACATTAAAAGTTAGTGGTAATAGTATGATTAATGCAGGAATATTTGATGGTGATATTGTTATTGTAGAAAAAAAGAATACAGCTCGTAATGGAGAAATAGTTGTAGCTATGACAGATGAAAATGAAGTAACATTAAAAACTTTTTATAAGGAATCTAATTATTTTAGATTACAACCGGAAAATGATACCATGGATCCTATTATTTTAAATAATGTTACTATTTTAGGAAAAGCTATTGGATTATATCGTAAATTTTAAAAAAAAATATTTGCAATTAAGCAAATATTTTTTTATGCTACTTTAACAGTCTTTACTGTTATTCCGAGCTTTCCATTTCCTAGTTTACTATAATATACTTCATATACTCCCTTAACTGAAGTATCAATTGAACTTACCTCTTTACCATTGGTTATTATTTGTCTTGAAACACCATCTTTTGACTCTAATTCATAAATACTACCAACAGAAATAGTTTCATTTGAACTACCTGCTAATGTTATTATTGGTGCACCACTTACAACTTCTGACACATCAGTTAAATCATAAATTGTTGTTTCATAACGATAATTGTTTTTATCTTTTGTAACAGTTACATAACTCTCATTAGAAATCAAATTATTAGTTTTAGGGTTTTTAACATTTATCTGCATTATTCCAGCCGCTTTAATATCACCAAATTTTATTTGTATAGAATTTCCCTCTTCTGCTGGTAATTTATCTGTATTCATTTCCAAATAATCTTTGGCATGTCCTTCTATCTGTTTTACCAAGACATTATAAACTTTATCTTCATTTTCAGCTAAAGTATTTTGAATTACGGGTGTAACAATAGTTGCTATAATACCTAGTACAACAATTATTCCTAATAATTCAATTAAAGTAAAACCCTTTTTCATATCATCACCATCTATATTATAGCAAAAAAAGTTCACAATAGTAAACTTTTTTATTTATTTTCTAAAATCCATTCTTCCAAAACTTCTTTTGGCATAAATCCACTCTGTTTATTTTTTAGATCTCCATTACTAAATATCATTAGTGTAGGAACACTCATTATAGCATATTTACGTGCTAAATCTGGACACTCGTCTACATCTATTTTCACTACATCAATGTTTTCCAAACTCTCTAAGACTGGACCTAACATTTTACATGGGCCACACCAAGTAGCAAAAAAATCAACCAAAACTAAATCTTTATTAATTAAACTTTCAAAATTTTTTTCATTGCCATGAATAACGCTCATACTAATCCTCCCTATATTTCATAAGTATTTCTTCGACATTATTTATTTGTAGTTTACCTTTTTCAACCAATTTATCTATTGAAGAAACTTTTACTACATCATATTTTAAGAACAAATCTAACACTTCTTTATTAAATTCTTCAGCATTTTTATTATTATCTTCATACTTTTCTTTTATACCTGCAAACTCATTTACTACTCCCATTGTTTTTTTAGAAAAAGCAGATAATACTGGGGTATTATTTAATATTTGATTTTTCCATTTTGAATTTTCAACAAAAGAAATATTAAATATCGGTAAAGAAATAACATATAGTACAATAAATACAATGACAAATGCCTCTACAGCCCCTACTACTGCACCCATTATCTTTGATGGTATTCCTAAAATAATAGTCATCTTTAAAAGCTTTTCAAATACAGAAGTTGCAACCATCAAGATTTTTAACGCTATTCCCAAAATGGCTAAAACAATAACAAAGGCTAAAAGTTCATATAATGCAATATTTAAAACAGTAACACCTTTTAGTATTCCCCCAAATTTAAAGAATGGTAAATTTTCATATAAAAGAACTGATAAAGGATTTTTTAAGAAAAATGCTAAAATAGCAATTATAATAAATCCTAAAGCAGAAACTAAAGATCTTGTGAATCCTCTTTTAAATCCAATAACTGCACCAAATAAAATAATAATTAAAATAATTATATCAACAATTTCCATAATATTACTCTCCTAATAGAATTATATTATAAATTATTTAAAAAATAAAGTAATTTTATTTTTTTTATGATAAAATAAGACTAGTGATGGAGGTTTATCTATGGAAAAGAATAAAGTTGGAGTTATAACTTTTAAAGTATGTGATAAAACACAAGAAATGATGAGTGAAGAATTAGATTGGTGCAAAAGACCAACCACTCCTCCTTACGCTAAGTGGCAAGCTAAAGATGGAGATACGGTTATAACTTTATATGAATCAGGTAAGGTTGTTTTTCAGGGAAAAGATGCAGATTTAGCTAGTGATTTTTGGATTACAACTGAAAAAATTAATAGTGGTAAAGTAGATGTTAAAAACAGTGCTAATAAAGAAAAAAAAGAAAAATTAGAATATATTGATCCTAAAATATATCATGCTAATACAATTGGTTCAGACGAAGTCGGTACTGGAGATTACTTTGGTCCTATCGTTGTAACAGCAACATATGTAGCAAAAGAAAATATCCCTTTTTTAGAGGATCTTGGTGTCAAAGATTCTAAAAAAATGACAGACGAAAAAATATTAGAAGTAGTTCCTAAAGTAATTAAAGTTATCCCCTATGAAAGTATTATTTTATCTAATAAAGAATATAATGAAAAATATGATGAAAACACTAACATGAATAAAATTAAAGCTATTATGCATAATAAAGTCTTATTCTCTATGAGAGAAAAACAGCCAGATTATAATTATATAGTTGTGGATCAATTTGCTATGCCATATGTTTATTTTAATTATTTAAAAAGCAGTTCAAATGTTGTTAAAAATATTACATTCATGACAAAAGCTGAAGATAAGTGTTTAAGCGTTGCATGTGCTTCTATTATAAGCAGATATATCTTCTTAAAAGAATTTGATAAATTAGGTAATAATCTTAATTTAAGTTTATTAAAAGGTGCTAGTGATAAGGTTGATGAACAAGGTGTTTTAATAGCAAAACAATATGGAATAGATAAACTAAGCGATATTGCTAAACTTAATTTTAAAAATACAGGGAAAATAAAAGCAAAACTTGAAAACTAGTTTTGCTTTTTTTGATACTATTTTTGACAAGTAGGACAATAATATGTTCCCCTACCATTAACTGTTATTTTGATAATAGTTTCACCACAATTTGGACATTTATCACCTTCATGATTGTGAACTAATAAATTATTTTGAAATCTTCCATGTACACCCTCTGCAGATTCATAACTTCTAATTGTTGTTCCTCCTTGCTTTATAGCTTCTTCTAATATTTTTCTTGTATATTTTATGATATCATTTAAATTACTTTTTGTTAAATTAGAAGCTTGAGTTAAAGGATTTATATGACTCAAAAATAATATTTCATCAGCGTATATATTACCTATTCCTGTTATAATCGACTGATCTAATAACAACGTTTTTATTGGTAATCTTTTACTCTTGTATTTAGATTTTAAATATTCAGAATTCAAATTATCATCCCAAGGTTCTAAACCTAAATCTCTTAGTGGGGCAACATCATAAACATTTTCTTTTTTTACCAAGTACATTCTTCCAAATTTTCTTGTATCTTGATATCTTAATTCATTATCATCAAACTCAAAAATAACATGTTCATGTTTATTAATTTCATCCTTTTTATCTTTTATGAAGTATTTACCCTCCATTCTTAAATGGCTAACTAAATAATAATTATCAAGTTCAAACATTAGCCACTTACCTCTTCTTTTTATATCTTTTATACTTTGATTTATTATTTCCTTTTTAAATTCTGAAACACTAGGATAAGCAATAATGTTATCATATCTTACTGTAACATTAATTATCTTTTTATTTAATACCAATCTTTTTAAGGTATTTTTTACTGTTTCTACCTCTGGTAATTCTGGCATATTATCACTTCCTATAAATCTAACTTCTTAATACTTATCTTTTGATTTAATATCTCACTTACTTTATCTTCTAATTCTTTATTATAATTAGTAAAATATATATCTAAGGATTTATTTCCACTTTTTAAATAAACAGAATTAGCAAGAATAACTCCCATGTCGTAACAATTAACATCCCCTAAATAGTTTTTTATGTTTTCTGCAAGCAAAGGATAATGAGTACATCCTAAAATAATATTTTTAATTCTTTCTTTTTTTATCTCTTTTAAATATTGTTCAATATATAAATTTTTAAATTTCGAATCTAAATCTCCTTCAATTAAAGGCACAAATTTATCACAACTAATTTCTAATACTTTTTTACAGTTTAAATTATTTTTAAATATGTGGGAATTAATTGTGTTTGGGGTTGCTAAAACAGCAATTTCATCTAAATTTAAACTATTTATTTTAGTAACTGTTGTATTAACAATACTTACGATAGGAACTCGATATTTTTCTTTTAGTTCCTCATATATCGTTGAACTTACTGTCCCACACGCTATAAAAATAATATTAACTCCTTCTTTTATTAGATAATCTATCATATTACTTGCGAGTAATAAAAGTTGCTCTTTTGTTTTAGTTCCATAAGGTAAGTTTTTATTATCACCTATATAAATATATTCTTCATTTGGATACATTTTTAATAACTCTTTTAAAACATTTATTCCTCCAAGTCCCGAATCAAAAACACCAATTTTCATATTATGCCTCCCATATGTATTATATCATAACATACCAAAAAAGCGATTAAAATCGCTTTATTTGATTGGAATAAGTTTTTCTTTACCACCCATGTATGGTCTTAAACTTTCAGGAACATTAACACTTCCATCTTTATTTAAATTATTTTCTAAGAAGGCAATTAACATTCTAGGTGGTGCGATTACTGTATTATTTAAAGTATGAGCAAAAGCTTTATCTCCATTTTCTTTTTTATAACGAATTCCAAGTCTTCTAGCTTGTGCATCTGTTAAATTTGAGCAGGAACAAACCTCAAAATATTTTTGTTGACGAGGTGACCACGCTTCTATATCACAAGAACGATATTTTAAATCTGCTAAATCTCCGCTACAGCAAACCAATTTACGAACTGGAATATCTAAACTTCTAAATAGTTCAACTGAGTAGTTCCACATTTTGTTATACCAAGTTTCACTGTCTTCTGGTTTACATACAACAACCATTTCTTGTTTTTCAAATTGATGAATACGATATACTCCTCTTTCTTCAATTCCATGTGCTCCTACTTCTTTTCTAAAGCAAGGTGAATAAGATGTCATTGTTATAGGTAAATCACTTTCTTTTAATATTTGATCTTTAAACTTAGCTATCATAGAATGTTCAGAAGTTCCTATTAAATATAAGTCCTCACCTTCTATTTTATACATCATATTTTCTTTTTCCTCAAATGACATTACACCATTTACCGCATCTCCATGGATCATATATGGAGGAATACAATAAGTAAATCCTTTATCAATCATAAAATCACGAGCATAAGCAAGCACTGCAGAATGAAGACGAGCTATATCTCCCATTAGATAATAAAAACCATTACCACTTACTCTTCCAGCCGCTTCTTTATCTAAACCATTAAATCTAGCCATAATATCTGAATGATATGGAATTTCAAAATCTGGAACAATTGGTTCTCCAAAACGAGCCTCTTCAACATTTTTACTGTCATCTTCACCAATTGGAACATCATCAGCAATAATGTTTGGAATCATCATCATTTTTTCTTTAATTAAAGAACTTATTCTTTCCTCTTCTGCTTCTAATGATTTTATTTCTTCTCCATAGTTAGCAATTTCTGCCTTTAATTTTTCTGCTTCTTCTTTTTTACCTTCACGCATAAGTGATCCAATTTCTGCACTACGACTATTCTTTAAAGCTCTTAGATTATCTCCTTTTTGTTTAGCATCTCTAAATTTTTTATCTAATTCTTCTACTTCATCGACTAAAACTAATTTTTTATCTTGAAATTTTTTTCTAATATTTTCTTTTACTAATTCTTTGTTTTCTCTTATTAAATTAATATCTATCATAATATATCTCCTTCTTTCTTAGCTTTTTTTAATTTAACTAGTTGTGGCCCATATTTTTTATTAAGCCACTCTTGTTTTTCTTCTGATAATTTTTTTATTCTATCATGATTAAAGTTATCTGTCATATCTGCATATTTTAATCTTATCGCGTGAATATTTCCACTATTAATAATTTTATTTATTTCTTTATCATATAATTTTAATTTTTCTTCTTCTGTTAGTTTTGACTTATCAATTTTTTCTTTTGTCACTAATTTTACGATTTCAATAACTTCTAATGGAAAACCAACATCTAATAAATCTCTATATGTAATATCTGTATCTTCTACTATATCGTGAAGTAATCCTGCAGTTTCTTCTACCTCACTATATAGTTTTTGTGATACTCTAAATAAATGTTCAAAATATGGTTGTCCGCTTTTATCTTTTATATTGTGAAATACAACATAACATATTATAAAAGCTTTACTGTACATGTCATATTCTCTTATTTGATTTAATTGATTTTCACTAAAGTACTTTAATAAATTATTTTTTTGTTTATCTATATTTAACAAATTACCTTCTATGATTATTGGTTTTAAATCTTTTACTTCATTAAATAATTGACCATAAGGTATGTTGTTATACAAATATATATCATGTTCCAACTTATGTGAATCATACATTTCTAAAAAAGTTAATCCTGTCACATAATTTTCTAATAATTTTTTATTTTCATCTCTAATTGGATTAAGGACTAATATAGCATCGCTATTTTCTATATATTTTTTAAACCTGGTACAATAATTATTTGCAAATTTTTCCTGATCCATAATTATGAAATGTGAATCTTGTGGTGGTAAAACTTCGTAGCCTAATAATTCTAATGTTTTTTTAGTTTCAAGCTCTAACTCTCGCGAACCATTATTATTAGCAATAAATATTTTTTTCATAAATCCTCCAAAAAAAGGATAGCACCACAAGGAGTGCGAAAAGCACGGTACCATCCTTCTATTCTTAATTTGTATAACGGCAAGGCCGGAAATGTTTACATTCCTCTCCAGAGTAGATTCGTAAGATACAAGTATTAATTTTCACCAACCATTAACTCTCTTAAAAATAATATCTTATTACTATTCTCTTTCTTCAATTTATAGATTTATTTTAGCATTATTATTATTGTTAGTCAAATGTTTTGCAAGATTTATTTATACTTTATTCACAAGTATATGGAAATCCTGCATAATTTTCTTTAATTAAATCAAAGTTAAAACTTTAAATATACTTTTTATCACTTTTACATCATTTTTAGAATATTCTTTTTCATGCAACAAAAAACCCTTATAAAAAGGGATGGTTACAATCTGGAGGGCCTAGTCGGATTTGAACCAACGATCAGGGAGTTGCAGTCCCACGCCTTACCACTTGGCTATAGACCCATCTGCGAGTACAAATTGATTATAGCAAATATTTATTTGAAATTCAATACTTTTTAATATTATATTTAAAAAAGTCCTAGAGATTACAAAAAAGAGAAAATTTTACTTTTCTCTATTTATATTTCTTTAATAAATCTTCAGTTTCTTTTGTTTTTCTAATTAAGTCGTAAGTAATAATTGAATTAGAGACTGCGACTACATCTTCCGCATGTTTTGTATTCTTTTCAATATAATCTATCGTAACAGGAAGTGTTGGATCAATCAAGAATGCTTCTCCTGTTTGATTATTATAATAAATTTTATTAGTTAACCAGTTTCCATCTGGAAATACAACTATGTTCTCATCAATACTAAACATATCATGACCTAAAGCATATTCACTTTCAAAACCAAACATATTACCTAAAGTTGGAAGAACATCGTACATACCCATAACTTCATTTACTTCAACATTAAACTCTTGATCTTTAGTCCAAATAATAAATGGAACTTTACGATTTAACTCGTATTCATAAGTATCAACCTTATGATAATCAGGATCATTTACATCAAGCATAGTTCCTGTTTCAGGATCATAGTTATACATATATTCATATTCACTTGTCTTTAATTTAGCATCATGATCACCATATATAACAATAACAGTATTATCTAATAATCCTTCTTTATCTAATCCTTTAATAAACTCTCCAATAGCTTCATCGGCATAATGGATAGATTTTAGATAGTTACCCATTGTTGTTCCTTCTAAATAATGCTGCGTTGTAGTAATAATTTCATTAGTTTTAGGATCAATAGTTTCTTTTTCTATGTCAACACTATAATCACTAAATGGAGTTATATATGAAAATGGTGTGTGATTTGTTAACATAATAAGAGTTCCATAGAAATTATTATGTTCTTTATTTATATCTTTAATTTTAGAAACAGATTGTTTAAAGAATGACTTGTCAGATAATCCTAAGCCAATTGTTTCATCTATAGTATAGTCATTTGTATAATTATAAAAATGATCATATCCAAAACTTTCATGTAATAAATTACGATTCCAAAAAGTACCATTATTACCATGCATACTAAAGGTATAATAACCTTGCATTTTTAAAAGTTTAGGAATTGTTACATATTCGCGGTCATAATAATTTATTGCAACTGTTCCTGAAGAAGCAGGAGTTAAACTAGTATTAAAAGTAAATTCACTATCACTACTAGTTCCTACGCTCTCTTGTGAATAAAAGTTGGAAAAATAAATTCCCTCTTTAGCTAATTTATTCATGTTTGGAGTTAACTCTTTTCCGTTGAAACTTAAACTCATAGTAAATTGTTGGAAACTTTCTGCATGAATTACAATAACATTTTTCCCTTTAAAAATATCTGTATATTGATTATTTTTCTTTTCTTTTTGATTTTCTTCATAATAATCTCTAAAGATTTTAAAATTACTATCATAACCAAACATACTGTTTATTTTTGGTGTTAAATTACTTATTAAATCACTTATTTGATAAGTATAGATTCCATATCGCATTACAATATATTCTCTATTCCATTGTTTAAGTAATCTTCCAATATCAGTTGAAGATAAAGTTATAATAAATAGTAGTAAAAAACTTACTCCTGTTATTATTGTATTCTTAAATAATTTTTTATTTGATTTTTCTTTAGTTCTACGAACTTTTTTAGCATCAACAGTTACATAAACAAATATTAGCGCAAAAATTTGCCATAAGTAAGAGAAATCCTTTAATTCCATGATATTTTCAACTACAGCATCTCCAACATCAACTATTTGTAATGAAGTTGCTAAAAGTGAAAAAGATCCAAATGATAAATAATTCGTATAATACATTGAATTAATAACACATATAGCTACAAATATTATAGATACTGTTAAAAGATATTTAAATCTATTCTTAGGTTTAAATAAGTAGTTAAATGATCCTAATATTATTACCATTATTAAGTCACCAATGATAGGTCTAATTGAAAAATAATTTTTTACTGTTAAAAATCTTAATAGACAACCATTAATGACTGATGATAGGACAAAAATTAAAAATAAACTATTTTCCTTCAAATAACTTTTAAAATCAAAATTTTTAATTTTATCTATTATTTTATTTTTTATATTTATAAGTTTTTCTTTCAAAACAACCACCTCAATAGCTGTGATAAGTATATCACTTTTTATTTATTTTTTCAATTTCAAAAAAAAACGAGACATTGTCTCGTCAAAAAAGGAGAATTCGTTACCTTCCAAATAAAATACTTGTTAGTTCACAGTAAAACTAGATTAAGTACTTATTTAGTCTGTGTTAAATACATATAGGTAACAATATATGTACAAACTTATTATGTTCCCTTTTTTAGTTTTTATTATCTAAATAATTTTTATAAGAGTTAGCATTAATAGCCATTCCAAAAACAAGAATATATGATAAGAAATAAATCCATAACATTAATACAATTATATTTGTAAGGTTCCCATAAAACATATTATAATTTCCAATATTAGATACATAATAAGAATAAATTATGGTTATAAAAATCCAACCAAGTGTTGTAAATATTGTACCCTTTGTATTAAATTTGCTAGGAATATGGCTATCTGGCGCTATTGAATATATTAGTTTTACCATAAAAAAGATTATGAATAAAGCAAGTGGCCATTTTAACCAAAAATAAACTTTGTATGCAAGTGCACTTATAGGTTGAAGTACTTTTAAACTTAAAAGAAAAGCAACTATATGATTTCCGAATGCCAAAACAATTAATGTAAAAACAAAGGATAATAATAATAGTATAGTTAAAATTAAGGCTTTTATACGTCTTTTTAAGTAATTAGAATGTGGTATCCCATATAATGTATTTGATGTAATAATAATAGAATGTGGTCCATTAGATGCTAGCACAAAACCAACTGCAGTTGAAAGACCAATACTAAGATTTAATCCTTCCCCATTTATATATGATATAAATATTTCGCTAACTCCTTTAGGTAATATTTCATTCATTGCATAAATAACATTTGTAAAAGGTACTTTAAATGTTGAACATATAAAACCAAGTAATACAACAGTAGGAATAATTGATAAAACTAAAAAGAAAGCCAGTTGTCCTGGTAACACCTTCATCTCTGGTTTTATTACAATACTATATATTTGACTAATAACCTTTTTTATTTCTTTCATTTTATCACCACTACTATTAATATATCAAAAATTGTTTTTATTTACAAATTTGACTTTATTAGAAATAAAATCAATATCTTTCTTATCAAAGAGATTAAATCTAATTGAATTAATACCAATTTTATATAAATTATCTATGTTCATATTTAATCTTTCACTATTAAATATATACATTAAGTCATTCTTTTCTTTAATTGGATATACCTTGTTATAACGATCTTTTAAATAAATATTTTGATTGTTATATAACTTATTTAAATTAAATTTACTAACCATCATTTCCTGTCTACCAAATACTATTAATTCTAAATTAGGATTACTATTATATCTTTTATTATACTCTTCTATTATCTCTTTTATTTCATCAAGAGAAAGTTCATAGGAAAGAGTTACTTTTTTTACACCTAAGGTATGTAAAAAGTGAACGGTATAGGAGTTAGTAACATTTAAAGAAAAATCACTTGAATCTATATTTTTATAAATCAAACTACCAATCTCACCTATCATAACCGGTTTATCATAACTAATATAGTTGTAATTTACACGTGGTATTTTCAATATTAATCTTTTATCATCATTTTCAAGTAAACTTATATCATCAGTATAAATTTTATCAACATTTAAGTTTTTTATTTGATTATAAAGCGAAGAATCCTCTAATAAAACAGAAACTTCTTTTCTATTATTTACTTCTATCTTAGAAAAACAAACTTCTTTTTTTTCGTAAGCTTTTTTATATTTTCTTTTTTCTAATAATAACTCAATAGCTTTTCTTCTTATTTCGTTTAGTTCCTTGTTATTAACATAAACATTATCATCTTTATAAATACTAATATTATTAAGGACAAATGGCGTATTTCCTAGTTTACTTAATTGTTTTGTTATAAGTTTCTCATCTAAAGGAGCATTATTTGCTTCGTAAACAGAACCATCTAAAACACACACAGTATTTATCCCATCAGTTAATTCTAATTTAATATTACTTCCAATTTTTAAAGTGACAGACATATCGATTTTGATTTTTTTATTAATTCCATTAGTATACGTTTTTAAATTATTTAACTGTTTAATATCCGTTGTTTTAGAAACAGTACTATTTAATGTTACTTTTTCTCCAACGTATAGAGTAACTGTATCTCCCTTTTTAGCTTCTTTTATTTTTTTATTATCTTTTGTCATACTTGTAACAATAAATCCATAATCATTGTCAACTATTCTTATACCATCACCAGTATTTAAATCATCTTCTAGTTTTATTTTAATAATATTTTTATTAACATAAACAATTTTACCTATTCTTATTCCCGCGTGATTAGGTCTATAATCATTAGTTATTTTATCATTATGCTCATTAAATAAAAATCCTTTTGTAAAGTCACGATTAAATATCTTTTTTAATTCTTTAATATCATTGTTTGAAATAGTGACTGTACCGCTTTCAAAATATGAATCTATTGCTTTACGATATAAAGATACAACCAAGTATACATACTCAGCTCTTTTCATGCGCCCTTCAATTTTAAAACTATCTATTCCACTTTCAATTAGTTTATCAATATTATCTAATGTAAATAAATCCTTAGTACTTAAGGGATAACTGTGTTTATTTAGTTTAATGTTATCTTTATCAATAACATCAAATGGCAATCTGCAAGTCCCAGCGCAAGCTCCTCTATTACCACTTCTACCACCAATTATACTACTCATCAAACATTGACCAGAATAACTTATGCAAAGAGCGCCATGAACAAACACCTCTAAATCAACAGATGTGTTTTTTTTAATCTCTTTAATTAAATCTATACTTGTTTCACGCGCAAGTACTACTCTTTTGATACCTAGTTTCTCGCATATTCTAACGCCTTCTAAGTTATGAATATGCATTTGTGTTGATGCATGTATTTCTAAATTAGGGTATGTTTTTCTAACTAAATCAACCATTCCTAAATCTTGAATAATAATAGCATCTACATTATTTTGGTGAAGAAAATCAATGTAATTCATAAATCTTGCTACTTCATTTTCTTTTATTAAAGTATTAACTGTTACATATACTTTTACACCATACACATGACATAAATCAATTGCTTCTTTTAACTCATCTAAATCAAAATTAGGTGCAAAAGCACGAGCACCAAAGGAATAACCACTAAGATAAACAGCATCACACCCAGCATTAATAGCAGCTATTAATGCTTCTTTAGAACCTACTGGTGCTAATAACTCTGGTTTTTTCATTCTAAAACCTCCTAAAAAAGTTGCTAATGGCAACCTTGTATACTTTTATATTCATCATATGTATAAACATATTTATTATTTTGATATTCAATTTTAATGCATCCTCTAACTTTTGTCTCTGTTTCAGGATCTAAAATATCTTTATTTTCTAATAAACCACTTTTCTTTAAATCTTCTATTTGTAAATAATAAGGTTCCGTTTCTGACAATAAATCTGTATTTTGTGCTCCCCACATTCTAGCAATATTTTCTAAAGATTCTTTTTGGCTTTTAGATAAATTACTACTAGAATCATTAAAAACATCATCAATAACAGGGTAAATTATTAAAACAAGTACTCCTAGTATTGTTATGACACCTATTAATTCTACTAAAGTAAATCCATTTTTTTTCATTCTATCACCTATAAAAATTATAATATACTTTTTATAAAAACACAAGAAAAGAAATAATCAAAATTGATTATTTCTAAAGTGAGTAAGGAGTGTATTTATTTCTATTAATTTATATTTTATTTTATTTCTTTCTTAATTATCACCTCCACTATAATAAGTGTACCAGACAATTATGAAATTTTTTTGTTAGATATGTGAATTTTATATTTTTTTACCACATAAGAAGCAAGTTGTTGCGGATGGTGATAGCGGAGCACCACAATTTGGGCAAATTTTATTACCATTTTCGTTAATTTTAACTTCTTCTTTAACTTCCTCTTTTGGTTCTTCTATAACTGGCTTTGGTTTTAAATCTTCTGGATTAACATCATGTATTTTAGCTTTTATTGGTTCATCAGAAGCTCCAAATATAGATAATTTTTTCTCAGAAGTAACTTTATTTTCTAATTTATTTAAAGGTACAGTATTATTTTCATCATCTATGTCTATTATTTCTATATTATCATCTTTTTTTATTTCATCATCGATTTTTTCATCATATATTGAAGTTGATGTAACTTTGTTTTTCTCATCAATATATTCATTATTTACTAGCTCCATCAAATCATCGCGTATATCTTTTTTAGGAACATTAACAGTCTTTACATTTGGATTTAATTCTTCATATCCAAAATCATTTTGATCTACTACAATATCTATTTTTTTACCATCACGGGCTTTATATTTAGGAACGTTAGAATAATCCTTTGGTTGATATATATATTCATCATATGAATTATCAACCGTTTGCTTTTGAATTTTATCTTTAGTATCAAATAAAGACTTTTGATCATCCAAATAAGAATTTGAACTGTCTTTTGCTACTTGTTTATTAAAAAATAACCCCATATTATTCCTCCTAACTATTAATCTCTATTAATATTTCGTAAATTATTTACTCTATTTCTAAAATCAGTTGAATGATTAAAATCATTTTGATTATTTACTTCTGTTTTTCTTTCGAATGTTTTATTTTCAAAGTTTTTATATTTTAAATTGTTCATTTCTTCTTGCACTTGTTCAACTGTCTTACGGCCAAGTTTTGCATAATTACTAAACTTGCCATTATTATATTGATTATTGTTACTACTGCTTACAAAAGGATTTTTTTGAAAACTATTATTCATGTTCTACCTCCAAGATTTCTTTTATAGGTCCATAACTCTTTCTATAACCATCAATCAAACCATATTTATGAATTGCTTCTAAATGTTTCTTTGTTGGGTAACCCTTATGCGAAGCAAATCCATATTCTGGATGTAATTTATCTAAATCATACATCATTTTATCTCTAGTTACTTTAGCTATAACGCTTGCCGCTGCTATACTAATGCTTTTAGCATCACCTTTAATAATAGATGTTGTTGGTATATCCATATCAATAGGCATAGCGTCTATTAAGACATGTTCTAAAGGAATGCTTTTTCTAACTTCATTTATAGCTCTAATCATAGCTTGCCTACTTGCCTCGTAAATATTCATCTCATCTATTTCTTCTGGAGTACACATTCCTATCGCATAACACACTGCATGTTCTTTTATATAGTCATAAAAAAGATTTCTCTTTTTTTCACTTAATTTTTTTGAATCAGTCAAACCCTCTAATTTAAAATCTAAAGGTAAGACTACACAAGCAGTTACTACCGGCCCAACTAAAGGTCCTCTACCTACTTCATCTACTCCACCTATATATTTTAACCCTTTATCATATAATTCATGTTCATATTTATATAAATCAAACTCTTCCATATTATCACACTACTATTATAGCAAAAACTTTAGAAATATGCTATAATTTACACGGTGATTTACATGAACTTTAAATATAGTGACACAAATAAACGTTATCACACACTTGATTATTTTTATAAACACAAATTTAATAGTAAAGTTTTTAAAGTTAGTTTGAATGCAGGTTTTACTTGCCCTAATATAGATGGTAAATGTGGATATGGTGGATGTATTTATTGTTCTTCTTTAGGTAGTGGTGAATTTGCAGGAAATAAAAATGATGATTTAGTAACTCAATTTAATGAAGTTAAAGATATGATATCGAAAAAATGGCCTAACAGTTTATATATCGGTTACTTTCAAGCTAATACTAATACATATGCTCCTGTTAATATTTTGAAAGAAAAATATGAAACTATTCTAAAACTAGATAATGTTGTTGGTTTAAACATCGCAACTAGGGCTGATAGCATTACCGATGAATGTTTAAACTATTTAGAAGAATTAAGTAAAAAAACATACCTTACTATAGAACTTGGTTTACAAACAATACACGATGGTACTTCTAAACTTATAAATAGATGTCATAATCTTGATTGTTTTTATGATATGGTACAAAAATTAAGAGCTAGAAATATAAATGTTGTCGTACATATTATTAATGGTCTGCCATTTGAAACCAAAGATATGATGATTGAAACAGTTAAGTATCTAAACAATCTTGATATTCAAGGAATTAAAATACATATGTTAAGTATTTTAAAAAATACTGCATTAGAAAAATTATATAATAAAACAAAATTTCATGTTCTAACAAAAGAAGAATATATCGATATAGTTTGTGATCAACTAGAATATCTAAGACCAGAAATAGTTATCAATAGAATTACTGGAGATCCAAAAAAAGAAGACTTAGTTGAACCAAATTGGCTAATAAAGAAGTTTTGTGTTCTAAATGATATTGATAAAGAAATGAAAAAAAGAGATAGTTATCAAGGAATTAAAGTAAAATAAGCACACATTACCTACTATTTCATATAATTAATTAGAAATGTAAAAGGAGTGTGTATTAATGAAAAAAGATCGTAATTGTGGTGGACCTTCATATCCAATATATCCTGCTTACCCTGGTGGAATGATGGGAATGCCAATGCCTGGAATGGGAATGATGCCAATGAATCCTTATCCACCACAAACAGTAACAAGTACAACTACTACATCTACTACTATTGAACAACAATTATCTAATCTTAACAATCAAATAAATAGTCTAGAAAGAAGAGTTTCAAATCTAGAAAGTTTAATTGGTAGTGCAAATAAATACAATAATTCAAATTATCAAGTAATGTAAAAAAAAATCACATCAAAATGATGTGATTTTTTTTATTTTTAATTGTTTAAAATAGAATTTGGTAACGTTATAACCGGTCGAAGAACACGATATGTTGTTTCCGCCAAACAATTTTCTTGTGAACTCATTAGTGTATCACAATTTGGATGTGAAAAATTTGTTCCCGTTATATATCCGTCATATCCACTATTTGTTGTACTTACAGTAAGAGTTAGTTCATATTTATTATTTGAGCATCCTCCCATACCATCTGGTTCACATGTTGTATAGTCAATTTCATCCTTTGTAATTGTTCTCGCTTTTAGGCCACTAAAATCTGATGTATAGCTTTTTGTTGTTGTTTGGCATCCAGAAGCTCCGTAATAACTGCAATCAGAAGTACCAAAATTTGTAACTACTTTTATCGTTGATGAATATGAATCATCTCTGATTAGTCCTTTACTCCAATTACTAGTAATTTCTGATAATTTACTCATTATTAAAGTTGGACCATTGACAGTTCCCCAGCCTGAACTAAATTTAGAATCCGTCATCATTGCTTCAAAAGAATTTTCATTTCCTGTTGAATTTGCTATTATTAACCAATTATAGCAAGTGTCTCCTGATGTACATTTTTTATAATTCACAGGATCAAATTTAAATTTGGTTCCTACTGTACCACCCGAGTAACTACAACTTTTACTTTTAAAGCAGCTTTTAGAAGGAACCGGCTGTGGACTTTTATCAGCAGGTATGGCAATGTAACTTTTACTGTTTAAATCATAGCTAACATCATAATCTCCAACAGTTATAGTTGAATCATTTGTTACTTGGCCATCTTTTATTACAACTGTTCCACCTGTTGGTCTATCTCCATTTGCATCTACCTCTAGTTTTCCATTTGGTAGGCCTGTTCCTATTAAATTACCATCACTATCTATACTATAGCTTCCATTTGGAATAGCTTTCCTATTAAGTTCTGAATTAGATATAGCTAACTCTACAGCTCTTATATAATTTTGAGCTGCTATCTCCGCAGATCCTTTCTTTGCATTCTTTATTGTTTTTGTTACTATCGGTGTTACTATTAGTGCTATTGTTGCTAACACTACTATTACTGCTAGTAATTCAATTAAAGTAAAACCTTTTTTATTTTTCATATTATCTTTCCTCCTTCTTTTATTTAGATTTACTTTATTTAGTAAAGGTACATCAAAAAAACACAAAGAAATCTAGACTATCAAAAAGTCTAGAAACTTTGTGTTTTCTTTATTTTTTATTATTATAGTATGATTAAATAACCCCCCCCCAGATTAGGTTTTGTGCTAAATTTATATTTACATCTTTAACCATACTATCACTACCTTTACTGTATTAATTATACATTTTTATATTTATTGTTGTCAATAATTACTCATCTTTGTTCTCTAGTTTTACTAGTACTTCACGAGGTTTAGATCCATTACTTGGTCCTACTATTCCACGTTCTTCCAATAAATCTATACAACGAGCAGCTCTATTGTATCCAAGTCTAAATCTGCGTTGTAATAGTGATGCACTAGCTTTTCCTTGTGTTACAACAAACTCAACTATTTCATTATAAAGTGGTTCTTCATAATCGTCTTTATTTTCTGTCATTGTTGTTGCATGAGCTTCTTCTTCATCCATAGCAAGTGTTTCATCATAACGAGCTTTTTGTTGTGATATTGTATAATCAACAATTGCTTTTATTTCTTCATCAGATATGAAGGTGCCTTGAACTCGGACTGGCGTGTTTTCTCCTTGTGGTAAGAAAAGCATATCTCCTTTTCCTAAAAGTTTTTCTGCACCTGTCATATCCAAAATAGTACGTGAATCAATACTTGATGATACAGCAAATGAAATACGAGATGGAATATTAGCTTTAACAACTCCAGTAATAACATCTGTAGATGGTCTTTGTGTTGCTACTATTAAATGTATTCCTGCCGCACGTGCCATCTGTGTAATACGCATAATAGAATCTTCTACTTCTTTAGCTGCTACTAACATTAAGTCGGCAAGCTCATCGATGATAACGACAATAAATGGCATCTTTTGAATTTGTCCTGCTTCATCAGTGTTTTTATTCTTCTTTTCAACATAAGCGTTATACCCGGCTATATTTTTTGTGCCACTAGCTTCAAAAACGTCATATCTTCTTTCCATCTCTGAAACTATTTTCTTTAAAACATTATTAGCTTTTCTTGGATCACTTACAACTGGTGTAAGAAGATGTGGAACACCATTATACATAGAAAGTTCTACCTTTTTAGGATCCACTAAAACAAGTTTTACTTCTTCTGGTTTTGTACGCATCAATATTGATGTAATAATACTATTGATACATACAGATTTACCACTACCTGTAGAACCTGCTACTAAAAGATGTGGTGTTTTATTTATTTCACAATAAATTGGTTTACCCATGATGTTCTTACCTAACGTAACAAGTAATTTACTATCATCCATAGATTTTGGTATTGTCTCTAATATTTCACGAACAGTAACCATAGATATTGTTTTATTTGGTATTTCGATTCCTATTGTACGCTTACCTGGAATAGGAGCCTGAATACGAACATCTTTTGCTGCTGTAGCAAGAGCTATTTCTCTATTTATACCTAAAATCTTACTAACTTTAGTACCTGCTTTTACTTCCATTTCATATTGTGTAACCGCAGGTCCAACATTAGCTGCAACAACTTTCCCTTCTATTCCAAAATCATGGAATACTTCTTCTAAAACTCCGACATTATCTTTAATTGCCGCTTTATTTTCATCATTCTTTTTTCTTGGAGGCAATTTCAATAAAGAAATTGGTGGAAATTTATAACCATTATTTATAGTTACTACTGCTTCTTTTGTTTTTGGTTCAATAATATCTAAAGATGGTACAGCATCTTTATTTTTTTCTTCATTATTACCATTATTAATATTTTCAGAAGTATGAATTAATTCATCCATACTTGATATAACAACTTTGTTATCTTTTTCATAGTTATCTTCAGCTATCTTAATATCAGCTCTATCTTTAACTTTTTCGTTATGCTTAATAACCTCTTTAATTTTATTTTTACTCTTTGTAAACATTTCATAAATACTCATACCGGTAAACATTACAATACCACAAATAAGTAAAACTATACACACTACTCTAGTACCATTAATAGTAAATAACTTTACAAAAAGCACTGAAAGAACTGCTCCTATAATTCCTCCACCTTGTATTTTTTCTACTCCATTAATTGCACCCATCAAGTTATCAACTGTTTCTTTAACAACTTCAAATCCTTGCAAATCTAAATTTTTCATATAGTTAGCATGAAATAAGATAAGGAGTGCTAAAGAGAAAATATATATTCCAACAAGCTTTGATGTAAAAAAGTCAGGTTTTTCTCTTTTTACTATCATGTATACTCCAACAATGAAGACACATGCAAGTAAAATTGTATATGCTGTTCCCACTAAAAAACTAGCAAATCCTGATAAAAAATTACCAACAATTCCAAATTGACATATTCCTATTATTGCTATAGCTATTAAAACAACACCTGTTAGTTCTACACTATAATTACTACTTGGTTTTTTAGTTTCTTTTCTTTTTTTCTTCTTAGCCATGATACATCCTCCTAGCGTCTAAATATATTATAACACAAATTATAATTTAATGAAGAAAAAAAGCAAGATTTCTTGCTTTATGATTACTCTAGAATAGCTTTTATTCTTCTAACTCCAGCACTACTAGCTTCCTCTTTTTTAATTTTAAATGTTCCAAGTTCACTAGTATTTTTAACGTGAGGCCCACCACATAATTCATGGGAAATATCACCAATACTATAAACAGTTACAATGTCTGGATATTTATCAATAAACATACACTCTGCTCCTGATTTAAGAGCTTCTTCTTTTTTCATTTCTTTTACAGTAACATCTAGACCTTCTTTAATCCATTTATTTACTAATTCTTCTGTCTTAGCTTTCTCTTCATCTGTTAACTTATGATCACAAGAAAAGTCAAATCTCATTCTTTCGTCAGTTATATTAGATCCTTTTTGATGTACGTCTTGTCCTACTACTTGTTTTAATGCCGCATTTAATAAATGAGTTGCTGTATGATATTTAGTTTCAATAACACTATCCCCAGCTAGTCCACCTTTAAACTTACCTTGACTAGCAGTACGCGATAATTCTTGATGAGCTTTAAATTTTTCTTTAAAGCCTTCAATATCAACCTTAATATTTTTTTCTTTCGCTAGTTCCTCTGTAAGTTCAATTGGGAAACCATATGTATCATAAAGTTTAAATGCTAAATCTTTATTTAACATACCATCATTAATATTGTTAGTAATTTTTTCAAATTCTCTTAAACCTTTTTCTAGAGTACGATTGAATTTAACTTTTTCTTTCGCTAGTTCTTCTAAAACAATATTTTTATTAGCTTCTATTTCACTATAATATTTAATATATTTATCAATAATCATATTAGCTATATCTTGTTCCCAATTACTATTGATATCAATATTTAATTTTTTAGCATGTCTTATTGCTCTTCTTATTAATCTTCTTAGAATATATCCCTGATCAGTATTAGATGGTCTAATTCCAGCATTATCAGCAAGAATAAATACAGCACTTCTGATATGGTCAGCAATTATTCTCATACTTTCTGGATTTTCTTCATAGCTTACATTAGACATAGACTCTATTTTTTTAATTATATCAATCCATACTGATGATAAGTAGTTATCATCAACGCCTTCTAAAACAGCAACCACTCTTTCAAGCCCCATACCTGTATCAACATTCTTTTTAGGAAGTTCTGTAACATTACCATCTTTGTCTTTATTATATTGCATAAAAACATTATTCCATATTTCTACCCAACGTTCATCATTTGGATTAAAAACATCTGGGACTGGCTCTTCGCTTCTCCAATAGAAAATCTCTGTATCTCCCCCACAAGGTCCTGATTCACCTGCAATCCAGAAGTTATTAGATGCATCTAAATATGCAATTCTTTCTTTTTTAATACCATGATTCATCCATGCATTGGCACTTACCTCGTCACGTGGGATATCTTTATCTCCCTCAAATACAGTTACTGCAAGTTTTTCAACTGGTATTTTTAAAACACTAGTTAAAAATTCAAAACTATAAGCTATACTTTCTTCTTTAAAATAATCTCCTAAACTCCAGTTACCTAACATTTCAAAGAAAGTGTGATGTGTTTTATCTCCAATACTATCTAAATCATTAGTTCTAATACATTTTTGATAGTCACATAGTCTTGTCCCATATGGATGTGGTTGTCCCATTAAATATGGTATTAATGGTTGCATCCCTGCTGTGTTAAATAATACACTTGAATCATTTTCAGGTACAACTGGTGCACTTGGTATTTGTTTGTGTCCTTTACTTACAAAATAATTTATATATAAATCTTTAAGATTCATTTTACTCCTCCTCTAACATCTTATTATAAACTTTTTCTATATTTTTCATGTATTCTTTCTCGCTATCATTATTTAAAATAAAGTAATCTGCATAACAGATTGGTCCACCTTTTTCTAGATTTTCTATTTCAGATATGTCACGAGTAACAGCTTGTTCATAATTAAATGGTCTAACTTCTCTATTATTTAATCTATCATATCTTTTTTCTTTATCAACAACAATAGAAATAAATTTTATATTTGGAAATTCTTGTTTTAATATTTTTAATTCACTCCAAGAATAAACTCCATCTAAAACAACATTACCCTTTTCTAAAGATGATCTAATATCATCAATCAAAACATGAGCATACGCTCCCATACCAAAATCACGTCTAAGTCGTTCTCTCATCATTTTTTCATTTTCAGGTGTTACTTCTAAGCCTTCTTCTGCCAATTTTTTCATAGTTACTCCGCCAAAATATATAACTTCATAACCATGATCTTTAAAAAATGTGGTTGCAACTGACTTGCCAGATCCACACATACCTACGATTGCTACTAATCTATTCATAATCCACCTCTTTTAATATTTTATCGATATCTACTTTTAATTTATCTAATTCATTATTACTTACTATATAATCAAAATTATTATATCCATCTAATCCTGTTTCTGTAATATGATTCTTTTGATCACTTGTTAAATTACTTTCATAATTGTTTCTAATAATTCTAATTGTTACCGCATCTTTATATTTATCTTTTACTGATTCTACCTCTTCTACTAGTCTAGCATCAGTTATTATAATAACATCAAAGAAATATGAATAAACTTCTATATCCTCTAAAACTCTTCTTATAAATAATTTATTATCTATTTTTTCTTTTATCAGTTCTATTCCTAGTTGTTGTAAAAGTTCTCTTGGTTTAGTCTCTTCACTACCATCCCATCCACTTATGTTTTTAGCGTATTCTTTTAAATAGCCAGCAAAAGATATAGATATAACTTTTTTACTAGAATAATAATCTTTTATCATACTAGAAACAGTTTCCTTACCACTTCTAGCTTTACCTGACAATAAAAATATTTTAACTTCTTTTTTTGCAAATTCCATAGTTCCTCCTTTATATCTAAATATATAAAAACCACGTGTTTTTCTAGGAACGAAAAACCGTGGTACCATCCTAATTGATCTTAATTTTGATAACGGTTTCCCGGTGATTATTAATCACACTCCAAAGGAGCTTCAATCAAAACATTTATCTGTTTTCACCAACCACAGACTCTCTTTAAAATATTTTTAATTTACTAATCTTCTTCAACGTTTTTATACAGTCATTAATTCTTGTTCTTTTATCTTAAACTTTTCATCAACAATTTTATTATATTTATTAATTAATTCTTGAACATCTTCTTGACCACTTTTTATTTCATCTTCAGGCACTTCTAATTTTTTTATATCGTTATTAGCATCTTGTCTAATATTACGAAGCGCTATTTTACATTCTTCACAAATCGTTTTAGCTTGTTTTACATATTCTCTTCTTGTATCTTCTGTTAAAATAGGAATATTTAAAATTATTACTTCACCATTATTATTTGGAGTTAGTCCGACATTTGCTTCATAAATTCCTTTTTCAATAGCTCCTAAAGTAGTTCTATCAAATGGCTTAATCATAAGTTGACGTGCCTCAGGAATAGAAATAGTAGCAAGTTGTTTTAATGGTGTGTCAACTCCATAATAAGATACCATAACACCATCTAAAATAGCTGGATTTGCACGTCCTGCTCTAATATTAATTAATCTTTTTTCCATACTCTCAATAGAAGCTTCCATTTTCATTTCTGTTTCCATTAAAATATCATCCATATAATTCATCCTCTCAACTACATATATTATATTATAAAGTGTTATATTTATCAACAATAAAATTAATTTATAATGAATATTTATCACAAACTGTTGAATGCGTAGTTAACTTCTGGTATAACCATCATAGGAAACTTCAGCTGTTTGAGTGTCTACCTCCACCATCAATGAGAGGAGGTTGAAAAAATGAAAATGAAAACTTTTATTATAAAATTTTTAAAACTCATTTCTTTCATTTTATTACTTTTAACCTTGTTGGTTTTAGCAATAAAAAAATGACACTTAAGTCTATGACTTAAATGTCCACCAAATTTAAACGGGTAGACATTCAGCAACCAAAACTGAATGTTTCCTTTTTTATTTTATGCAAGTTCTCTTGCTAAATACATAATAACATAAAATTAACTTTATGTAAAGTATTATAAATATTGGTTAATTTTTTTAAATTCTAAACTATCGTCTAAAGTTGTATTTGAAAGTTCTTCAAATAATTTCTTTTGATCACGAGTTAGTTTCTTAGGAGTTATTACCTTTATAACAACATACATATCACCTTTACGTGAAGAATGTACATCTTCTATTCCTTTTCCTTTGATACGATATTTATCATTTGTTTGAGTTCCTGCGGTAATCGTTAAAACAACTTTACCATTTAAAGTAGGGACTTCTTTTTTACATCCTAATACCGCATCAGTAATTGTAATTGGTAACTCTAAATATATATCATTTTCTTCACGTTTAAATAATGGATGTTCTTTTACTCTAAACTCTAAATATACATCTCCATTAGGTCCACCATTAGTTCCAGCGGTACCTTTTCCAGCTAAACGTAATTGATTTCCAGTGTCTACTCCGGCTGGAACTTTAACTTCTAAAGTCTTTGTTACTTTTAATTTACCAGCTCCACGGCACTTACTACATTTAGTTTCATATATTTTTCCTTTTCCTCTACAACTAGGACAAGTTGTTCTAGTCATGAAAGAACCAAATAATGTGTGTTGCTCTGTTGTTACTGTACCACTACCATGACAATCAGGACAATTTTTTTCTCCATGTCCACCTTTACCATCACATTCACTACATTCTTCCATTATTTCTAATGTAATATCTTTTTTACAACCAAAAGCAGCTTCTTCAAATGTTAAATCCATTCTAATTAAGCTATCAGCGCCTCTAGTGGCACGGTTTGAGCCTCTCGATCTACCTCCACCGAATCCAAAATCAAATCCACTTTCTCCAAAAAGGTCACCGAAAATATCAGAAAAATCGAAACCAGAAAAATCAAATCCACCTGCTCCAGATCCACCTCCGGCACTTTGTTCAAATGCGGCATGGCCAAATTGATCATATTGTTTTCTTTTTTGTGGATCAGAAAGTACCGCGTATGCTTCTTGGGCTTCTTTAAATTTTTCAGCAGCATCTGGTTCTTTAGAAACATCGGGATGATACTTCTTTGCTAATTTACGAAACGCTGATTTTATTTCATCATCCGTAGCAGTTTTACTAACTCCTAGGACCTCGTAATAATCTCTTTTATTCATTTACATCACCTAACTTAATTCTTTAAATTGTTTAATTAAATTATCAAACATCTTAATTGCACTTTCAACTACTTCACTCTTTGTAACATCAATACCAGCAATTTTAAGTTCGTTTGCTGGATAGTCACTACCACCTAAAGATAAGAATTTCTTATAGTTTTCAAGAGCGTTTGGTTTATCATTTAATATGCCATCTGCAATATAACATGCGCAAGACAAACCAATGGCATATTTATAAACATAAAAATCATAATAGAAATGAGGAATTCTTTCCCATTCATATCTAATAACATCGTCAACTACAACATCAGGTCCAAAATATTTTTTATTTAATTCATAATACTTATCCGAAAGTAATTGACTAGTTAGTATTTCGCCTTTTTCTTTTAAGGCATGCATAACTCTTTCAAATTCCGCAAACATAGTTTGTCTATAAATTGTCGATTTAAAATTATTCATCATTTCGTTAATAATATATTTTTTTTCATTTACATCATCAGTATGATTTAAGATGTAATATTTTAATAACAATTCATTAACGGTAGATGCGACTTCAGCAACAAAAATTTTATAACTAGAATATTGATATGGATTATTATGACACGAATAATATGTGTGCATTGAATGACCAAGTTCATGAGCAAGTGTTGACACATCACCAAATTTACCATTAAAGTTTAGTAACACATATGGATTTGTATCATAGAAACCACTTGAATAGGCACCTGTTCTTTTTCCTTTATTATTATAAACATCAATCCATCTTTCACCAAAAGCTTTATTTAGATTTGCTACATAATCTTCTCCTAAAACCGCTAGTGCTTTCAAAACTAACTCTTTAGCTTCTTCAAATGTATAATTTTTTGAACAATCAGGTACTAAAGAATTATATTGATCATATAAATGGAATTCATCTAAACCTAAAACTTCTTTTTTTAAATCAAAATATTTATATAAAACATTTAAATTATTAGACACTGTATCTATTAAGTTATTATAAACTTCAGTACTAATATTATCATCAAATAAAGATGCTTCTAAACTGCTTGAATATTTTTTTAACTTCGCCATAGTAGTTAAAACTTCAACATTACCAGCAAAAGTATTAGCTATAGTATTTTTATAGTTACTATAGGTTTTTAATAACATTTCAAAAGCTTCTTTTCTAACATCTCTATTAGTAGATTCTATAAACGAAGAATAATTGCTTTCAGTAAGTTCAATTTCTTCACCTTTATCATTTTTTACTTTACCAAATCTTAAATCAGAATCAGTAAGAGCCTCAAATACTTGTTCTGGAGTACTATTTATATTAGCAAAAGATGAAATAATACTCTCTGCTTCTGTGTTTAATATATGATCTTTGTATCGATATAGTTGTTCCAACAAAAACTCATATTCTTCTAATCTTGGTTCTTCTTTATAAAATTCTTTTACTTGACTATAATCTATTTTCATCATTTCAGGATTAGCAAAGGAATCTAATCTATTATATTCAGCTAACAAATTTTCAATTTTACCATTCATCTTTTGATATTCATCATTTGTTGTATCACTATCAAAATTTAGATGAGCATAATAATAAAGCTTATATAATTTTCTTTCTAAATTCATTGAGAACTCAATATAATCAAGTAAATTTTTAGCATTTTTTACAATATTACCTTTAAATTCTAGAACTTTTTTTATTTCTTTTGAAGCCAAATCATAATCCTCATACCATGAATCTACATCTTTGTAAATCGGTGTCAAATCCCATTTATATTTTTCTTCAATTTCACTTCTAGTTTTTTGTCTTTGTTCCATAGTCTCTCCTTAAATATACGAGAAGTTCTAGACTAGCTAGAACTTCTTTTTATTTTTCTTCGTATTCTGCATCAACAACGTTATCATCTTTTTTCTCAGAAGTTTCCTCTTTAGTTCCTTGATTTTCTTGTTGTTTTTTAGCTGCTTCTTCATAAACCTTAGTAGCAAATGCCATAGCGGTTTCCATTAATTTTTCTTTTTTAGATTTAATATCATCTAAATCATTTTTCTCTAAAGCTTCTTTTAATTCTTTAATTTCAGTTTCTGCTTTTTCTTTATCTTTAGCATCAATCTTTTCTCCTAAATCCTTAATTGATTTTTCAGTAGTAAAGATTAATTGTTCAGCTTCATTTCTTAAATCAGCTTCTTCTTTCTTTTTAGCATCTGCCTCTTTATTAGCTTCAGCTTCTTTTACCATCTTATCAATATCTTCATCACTTAATCCAGTGTTAGAAGTAATAGTAATAGCTTGCTCTTTATTAGTTCCTAAATCTTTTGCTTTTACATTAACAATACCATTAGCATCAATATCGAAAGTAACTTCAATTTGAGGTACTCCACGTGGTGCAGCAGGAATATTTGTTAATTGGAATCTTCCTAAAGTTTTGTTATCACTTGCCATGCTTCTTTCACCTTGTAATACGTGAATATCTACAGCAGGTTGATTATCAGCTGCTGTTGAGAATACTTGACTCTTACTTGTTGGAATAGTTGTATTTCTTGGAATTAATACAGTCATTACTCCACCTAATGTTTCAATACCAAGTGATAATGGTGTAACATCTAGAAGAACAACATCATTTACATCTCCAGTTAAAACTCCACCTTGAATAGCAGCACCCATTGCAACTACTTCATCAGGGTTAACTCCCTTAGATGGTTCTTTTCCTAATTCATTCTTAATAATTTCTTGAACACGAGGTATACGTGTAGATCCACCAACTAATAATACTTTATCAATGTCTTTAGCACTTAATTTAGCATCCTTTAATGCCTTTCTAACAGGTTCTAGAGTTGAATCTACTAAATCACGAGTTAAATCTTCAAATTTAGCACGAGTTAATGTTACCTCTAAGTGTAATGGTCCATCTTCTCCTTGAGATAAGAATGGTAATGAAATTTGAGTAGTAGTTACACCACTTAAATCTTTCTTAGCTTTTTCAGCAGCATCTTTTAATCTTTGCATTGCCATTTTATCTTTAGTTAAATCAACTTTGTTTTCCTTTTTGAATTCATCAACTAAATATTCGATAATTCTTTGATCAAAATCATCTCCACCTAAATGGTTATTTCCACTTGTTGATAATACTTCAAATACACCATCACCAAGTTCTAGAATAGAAACATCAAATGTTCCTCCACCTAAGTCATAAACAAGAACTTTTTCATTTTTATCTTGTTTGTCAAGTCCATAAGCAAGTGCAGCGGCAGTTGGTTCATTAATAATTCTTTCGACATTTAATCCTGCTATTTTACCTGCATCTTTAGTAGCTTGACGTTGTGCGTCATTAAAGTAAGCTGGAACAGTAATTACCGCACGAGTTACTTTTTCTCCTAAATAGTTCTCAGCAGTTTCTTTTAAATTTCCTAAAATCATAGCAGAAATTTCTTGTGGCGTATATTTTTTACCATTAACTTCTACTTTTTCATTAGTTCCCATTTTTCTTTTAATAGAGTGAATTGTATTTGGGTTAGTTACCATTTGACGTTTGGCAGCTCCACCAACGATAATTTCATCTCCTTTAAAAGCTACAACAGATGGAGTTGTTCTTTCTCCTTCAGCATTAGCAATAACCTTTGCTTCTCCACCTTCATAAATACATACACAACTATTTGTTGTACCTAAATCTATACCTATAATTTTACTCATAAATTCTCACCTTTCCTTTATTCTGAAACCCTGACCATTGCTGGACGGATTACTTTATCTTTTAATAGATATCCTTTTTGTAAAACCTCTATTACCATTCCAGGTTCTACACCTTCTCTTTTTTCTGTCATAACAGCTTGATGATAAGTTGGATCAAATGGTTTATTTATTCCATCAATAGCTTTAACTTCATACTTTTCCATCGTATTAACAAAACTGCAATAAATCATTTTGAATCCTTCTAAAAACTTAGAAACTTCATCAGTTAAGTCATCATCATCCATTTTTATTGCTCTTTCAAAATTATCAATTGTTGGAAGAAGTTCTTTTACTAAGTCTTCATTTGAAAACTTTAACATTCGAGCGATTTCTTCATCTTTTCTTTTGCGATAATTTATCAAATCAGCTTTAGCTAATAAAACATCTTGTTCTAATTTCTTGTTTTCTTCTTTTAACTTACCTATCTCTTCTTTATGTTTGTTCTTTTTAGGTTCGTGACACTCACACTTTTCAGAGCAAGTACATTTTTCATCATGTTTTTCTTCACATTTACATTTATCTTTTTCCATTTTAACCTCCTATTTACAATTTTCCTTGATGTAATTTAGAAGTGAAACTACTCTTTCATATTCCATTCTCTTAGGACCTATCAAAGCAATTGTTCCTTCTTCACCATCAATAGAATATTTGGTTTTAATAATTGTTAAATCGTCATCTAAATCATTTTCACTACCAATATAAACATTGATGCCATTATCTTCTTCTTTGATATTATTAATTAATGATTTATCATGGAATTTATTAATTATCTCTCTTATTTTATTGGTATTATCAAATTCTGGTTGCATCAAAATATTTTTGGCTCCAGCCACTTTAAAATTTTGATCATTTTTAAAATCAGCAAATGCATTATAAAAAGCATTATATAAAGCTTCGTGTTGCTTTACATACCTAGAAATAATTGGTTTTATTTCAAACTCTAAAGCAGCACTTACTTCATCAATTGGTGTACCTACTAAAAGCTTATTTATTAAATCAACAGTTTGTTTTATGTCATTTAGTGATACATGTTCTTCTAAATACATATTTTTATGCTCAACATAGCCCTTATCAGTAACTACTATTGCTATTAACTGTTGTTCATTAAGTGGTACTACCTCTAATTTACTAATTTTATTTTCCTTTGATGATTTACCTAAAACTACCGCTGTATAATTAGTAAGTTCTGATATTATTTCCATACTTTTTGTAATAACATCACTCAACACCAAATTTTTATTGTGGAAAACAGTCTGCAATTTCAACATGTCTTCACCACTCAATTTTTTTGGTTCCATCAAGTAATCAACATAATATCTATATCCCTTTTCACTAGGAACTCTACCAGAAGATGTATGTGTTTTTTCTAACAGACCTAACTCCTCTAACTCACTCATTTCATTACGAATTGTTGCACTTGAACATTTCATAATACTACAAAGTGACTTCGAACTTATTGGCCTAGCACTTTTTATATAATCTTCAACAATAAGTCTTAGTAAAGTTTCTTTTCTGTTACTAATCATTAAATCACCTCTTTAGCAGACGTTATTCTCGAATGCTAATTTCATTATACTAGTATATGTTAGCATTGTCAATATATGAGTGCTAAAAAATTATTTTTTCACAAATTTTTCATTTTTTTACATTTTTATTACATAATATTATTAGGTGAAATTATGAATATTATTCTTTATTTTATTATTTTTATATCAAAAACAATTGAACTAGCTTTAGGTACACTTAGAATCATTGTTATTGCAAATGGAAGAAAAGTATTCGGAGCTATTTTGCAAGGTATTATAGCAATTGTATGGATGTGTATTACTGGTGTTGTCATTGTAAATATTACAAAAGATCCATTTAAAATAGTAGCGTTTGCTCTAGGTTCTGCTTTTGGTTCATACGTTGGTAGTATGATAGAAGAAAAAATGGCTATTGGTAATAATATGCTAATTATTATTATAAAAAAGGAACTAGAAGAAAAGATTGTTTCAATTATTAAAGATAACGGTTACAAAGTTACTAATGTTGAAAGTTGCGATAAAGAAAAATCTATATTGGTTGTTGTTCTAACTAGAAAGGATAGAAAAATGATTGTAAATTTAATTAGAAATGAGGATAAAGATGTTACTATCATCGCCAATAACGCTTTCAAATTAAATAACAAAAAAAGGTAATTGAAAAGATTATTTTAATTACCTTTGTTTAAATGAATATATAACTAACATAACTACTAATTTTCACAATATGAGGCATCATTATCATATGAATAACAATAACTATTAGTATTTCTATCTTCAGATTTAACATAACCATCTGAATAAGAAGTCAATCCAATTATTGAATCATCATCACCATTTTCACATCCACAACCAAACTCATTGAAATTACGACAAATAAAATCTTCAGAATGATAATTTTTTAAAACCAATGCATTTCCTGTGTAATCTGCTTCATTTTCTGCATATCCATATTCACCATTTGTTAAACAATATTCCTTATTATTAACGTCAACGCATACATACGTCTCTGTTACTTTACTATCTTTATCCAACACATGTTTTAAATAATTATTTTTTCCTAATGTGCTTGCATCTTTTGTAAATTTAGAAGTGTCACTTGAATCTATTGTATCTCCTATCTTTATTCTATCTGTTGACCATCTATATACAACTGTTGATGAACTACTATCTTTCTCTGTTGCTTCATATTTCTTATTTGCTGAGTTGTATGCTACTTCATAAGAACCTACTGTCATCTTTGAATCAGTTGTTACTTGTCCATTGCTTATTTTTATGGTTCCTGATGTTGGCTTATTTCCATTCATTTCTATTACTAGAGGTTCTGTTAATCCGTTACCTGTTAAATTTCCTTTGTCATTTATTGTATACGTTCCATCTGGAATACCATCACTATCTAGTCTTGCTGTTGCAACTGCTGTTTCTACAGCTTCAATATAATTATCTGCACTTCTCTCTGCGGCTCCTTTTTGTGATTTTTTTATTGTATTCATTACTATTGGTGTTGCTATTAATGCGATTATTGCTAGCACTACTATTACCGCTAGTAATTCGATTAAAGTAAATCCTCTTTTTTTCATCTTTCTTACCTCCCTTATGATTTACATTTTAATTATACCCTTTTTTGTTTATTATAAACATAGAGTCATAATACAACTTTTATTTCCATTATTATGCTTATAATACCATTCCTTTCTATTTTATATGTTTCATAAAGGTATAACAAAAACACAAAGAAATCTAGATTATCAAAAATCTAGAAACTTTGTGTTTTCTTTATCTTTTATTATTATAGTATGATTAAATAACCCCCCCCCAGGTTAGGTTTTGAGCTAAGTTTATTTTTACATCTTTAACCATACTATCACTACCTTTACTGTCTTTATTATACAGTTCTATATTTATTTTTGTCAACATTTACAAAAAAATATTCGTTTTATTTACGAATACATTTTGTTTTTACATCCTCCTCTATTTTTATTATTTTATTTATTCTTCCAGAAATTATAGATTTTTCTACTGAATAGCTAAAGTTATCTCCTTGAGTTTTACCAATAACAGCCTTTCCTAATGGACTACTAATTGAAATAAAGTTTACTGGGTCTTTTGAGAGCTTTGTTTCAATTAATGTAAATGTAGATTTATTATCCTCATCATCAAAAACTATTTCAAAAGTACTTCCTATTCCTATTTCATCACTGTTATTTCTTTCAACAATTTTACAATTTTGTAATTTTTCTTTAATATCGTTAAGCGCTGCAACATTCATAAAAGAATGTTGCAGTAAAGAACTGTCAAATAAAACTCTGGCTTCTTCTCCTTGACCAGTCTTTCTTTCTAAATAATTCTCTTTTCTTATTTCAAGAATATCATTGAATTTTTCATTTTCATATTTTAATTGTCTTTTTAAATTTTCAATTTGTTCAGGCAAAAAATTATACATTTTATCTTCCTTTCCACACGAGGCATACTATGGCATAATACTTCTATCATATCAACTAACTTAAGACAATAAAAAGTATAAAACCAATTCCAAATAACAAAGTTACTAAAGATAAAAATATTAAATTTAAATAACCATTTTGTTTTTTAGGATCGTTAAATTTCAAAGTGTATTGATATCCTTTTTCATTATTTAAATCCCTAGTATTTTCATTAGATTTCATTTCTTTTCGACGTTCTATTATTGCTAGTAAAGTTTGTTTTTGTTCCGGAGTTAAACTATTAAATTTGTTATCTAACATATATTGAAGTTCATAATCATCTAAATTGTTCATATCTACATCTTGAGGAGCTTCTACCATAACTTGAGTTTCCATTCCTTTTTCATCAATACTATTAACATCATCAGATATAGTTTCAGATGTTGTTTCATTAACTTTTCTAACTTCCATTTTGTTATCATTATTTAAATAAGTATAATAAGTTTCTCCTGTATCTTTATCAATATATATATTTCTTTTTGTATCAACTATAAAGTTTATTTCATCTGCTTTTCTACCTTTCATAACAGCAGCAAATTCTCTTCTTTCTTCTGGAGTTAATTCTCTTGTGTTTATACTGTTGGTTGACTCTAAATTAGCTTCTAATTTATCTTTTCTCATCTCTTTTACTATTTCTTCCTTATTTTTTACCCCATCGTTACTTTGAAGATTAACAGATTTATTTTGACGTTCATTAAATTGGGTAACAAAATCTTTATTATTCATATTATCTTCTAAAACAGTGTACGAACCATCTTTATTTTCAATTTTTATATATTTATCATCAAAGCCTTTCTCATCTTTAATTACCATTTGAGAAACACCATCTAAATTTAAGCTAGTAGTATCTTCTTTAGTTCTATCATAATAATCAAGTACTGCAGTTGTAACTTTATTTAAATCTTGTTCATCTAGGTTTATACCAGCTTCTTTTAGTAGATTCATTAATTCTGGACTAGAATACGCTGATTCTCTTATCTTTCTAATATAATTAAGTATGTCTTCTTTTGTCTTTAACTCACCAGAATTAACCTTACTTTTTATTAAATCTACAAACTTATTATTCATACTATCACCAACTATAGTATAACATAAGACTCTCATTTAAACACTAACTTTATTGTTTATTGACACAATATTAACGTTAGTAATGCCATTCATACATTTTTCAATTATTTGATTTTCAACTAATTCTTTTATTATCTTACTTATTTTTCTAGCTCCAAATTCTTTATATTTACTTTTTTCAATTATTTCAGTTACTACATTTTTAGAGTTAGTTACTTTTATTCCTTTGTTCTTATATTTATTTTTTAATTTTTTTAAATTCATATCAACTATTTTTGTAATATCTTCTTTATTTAGTGATTTAAAGAAAATAGTAGTATCAATACGATTAATAAACGGTAGAGAAAAATTCTCTTTTAGTTTTTGTTCTATTATACTATTTTTGTCATTAGAAAAACCAATACTATTTTCATTAAATCCTATATTAGATGTCATTATAATTGTTGTATTATCAAAGCGAACTTCTATCCCCTTAGAATCTTTTATTTTTCCTTCATCTAATATTTGAAATAATAAGTTTATAATAGCTGGATGAGCTTTCTCTATTTCATCTAAAATAATAACAGAAAATGGTTTGTTTCTAACTTCTTCTAATATATTTTTAGAGTCTGAATATCCAACATATCCTGGAGGAGCTCCTACTATTTTACTGACAGAATGAGCTTCAGAATACTCACTCATATCTAATTTAATAACATTTTCCTTTCCCACTAGTTCATTACCAAATGTTTTAGCTAAACAAGTTTTACCTATACCACTCGATCCACAAAAGATAATAGAATTACACTTATTTTCATCTACAAATCCCAACTTAATTCTTTTAGCTAGATTTATTAATTTACTGATGGCCTCATCTTGACCAATGATATTACTTTTTAAGTTTTCTTCAATATTAAAAATTATTTGTTCTTTCTCTTTTAATAATTCGTATACCGGTATTCTAGTTCTTTTATTTATAACAAGTGCAACATCTTCTTTAGATATAACTCTTTTATTAGTATCTTTAATAACATCTAATTCTATCTTGTTTATTTTATCCATTAATTCTTTTTCTTTTTTTCTAAATTTTGCTGCACTATCAAAATTATTGTTAATAATAGCCTCATTTTTACTATTAATCACAAGTTGTAGATTTTTATTATAATTTTTATATTTTTTTATTTCATCACTTTCTTTTAAACTTGCAAAGCTACATACCTCATCTAATATATCTATAGATTTATCTGGTTGATTACGATCATATATATATCTTTCAGATAAGTCAACAATCAAATCTATTATTTCTTCATTTATAATTACGTTGTGATACTTTTCATAAATCGGTTTTAGTTTACTCAATATTTCTTTTACAGTCGCTTTATCAGGAGTTTGTATTAATATTTTTTGAAATCTTCTATCTAACGCTCCATCTGCCTCTATATACTTTTTATACTCTTCTGTTGTTGTAGCTCCTATACATTTTATTTTACCTCTAGCTAAAGCCGGCTTAAAAATATTAGAAGCATCTATTGCTCCTTCAGCACCTCCTGCTCCTACTAATGTGTGTATCTCGTCAATAAAAATAATAATATCATCATTATCTTCTATTTCTTTTAACACTTTACGCATTCTCTCTTCAAATTCACCACGATATTTAGTACCCGCTACCATAGTAGCCATATCTAAACTTATAATACGTTTGTTTTTTAATTTCTTAGGGACTTCTCCAAAGGCTACCATTCTACTAAGCTCTTCTACAATTGCTGTTTTCCCTACACCTGCCTCTCCTATTAAGATAGGATTATTCTTTGTCCTACGACATAATATTTCTAAAAGTCTACTGATTTCTTCATCTCTTCCTATAACAGGATCTAACTCATTATTTAAAGCTTTCTTTGTTAAATCATATCCTAGTTCATCAATTAATAGTTTTTTATTTTTTTTAGTTTTAGAAGACATTATTAACTTGTTTGAGAAATCTTTATATAATTTATCAAGATCAATATCCATTCCAAGCATTATTCTGATACCAACACCTTCCCCTTCTTCAAGAAGACTTGCAAAAAGATGTTCTACAGTTACATCACCATTATTATTTTCTTTACTATCAACTATAGCATTTTCAATTATTCTTTTAAGTAATGGTGTATATAAAAACCATTCCGGATGTTCACTACCAACACCTATAATGTTAGTTATTTCTTTTTTTAACACATCATAAGTCAAATTATATTCTTTTAGTTTCTTTGAAACAGCATTGTTATCTTTTAAAATAGCTAAAAGTAAGTGTTCACTACCAACATAAGGATGTTTTAATTCATACATTTCTTCCTTAGCGCTAACTAGTATTTTACGTGCTTCTTCTGTAAATTCTCCAAACACATTATCATCTCCTTTATATTCTATGTTATTGTGTAACTTATTTATCATTTTTAATCATATATAATCATTGCTGAAAAACAAAATACTTGTTCCTCCGAAAAAACACTAACACTAACTTGATATTTAATATCTATTACATCACCATCCAAGTCTTTTAAAAAATTATTTACCGCTGCTTCTAAATCTTTTTCATGACCTTCATCAAATATTTTAACCTTCATTTAAATCACCACTATCATTCTAATACCAAAGATATAAAAAAAAAGACGTATTATATCGTCTTCTTATAATAAATTGTTTTTTCTTCAATAGCGCTATTAACATAATTTATTAATAGTTTAATTTCAGGATGAAAATCCTCTTTATCTTTAGTATAATCAATATATCCAACAAGAACAATTCCTTTATTAGTATCTTCTTCAGTTCTTTCTACCATTAGGTTAATTGGTTCCTCATCAAAAACACCTATACTCGGAAATCCATCATGTGTTTCCATATTATGACTAACAACAATATTGATATTTCTCATATCTTCTTTTGGATTATCTAAAACAATTTGATAACTATATTGTGTATCACTTATTTTATCATAAGTTATCTCAATATCACATGGAACATATCCACTTGTTTCATTTGATGATAATAAATTATTCATATATTTGTTATAATCTATTGTCATATTATCTTTTACAGCACTACATCCTGTAAGTAATAAAACTGTTGCCAACACTAATAATATCTTTTTCATAATTACTCCTTCAATTCTTTCCTGATTCTTTTATAATCTGGTTTATACTTTGCCACCAAATTCCAAAAACTATTTGAATGATTAAAATGAATTAAATGAGAAAGCTCATGAACAATAACATAATCCAAAGCTTCTAATGGATACTCTATCAGTCTAGAATTAAGGGTTATTGTCTTACTTTTAACATTGCATACACCCCAACGAGTTTTCATTTCTCTAATTCTCATTCTATAAAATGGAATTTGCTCCTCGAATTTATTATATAACATTTTATAATGTTCGTCAAAAATATTTTGCATCTGCTTTTTGTACCATTTGTCAAATTGTTTTTGATCATGAGCATATATCTTATTTCCTGCAATTTCCACTTCGTCAAACAAGTTACCAAACACTAAATCATACTTATTTCCAAAATATAAAATATATTCTTTTTTTTCGATTTCTTTTTTTCTTTTTTCAATCATCTTTATTATATATGCTTGATTTTGATTTAAAACATCTAAGATTTGGTTTTTAGATGTTAAATAATTAGTTGTAACTAGTATTGTTAAATCTTCTTTAACCCTAATATATAAATTTTTATTATTCTTCTTTTCAATAACTACATCATATATTTCATTGTTTATTTCATACTTCATGAGTCACCTATTTTTGTAATATTTTATTAAGTCTCTTATAAATTTTCTTTTCAAAAAATATTGTATTTACTTTAAGAAGTAGTATGGTGTTTAAAAATAAAACTATCATTACAAGTAACATCCTCAAATTAAATATAGTTAGAGAAAATAAATTGTTAAGACCAACTACACCAAAAGTAAAGAAAATAATTAGTGTAACAATTAAGAATGTTCTTAATTTATTTAATGGTTTACAAATTCTATACAAATGAACAAAACCAGTAAATCCAACTAAAGTAACTGCTATAGTAGATACTTCTTTTGAATCTATATTAAAAATAGAACCAAATATAACTGTAATTAAAATATTAATAACAATTGTCATTGCGGTTGGAATTGCAGCCTTAAATATATTATACAAGAAGTTTCCTTTAATAATATCTTTGTTAGGTTCAAGTGCTAAAATAAATGATGGTATGCCGATTGTAAATGAACTAGTGAGTGTTAATTGAATTGGAATAAAAGGATACTTTAGAGGGAGAAAAACAAATATTAAAGCAAGTAATGATGCATATACTGTTTTTACTATGAAAAGGCTTGCTGATCTTTCAATGTTGTTAATTGTTCTTCTTCCTTCTTTTACGATTAAAGGCATTGCATCAAAATTAGAGTCTAGTAAAACAAGTTCCCCAACATTACGAGCTGCTTCACTACCATTATTTAAAGCTATACTTGAATCAGCTTCTTTTAATGCCAGAACATCATTAACTCCATCACCTATCATTGCTACTTTATGCCCTTTTTTCTTTAAAGCATTAATTATAGTTTTCTTTTGATATGGACTAACACGTCCAAATATTGAATAATCTTCTACTATCTCTTCTAACTTTTCATCACTTAATTTTGATACATCTTTATACTTTTTAATACCAAGATTTAATCTGTTTGCAATATTTAAAATAGTTTTAGGATTATCACCAGATACTATTTTAACATCTACATTTTCTTTTTTAAAATACTCGATTGTTTTCAACACATTTTTTCTGATTTTATCTTGAATTAAAATAATTGCAATAGGATAAATATCTTTATATTTTTCTTCTACTAAAAGGACTATTCTTCCTTCTTTAACATATTTATCAATATCATAATCGTTATACTTTTCTTTTAATATTATTTCCGGAGCACCTAAAATATATGTTCCTAAAGTTTCAAAGCTAACTTTAGAGTATTTACGATCTGATGAAAATGGTATACTTTTTTCTACTTTATAATTATTACGAACGCCAAAATAACGGGTTAAAGCAGCCATAGTTTCATTTTCATTATCAAAAACATTACATATTTCACTCATTATTTCTTTAACATCATATTTTTTATTAGTAAGAGGAATATATTTACTTACTTCCATTACACCTTCCGTAAGAGTACCTGTTTTATCAAAACATATTGTATCAACGCGTGCTAAAGATTCAATTGAATATAATTGCTTAATTAAAACTTTATTATGCGCAAGTTTAATCGAACTAACAGCTAAAGCTGTACTAGTAAGTAATACAAGACCTTCAGGAATCATTGCAACTAATGCGGCTACAACATTTACTATAGCATTAGAAAATGATTGATGAATGATAAAAAATTGGTTGATAAAAAGTAGAAGTCCTAAAGGAATTATAACTATAGAAACTAACTTTATGATTTTATTTAATGAATTTAAAAGTAAAGAATCTATTTTTTTTATATATTTAGCTCCATTAGTTATTTTAGATGTATAGTTATCTTCTCCGATATGTATAACTTGGGCTAAACATTTTCCACTTACAATAAAACTTCCAGAAAGAATAGTGTCACCAGTTTTCTTTGCACGTGGCTTAGATTCTCCCGTTATAAATGATTCATCAACTTCTACTCTACCACTTCTTACAACACTATCAACAACTACTTGATTACCAACTTTAAAATTTATAATATCATCAATAACAATTTCATTAATACCTATAGTATTTTCTTTTTCATCTCTTTTTACATTTACTTTTGTCTCTGCAATAATAGATAGTTTATCTATTTCTATCTTAGCTCTTATTTCTTGAAAAATGCTTATTAATGTATTACATATAACAACGCCTAAAAATAGTAGATTTTTATATGATCCTACTAAAAAAATTAATAGACCTAAAACTAAATTTAGTAAATTAAAAAGTGTAAATATATTATCTCTTATAATTTCTTTTATACCCTTTGTAGGCACTTCTGAATTATAATTAACTAACTTTTGTTTTTTACGAATTTCAACTTGCTTTTTTGTTAACCCTGTATCTATATCTGTGTAATTCATAACTGCCTCCAATCCTATTTTATTATATCACGTATACTTGTTTTTTAAAACTTGAAAAAACTTTTTTAATATCAAAAATAGCACTTAATCTACTTTAAGATTAAGTGCTACCTATAAATTTTACTTCCAATGTACATTTTAATTGTTATTTAAATCAATTCCATCAATGCTTGTATCATAAATTCATTGTTTTAAATCACTATTATCTCCCATTTCATAGAATTTAATAAGTTTTTCAAAAAATGTTGGTTGATTTTCCTGCGAAATTGTAATTATTCCACAGCCATTATCTATCATTATTTTATTAGCAAATAACATAACACTTTAAAATCGTAATCAATTTCCTCATTTTCTAATATAAATTGCCACGAATACTTTAAATTATTAATTGCCAAAATCTTATCGACTGTTAAACTATTGACAATCCCATCATCATAAATAGCTTGTGTTTCAGGGTAAGTTACTCTAATTCCCTCTAGATTTGCACTTTTCCAAATATAATTAACAATATTTCTTTTGGCAACGAGATATATTAAATTTTTTTATTTTTCTCTTAGATTGTTTTCTTTCTTCATTTAATTATGGCACAAATGATATATTTTGTCTGTTTTTCCACAAAAACTACGGTAAAATAGATAAATCTTCTTTTATGTAATTATAAAAACATTTTAATTTTTAATTTGAAATCATTATTTTTAAAAAGATGTATTAATTTGATATTAACAACTATTGTAATATTAATTATATTTTAATCATCATATGGATTAACATGAATAGTTATATATTTATTTCTTTCATCATCTTTTTTTAATTTATTTTCTATTTTTTCTAAAACATCATGACTTCTTTTCAAGCTTAAATTGCCACTCATTCCTACTTCACAAACAATTTTAAAATAATAACCATATTTTATTAATGTAAGTTTATCAACGCACATTATCTCTTTTTCACTTGTTATTATTTTTCTTATATTTTCTAAATATACAGGATCTATTTCTTGTTCTCCTAAAATATTACTAATATTTTCTTTTAAAACATCAAATCCTACTTTTACAATAAATAACCCTACTACGATAGTTGCAACCTTATCTGCATATTTAAACCATTCAATTTTATCAGAAAAGAGCATTAAAATTGTGGATACTAGAACAACAAGCGAACTTAAAACATCCATTGATGACTCGCATCCACTGGATATCAAAATGTTATTCTTATATTCTTTTCCTTTCCTTGTTATATAATGAGCAAGTAAATATTTAGAAACAATGGTAAACAAACTTACTAAAATTACTAAAATACTAGGAATTACTATTTTATTGTTATATGAGTTATATATAATAGAAAATCCTACAAATAAAATAACTAATCCAATTCCAATACTGGTTAAATATTCTAACTTACCATGACCAAAAGGATGTTTTAAATCAGCGGGTTTTCTACTAAGTAAATTGCCAAATATTGCAAAAACATCTGTAAATAAATCACTAAAAGAATGAATCCCATCTGCTATAAGTGCTGATGATTTACCTACTATTCCCACTATTATTTTAATAATAGAAAGAAAAGAATTAACTATCATACTAGTTAACATTACTTTATTTTCTTTTTTCATAAACTATTTGGCTTGATACCAATTCTCACCACTTTCTATATCAATTTCTAAAGGAACATTGATATTATAATCTGCATCCATAACACTTTCAATTATTTCACATACTTTTTCTTTTTCTTCTTTCAAAGTATCAAATATAAGTTCATCATGAACTTGTAAAATCATTTTACTTTTAATATTATTTTCTTTAAATTTTTTATCAACTTCAATCATTGCTTTTTTTATAATATCTGCACTAGTACCTTGAATTGGTGTATTTAATGCAATTCTTTCTCCAGCACTTCTTATCATATAATTTTTATTATTTAATTCAGGAATAATTCTCTTACGATTAAACAAAGTTCTTACATACCCAACTTCTTTTGCTTTAGCAATAGTATCATCCATATATTTTTTTATTCCAGGGTATGTTTCTAAGTAATTATTAATAAATTCTTTAGCTTCTTTTGTAGACACTCCAATATTTTCTGATAAACCAAAACCACTTATTCCATAAATAATACCAAAATTAACAGCTTTAGCTATTCTTCGCATATTTTTAGTAACCATATCAATTGGTATATTAAATATATCACTAGCTGTTTTACTATGAATATCTTTTCCTTCTTTAAACGCTTGTTTTAATGCCTCTACATTAGCAATTGATGCTAAAATTCTAAGTTCTATTTGTGAATAATCCGCACTTACGATAATTGAACTAGGTGATGGAATAAAGGCTTTTCTTATTAATTTTCCGTATTCATCCCTAACTGGTATATTTTGTAAGTTAGGTTCGATTGAAGACAAACGTCCAGTTCTAGTTAAAGCTTGTGTATAAATAGTATGAACTTTATTATCAGGCATAATACTATTTATTAAACCTTCAATATATGTTGAATTCAATTTTGTTAAATTGCGGTGTTCAATAATTAAGTTTATAATTGGATGTTTATCTTTTATTTTTTCTAAAACATCTATAGCAGTAGAATATCCCCTAGTACCTTTTTTACCATGAGGTAATCCAAGCTTATCAAAAAGAATATCACCAAGCTGGAACGGAGATGAAATATTAAACTCTTCTCCAGCAAGATTATAAATATCTTTGCTTAAGAGTTCTAATTTTATTTCTATTTCTTTACCCATTTCTTCTAAAATACTTTTATCAACATATACACCATTATATTCCATATCACCCAAAACAGTGATTAAAGGATGTTCTATATCATCATATAACTCTAACATTTCTTCATCTGTTAACTTATTTAATAATTCTTTTTTGGTTTCATAAACAAATCTAGCTTTATTTATACAGTTTTTAGCCACTTCTATTTCATCTGGGATATGTAATTTAACACCCTTACCATAGACATTTTCATAAAAATCTAAATCATATCCCATTTGATTAGAAAGATAAGCAATATCATCTTTTACATTATAATCAAGTAAAGAAGACGCTATCATAGTATCAAAATTTACATTGGTAATATCAATATTGTTCCACTTTAAAGCAACATATGTCTTTTTTAAGTCATATACACTTTTTACTGTATTAGTAAGTAAGTCTTTACAATCTTTCAAAATAGAAAATGGAATATATAAACTTACATCTTGGTTATAAACACCAGCACCTATTATTTCTGATTTATGATAATTAGTTCCTAAAATTTCTAAATAAAAGGCACATTCTTCTATCTTAGGAACTTCATTTATATTCTTAACAATTGTAACGTTAGTTTCTCTAACTATCTTTTTTTCTTCTTTTTCTTTTTTTAAGAATGAATAAAACTCTAAATCTTCATATAAACTATTTAATTTTTCACTATTTTTTTCTTTTAAAACTACATCTTTAATGTCTATTTCCATTGGAACATCTCTTACAATAGTAGCAAGGTCAAAACTTTTATAGGCATTATCTTTGTCATCCATTAATTTTTGCTTAGTAGCGCCTTTTATACTATCTATATTTTGATATATATTATCTAGGCTACCATACTGTTGAAGAAGCTTTAAAGCTGTTTTTTCACCTATTCCTTTAACGCCCGGAATGTTATCTGAAGAGTCCCCCATAAGTGCTTTAAGATCAATAATTCTAATAGGTTCTATACCATAAGCCTCTTTAAAAGTTTCCTCATTATACCTAATATAATCTTTTTGTTTTAATAACTTTATATCAACATCAGAAGAAATTAACTGTAATAAATCCTTATCACTACTTACAATGGTACCAATAAATTCATCTTCATCATCACAAAATTTAGCGAATGTTCCGATAATATCATCTGCTTCATAATTATCAATTTCATAGTATTTTATTCCCATATACGTTAATAACTCTTTAGCAATAGGAAACTGCATTTTTAATTCATCAGGAGTTTCTCCTCTACCACCTTTATAATCAGCATATTTTTCATGCCTAAATGTTTTACCTTTATCAAACGCAACTATAATGTGAGTAGGATTTTCTTCATGTAATATTTTATTAATCATATTAGTAAATCCAAATAGTGCATTAGTTGGAAAACCTTTACTATTTTTCATTAAATTGCCAGTATAAGCAGTTGCATAATAACTTCTAAACAATAAGTTATTACCATCTACTAAAATTATCTTCTTCATGTTATCACCATTTTTATTATAACATATTTTTTATATATAAAGATATACTAATACTGGTGAAAATATGATTATAAAACTAGGATACGTTTCAATTAGTAAAGCATTAGATGTTACAACATCTCATACTATAAATTATACTAATTATTTAAAAGAAAAAAATAAAAATAAAAAAATAGATGAAATTATAAAAAGGAATTTAGAATCTTTAAATAAGATAATAGATTATAATATTAAAAATAATATTCATTTTTATAGACTAACATCTAATTTAATACCGCTTGCAACAATGAAAGATGTAAATTTCGATTATATTACCAACTATAAAGATTTATATAATAAAATAGGAAATAAAATTAATAAATATATGATGCGCATTGATATGCATCCCGATCAATTTACCGTTTTAAATAGTACTAAAAAAGAAGTATTAGAAAACACCTTTGAAATACTAAAATATCATTATAATATTTTGGATGCGCTTAATATCAAAAATAAAAATTTGATTCTTCATGTTGGAAGTAATGTATTTGGAAAGGAACAATCATTAACAAGATTTATCAATAATTTTAATAAGTTACCACAAAATATAAAAAACTGTATTATTGTGGAAAATGATGATAAAATTTTTAATATTAAAGATACTTTATATCTGTGTCAAAAGATAAATAGACCAATGGTTCTAGATTATCATCACCACATTTGTAATAATGATAATTTAAATATTGATGATTATTATAAGCAAATATTTTCAACTTGGACTGATATAAATCCTAAGATACATTTTTCTAGTCCAAAAAATAAAACAAAAAAAGATATGCGAAGTCATCATGATTATATTAATCCCGAAGATTTTATTAATTTTTTAGAATCTATCAAACATTTAAATTTTAATATTGATATTATGTTAGAAGCGAAAGCTAAAGATGACGCTTTATTTAGATTAGTAAGACAGCTTAAATATATGACTAATTATAAATTTATTGATGAAACTACTTTCGAAGTAAAATAATTTAAACTAATTCATACCTTCTCGATATTATCCTACTATCACTACAATATTCTATTACATACTTATTTTCTTTTTTGCAAATAATTATTCCAACAGTTTCATTATCGTCAATATTTTTAACATTATGATTTATATAATTCATATAATTTTGAATTTGACCTGTATGCTTATAACTTAATTCAGCCACTTTTAGTTCTACTTCTACATAACACTTATATTTAACATTATATAAAAGTAAATCTATATAATTATACTTATCTCCCATTTTTATTTTATATTCACTATCTATAAAACTAAAACCTTCTCCTAGCTCCTTCATAAAGTTTGGTAAATCTTCAAGTATTAATTTTTGTAATATCTTCTCTGATATTTCTTTATAATCATAACTATTCTTAATTAGAATGGGATTCTTTATTAAATCATTTACCTTAGGTTCTTCATTACTCATTAATTTTTCTTTTGTCTTTTCATCTAATCTATCATATTCTTTATTTTTTATTCTTTCTCTCAACTGTCTCACTGACATATTTTGAGTTAAAGATATTTGTACATAATAATTGATTTCATTAATATTATCAAGTGGCAGTAGTTCCACATAGTGACTCCATGTCAATAGGTGCGACACTGTCGCACTTTTTGACACAATTAAATAAAATTGTCTCATTCTCTTTAACGAGGAAAAATTATAACCTTTACCTAATTCGCTTGTTAATCTTTTTGAATACTCCTTAATAATACCTTCACCGTAGTGTTTACCTGCTTCAAATAATAATTTACCTACATTATAGTATGTATTTAAATCACTTCTATTTTTACTATAATCTTTTACCCTTTTTGTTATCTCGTTATTTATTAGTTCATGTTTAATTTCTTTATAGTAATTCATGATTACCTCCTCCTACTTATAATATACGAGATAACTTCTCTATTTCCTTTTTTACAAACAAAAAATCACAGAAAACTTTTTTCCATGATTTTTTATTAATATTTAAAAATATATAAATTTGCTTTTTATAATATTTTAGTTCTTAATACTTCTATAACTGGGCGCACACCATAACTAAAATACTGATGAACATTATTGCTGATTAGTTGTCCTTGTTCATTAACCAGCCATGCATTAGGAGATGATCCAGAATAAGAAGAAGCTGTCCAATAATTGCCACTTACGCTATCCGAATTATTTAAACATCCATATGTTGTACAATTTGTTCTTGTTCTATCATATAACCATCCATATTTACATCCTGTTGTGTTTCCACTTGTACATGTTGTACTTGCTGTTGTTGTATTTGTATCAAAATAAAACATACGATAAGCATTCCTTTCATCAAAAGATAAATTTCCTGTTATTTTAGCTATTTCATTAGCTGTTATTAATCTTGCTTTATAACTACTATAATCTATTGTATAGTTTGCTTTACTATACTGTGCTGATTGATCCATTGTATAATTTGATGGTGTTATAGTTCCTTGCCATGATTCTGTATCTTTTTTTAACCTCGTCAATACATCTTTGGGACCATCAACTATAGTTTTTGTTGAATCCCATGCGATTAAATTTGAAGTATTATGATCTAATAACAAGCTTACTATATTTCCTCCATCATCATTGAAAGCATAAAATTTCAAACAGCCCTCTTTTACTCCTGTATTACTTTGAGTTTCTGTATAATCAGACGATGAACATTTTTCTCCTGTTGTTACATTAAAATATACTACTTCTCCATTTGTATATGGAGGCATTTCTTCTCCTATTATTGTTACAGTTACATCACCATTTACTTTGGATAATGTTAATGTTCCGGTAGTTTTATCCCATACACTTGTTGCTCCTGCTACTGTTACACTATCTGGTAAAACATATCCTGAATTAGCAGTAAATTTTAACACTTTAACACCTTTTGTTGTTATACTTGATCCATTATTATTATCTCCACTTACATTTGTTAGATTATATTTTATAGAATATGTTTCTAATTTTGTGGCAGTATATTTCTTTGTTGTTTCATCATAACTTACATCATATTCTCCTATTGTCATTGTTGAGTTATTTGTTACTTGACCATTATTTATTGTTATTGTTCCGCCTGATGGTTTATTTCCTTCCATCTCTATAATAACTTTATCTTTATCATTTTCTCCACATCCTGATAGTGGACACAAATTACCATCTGGTTGAATTATATATTCACCTTCTAAGATGTTTCCTTCAAGTCTTTCGGTTGCTACTACTGTTTCTACTTGTTTTATGTAGCTATCCGCACTTCTCTCAGCTGCTCCTTTCTTTGATTTTTTGATTGTATTCATTACTATTGGTGTTGCTATTAATGCTATTATTGCTAGCACTACTATTACCGCTAGTAATTCGATTAAAGTAAATCCTCTTTTTTTCATAATTTGTCCTCCTACTCTTTACTTTACATTTTAATTATATAGCTAGGTTTTTTTATTGTCAATCACATTTTCTTTTCTTTACACTAACTCATACACTCTTTGATATATCCTATCATCACTACAGTATTCCATTATAGATTTATTATCTTTCTTACATATAATTATTCCTATTGTTGTATCTTGGTCTACTCTTCTTATATTCTTATCAACATAATTCATATATGTTTCTATTTGTCCCCTATGTTCTTTCTTTAACTCTGTTACTTTCAGTTATATTACTACATAACAATTATAATTAATATTATAAAGTAATAAATCTATATAATTATATCTATCTACTATTTTTATTTTGTATTCACTTTCTATATAACAAAAGCAAACACCTAATTCTTTCATAAACCCTGATAACTCTTCAAGTATCAACTTTTGTAATATCTTCTCCGATATCTTTTTATAATCATAGGTATTCTTAATTAGAATAGGATTCTTTATTAAATCATTTACTTTAGGTTCCTCGTTATTAATCAACTTTTCTTTTGTTTTTTCGTCTAATCTTTCATATTCTTTATTTTTGATTCTTTCTCTTAACTCCCTTTTACTGAGATTTTGATTAATAATTATTTTTATATAATAATTGATTTTATTAACATCTTTTAATGGTAATAACTCTACATAATGACTCCAGTTTAAAAGGTGCCCAGTGGGGCACCTTTTTCAATTGCTAAATAAAACTGCCTCATTCTTTTTAAAGAAGTCTCATTATATCCCCTACCCAAATCATTAGTCAATTTATTTGAATACTCCTTAATAATACCTTCACCATAATGTTTACCTGCTTCGGATAATAACTTACCTACATTATAATATGTATTTAAATCACTTCTATTTTTACTATAATCTTTTACTCTCTTTGTTATCTCGTTATTTATAAGTTCCTCTTTTATTTCTCTATAGTAATTCATGATCACCTCCTTCTAATTATAATATACGAGATAACTTTCCCATTTCCTTTTTATCAAATTAAAAAACCGTAATTTTTACGGTTTTTAAAACAAACTAAGTTGACTTGATTCATCCATACCATCTAGAATGCCCATTGAACGCATTTTTTCAATTAATGTTCCAGAAATCTTTCCACGTTTTTGTAAATCTTCAATACTTAAGAAAGTTCCTTTTTCACGTTCTGCGACAATGTTATTAGCGACTGTATCACCTAGCCCATCAATAGATGAGAATGGTGGATAAATACTAGTATCATCTTTTACTCCCCATACGGTTGAATTACTTTTATTAAGATCAATTGGTAAAAATTTAATACCACGTGCTGTTGCTTCTAAACAAACTTTCAAACTTTCAAGTTGTCCCATTTCTTTGTTAGTTGCATCATAACCTTTATTTTGGATTTCAATTATCTTAGCTTTAATAGCGTCATAGCCTTTTATCATTACTTCAACATCTACATCAGTAGCTTTAGATGTTAACCATGAAGCATAGAAATATACTGGCATATGTACTTTATACCAAGCTATTCTAAATGCGCTTATAACATAAGCAGCAGCATGAGCTTTGGGGAACATATACTTAATCTTTTGACAAGAATCAATAAACCAAGGTTCAATACCAGCTTTTTCCATTGTTTCTCTATGTCCTGCCCAGGTATCTGGATCTTTACTAGCACGACCTTTACGTACAAACTCCATTATTTTGAAGGCCTTAATTGGTGCGACTCCATGATACATAAGATAAACCATAATGTCATCACGACATCCGATAACCTCTTTAAATGGTACAATATTATTTTTAATTAATTCTTGAGCATTACCCAACCATACATCAGTACCATGTGAAAGACCAGAAATCTTAATAAGTTCGGCAAATGTCGTTGGCTTAGTCTCAGCTACCATACTTACTGTAAATGGCGTACCAAATTCAGGTATCCCAAGTGTTCCTGTATCATTCATTATTTGTTCTGTTGTAACACCTAAGGCTTTAGTTGATGTAAAGATACTCATTGTTTCTTTATCATCCATTGGAACTTTCAAAATGTCGGTTTTAGTTAAATCTTGAATCATACGAAGTTGGGTTGGATCTGAATGTCCTAAAATATCAAGTTTTAATAAATCTTGATCTATGGCATGATAATCAAAGTGTGTTGTACGCCATGGACTTGTTGGATCATCAGCAGGAAATTGGAATGGTGTAAAATCAGATACTTCCATATAATCTGGAACAACAACTATTCCTCCTGGATGTTGTCCTGTTGTTCTTTTAACACCAGTACAACCTATAGCTAGTCTTTCAACCTCCGCTGTTCTCATTGTTATACCTTTATCTTCACAATAACCTTTTACATAACCAAACGCTGTTTTATCCGCAACTGTACCAATTGTTCCAGCACGGTAAACATTATCAACACCAAATAATACTTTGGTATATTCGTGAGCAGATGCTTGGTTTAAATCAGAGAAGTTTAAGTCTATATCTGGTACCTTATCAGCATTAAACCCAAGAAATGTAGCAAATGGCATATCTTGACCATCTTTATACATAGCTTCTCCACAATTAGGACATTTTTTATCGGGAAGATCAAATCCACTTGAATAAGTAGCTCCTAGTGGATTACCATTGTCGTCATTAAAAACACTAGTCTTACAATTTAGACAACGATAATGAGCTGGAAGTGGATTTACTTCTGTTATTCCCATCATAGTTGCAACAAAACTTGAACCAACAGAACCACGGGAACCAACTAAATAGCCATCATCATTAGAGTGTTTAACTAAACGTTGAGCAATTAAGTATATTGGATCAAATCCTCCACCAATAATACCTCCAAGTTCTTTCTTTAATTTTTTATTTAAAGCTTCATCAGTTAATTCTCCATCTTCTTCTGTCCATTTATCTTTAAGATAACTAGATAATACTTCTTTTACTTTATCAAAACCTGCAACTATTGTTTCATGTACTTTACCAAATACTTCTTTATTAAATTCTTCATCACTAATACTAGGATTAGCTTCTTTTATTCTATCACTAAAACACTTATAAACAATATCACCATATAACTCTTTAGCAATACGTTCTTCAATGTTGTATGGTAAGTTTTCACCATACCAATCAGCAGCTTTTTCAAATACTAAGTCTGTAACAACACGAGGACAATCTAAGTAAGATTTTCCATCATCACTTTTTACACGAGGTGAGAATGGGATTCCATTTGTATCAATAATAACCTCTATTTCTTCAACCATATCTAATATTTTATTAGTGTTAGTAACAACTATTTCATACGCTAAATCTTTATCTAAGAAACTAAAATCACTAAGCATTTCTTCTGTTGTTCTAAAGTGTTGAGATGGAATGTTAGTAATATTGTTACGAGCAAGTGGATGTCTTCCTCCTCCAGGTACTTTTTGATTGACAATTATTTCACGGTAAATTTTATCCTCTCGTGTAAAATGATGCACATCACCCGTGGCAACCATAATCTTACCAGCGTCTTTAACAGCGTCCACAATTTTTTTGATATGATTTTCAAGTTCAATTTCATCTTTAAAATCACTAGTTTGAATTAAGTGATTATATACTTCTGGTGGTTGAACCTCAACATAATCATAGAAATTGATGATATTAGTAAGTTCTTGTCCTTCTTTGCTTCTAGCTTCTATAAATACCTCTGATTCATAACATCCACTACCAATAAGCAATCCTTCTCTTAATTCTTCTAACTTACTACGTAAGATACGTGGTGTTTTATAAAGATATACAGTATTAGCTAAAGATATTATTTTGAATAAATTCTTTAATCCCTTTTTATTTACAGCAATAGCATTAAAATGATAAGTACGTCCAAACTTATGAATTTCATCTTTAGAAATCAATCTTTCTAAGTCACTAATTTTTTCATAATTTTGAGCAATTAATTTTTTCATCATCTTATCATAAACAAGAGCTGTTCCTTCCGCATCATAATCAGCACGATGGTGAGCATCTTCATCCCAAGGTACATTATAACGTTTAACTAAAGCTGATAAACCATGACGAGCATATCCTTGATCTATAGCCCTTGAAAGTTGTAACGTATCTACTACAGTATTTTTAAATTCACCTAAATTATATTTCTTCATTGCCATTTCAATAAAAGAAATATCAAATTTTGCATTGTGCGCTACCATAGGAAGGTCTCCTGCCCACTCTAAAAACTTACGAGTAACAGTCTCTTCATTATCTTTACCCTTAACCATCTCATCAGTAATATATGTTAAATTAGTAATTTTATCAGGAATATGGCACCCAGGATCAATTAATTCATCAAATCTATCAATTATATTTCCATCGCATATTTTAACAGCACCAATTTCAATCATCTGATCTCCACCAGCCGCATTAAAACCAGTTGTTTCTGTATCAAATACAACAAAAGTTGTTCCTTCTAAAGGAAGATCAGTAGGTCTTACAACAATATTGATAGTATCATCAACAAGTGTTAATTCTGTACCATATAAACCTTTAAATTTTTTGCTTGGATCTTCTTGTTTTTTATTATATGAATTAATTATTCCATAAGCTATTGGAAAAGCTTGACATCCATTATGATCTGTAATAGCAACACCACGATATCCCATGTCTATAGCACGGCTAACAAGTTCACAAGTATGCTTACCTAAATCTATTTTTGTTAACCCATCCATTTGACTCATCATCGTGTGAGCATGAAGTTCAACTCTTTTTACTTCTGCCTTGTCTTCTATTTTTTCTACTTTTTTATCTAATTTATTTATATCCCTAGCATTTAATACAAGTTCTTTAGAAAAAGTATCATTTTTAGTGTAACCTCTAATTTTTAACCAACTACCAACACCTAAAGCTTTCTTTAAAGTCGAATACTCACTATCTCCTCTAACAAAAACTTTGCAGTACATACTATCTGTATTATCAGTGATTTTTAAAGTGATAATTCTAAAATCAGATTTAGATGATTCAAAATAATCTACACCAAATACATAGGCATCAACTGTAACATTGTCTTCTTCTGAGAATATTGTATTGATTGTTGATACTTTACCATCAATTAATCTTCCTAATATAACATTTGGATCATCTGATTTTTTACTAGAACGATTATAAACTGGTTTATCATTTTTAACCACTTCTTTTTTTGCTTCTTCTTTTATTTCTACTTTCAAACTTTCCTTTATTTCTTCAGTAATACTATTATTTATTTCCGCATTAACATTAATCATTACATCTAGATCTTTAAAACCGATATTCTCTAAATCTTCTAATAATTTAGAAGATAGACTACTCAACTTCATTTTTTCTGCAAGATTACCTACTTCAAATATAATCTTATCATTATCTATTTCACATTTATTATCTTTAAACATTGAAAGTAAAGGATTTTCTTTAGTATATTCATCCATAAATAAATTAATATATTCTTTAATATTATCCACAGTATAATTTTTTAAATTTAATTTAAAACTAACATTCTTTACTGTAGGAAAACCTAGAGGTAGTTTTTCTTTAAATTCAAGATAAGCATCAATACTTAGAGGACTCTCTAAATCTATATAAAAGCAATAATTATCATGACTTCTATTACCTTTTATTTGTTCTATTTTTCCACCATTAAAAGATGATTTATTTAAATCATCATACTTTATCTGATTCAAAAGAATATTTAGCTTTTCTTCCATACTACGCCCCCTAAGTCTACTACTAATTATTTTAACATATTTATAATATTTATTTAATATATTTAATGAAAAAAATCATGAAAATTCATGATTTTAATTGCTTAACTTAATTTAGATTTTAATACTTCTATAACCAAATTTAACGGTAGCCAGCCGATTTGAATTCTCAAATCGGCACCTACCTAACGGCAAAAACTAAAGATTTTTGCCTATTACAAGCCAACAAGTTCGACTTACTTATTCATCAATCGATGTACTTCACACATTGACATTTATATCATCTTCTATTTCTATTCAATTACCTTTATGAGAGATTAGATTTTGAGACAGTTATAACTGGGCGAACGCCATAGTCGTAGTAGTTGCCGACGCGGTTGTAGCTCAAGGAGCCGTCGCAGAACACAAACCAAGCGTAGAAAGAGTCAGACGCAAAAGGGGTTGATGTCCAATAAGCGTATGGAGCACTACTACTATTTAAATTTCCATATAACCATGTTGATAATCCCGAAGTTTTATTACCCGCAGCTTTATATATTTGATCATATGAAGGTAAGCTTATTTGTGATTCTGTTAATTTTGTCCATCCTGTTGTACTTGTTTTTAAGTATTCTAATGCTCTATCTGCAGCACATGTATTATTACTTCCTGATTTACACCAAGCTACTGTATTTCCTCCACTTGTTGTTCCTTTACCATTTGAATCTATGTTTCTATCCATGATTAATGATACATTATCTCCATTTGTTTCTAGTACAAAGAATGTTTTTGCATCATTATCACCTAATTCACATGTATATTCATCTCCATAGGCATAATTACCACTTGGTACATTCCCTGTTGTTGCTGCTGTTTTTGATGTACACAATACTTCTACTTGTGGTGTATCTGGTGTTGTACTACTTTCTTTCTCTGTTGCTTCATATGTTTTCCTAGTAGAATTATATGTAACATCATAATCTCCTATTGTCATATTTGATGATGATTGATCAACACTTCCATTTGTTATCTTTATTTTTCCTGATGTTGGTTTTTTACCATTCATTTCAATTTTAATCTTATCATCATCTGAACAACTTGCACTTTTATCTCTACATAGATTTCCATCACTTGTTATTTGATATTCGCCTTCTAGTACTT